>DULM01000239.1 GCA_012840405.1 Syntrophomonadaceae bacterium | reverse complement strand
TCGGTATTCCGTTGGTTGATACCATTCTGGCTTGCTGTCCCTAACTGCTGATAAGAAAAACCCGTCCTTGTTATCCCTGATCTGATAGCGCAAACGAAACCATGCGGTTGCTTCAAGGGGAACAACATTATTATTTTGAGGAAAATATGAGCGTTTTTCGTTTTTAATAAAATTATCTCCGACCCCTATCATTATTAGCTTCTCCCCTCCTTTTGGTGCTTTACCTAACTATTTTTATCCCACTGTTAGTTAGTTCAGTTAAATTATATACTGAAAGCAAGCATAACACAAGAGATTTAGCAGAAAGAGGTGGTGCTTAACATGTGGCCTATATCAAAGCTGGAGATTGAGAGGCGACGTGCAGGCTTGACAATAAAGAAGCTGGCGGAAAAGCTGAAAGTTTCTAATTCGTTAGTTTGTCAGATTGAAAAAGGGGCTCGCAAACCTTATCCGAAATTCAAGCGGGGCGTTGCTGAAATTTTAGGAGTTCCAGAAGAAGTATTGTTTGAGGAAACAAGGAGTGATGTCTAGTGGATTGGAACAATTTGGATTGGGGCACGCTACCGCCTTTCTTCGACGTTAAAACATTGAAAGAATTCTTGAGAATTGGCACTGCGGCAGCGTATGAAATGACACGGCAGGAAGGTTTTCCTGCGATAAGGGTAGGCCGTTCAATACGAATAAGCAGAGAAGGTCTCAGAGCGTGGCATGATCGCCAATTTGGTTTACCTCCTGAAGAAGAGGTAAAGAACAAATTAAAACTCATATTATAAAAAACCCCCGAGCTATCCGGAGGCGATGAAAGGAGATCCTTATGTTTAATTTAAGTGTAGCACACAGTAGCGACATTTTCAATGAAATAAAGCGAAATATTAATATTTTAGCTGTAATCGAACGCTATTCCGGCCTTAAGCTAGAGCGGAAGGGCAGGAACTTTAAGTCTCTCTGCCCTTTCCATCCTGAAAAAACCCCATCTTTTACGGTGGACCCGGGAAAAAGTTTGTTTTTCTGCTTCGGCTGCGGAGTTGGTGGGGATGCGGTGACCTTTGTGGCTCAAATCTATGGCCTCACGCCCATCGAGGCCGCAAAGATGATCGCCAGCGACTTTGGCCTTCAGGTGCATAACCGCCCTCTGACCAGTGAACAGAGAATCAAAATTCGAAAGCAACAGAGAAAGCAAAAGTATAGAAAAGCACTTCAAGAATGGTGCAAACGAAGGTATCTTGATTTGTGCACTCTCTACAGGCAGATACATTTTCATAAAGCAACTGATTTTATCAATTACATACCGGCAATTGAAAGAGATTTGAATATTCTCCAATTCGGCACTGATAAGGAAAAATGGCAGCTTTTCCGGGAGAGGAGCGAGCATCCATGGCTGCTGTAGTAAAATTCCCTGGCATATTAGAAGAAAAAGAGCGACTATTAGCGTTCACTCCCTACGCTATAAGGAATGGCGCACTGTGTTATGAAAAAATCTGTAACGATGAAGTTGTTACAGAAAAACTTTGTAACTTCGTAGCCTGGCAGGAAGAAAAGCGAATTATTGATGATGGAAGCGGCGAATTACAGCAGCAGTTTTTAATGCGGGGTCAAACAGAAACTAATAAAAAGCTACCTGATGTTGAAATCCCTGCTTCTCAATTTGCCGGTTTGAGTTGGATAGCAGCGAATTGGTCTCCTAGGGCCATAATCAGAGCCGGTTATAAAAATAAAGATCAGTTGCGGGAAGCAATTGAACTCCTATCGCAGGACATAATAGAAAGGCATATTTATACCCATACCGGCTGGAGACAGATTAACGGGCAATGGTGCTTTCTTCACGGTGGCGGTGCAGTTGGCCTTGATGAGCCAGTTGAGGTAATGCTGGCGGAAGAATTAAAAAGATATATTCTCCCCGATAAAACAGAAAACATAGACGAAGCACTTCAGGCCAGTTTAAGAACCCTGAACGTAGGGAAAAAAGAAGTCACCTATCCCCTATTCGCAGCTACTTTTAGAGCAGTGTTAGCAGAGTTTTTATATCCAGACTTTACCCTGTTTCTATGGGGCCCAACCGGTAAATTCAAAAGCACAATTGCTGCACTTTTTCTATCGCACTTCGGCAGATTTACGACGCAGACCCTACCTACTGGTTGGACAACCAGCGATAATGCACTTGAGAAACTGGCGTTTTTGGCGAAAGATATACCCCTAGTTGTTGACGATTTTGCACCTGAAAAGGATCGCAACATAAACCGACAGTTGGAGCGGAAGGCCAACCGACTAATCAGAACTACAGCTAACCGAACAGGGAGAGCACGGTTGAGATCGGACCTGACCACTGTCCCAGGATATGTCCCCAGATGCTTAACAATGATTACTGGCGAGCAGTTGCCGAACAGCATACAGTCAATTCAAGCCCGATATTTAGCCGTGAGGTTTGAGGAAGGTAGCGTTGATGTAGATAAGTTAACTGCCGCACAAAACGAATCCTATTTTTACCCCCACACGATGAGAGCATTTATTGAGTGGTTATTACCTCAGACTAATAAACTGCAGGATGAATTGACCCAAACCTTTTTAGAGTTGAGGGATAAGGCAAGAGACAATGGACATCGGCGACTAGCTGAAACCGTGGCAAATCTTCAGATAGGGATTATATTTGCACTTCGCTTTTTCTATGACATGGGAGCTATTAATGAGCAACAGTTAAATGACCATTTAGAGCAGTCATGGAGCGTATTCTGTGAATTGGCAGAAGAGCAGGCGAGGATCATTGAACAGGAACGGCCTTCAGTGCAGTTTGTTGCTGCGCTTCAAGCCCTCCTAGTACAAAAGAAAGTACATCTGGCCTGTTTCCACACAGGAAAAGAGCCTGATACTCCGGATGAATTCGGTTGGGAGATGAGCTTTGACATCGGAAGCCCTGATAAACCAGGCTACATTCGATACGGCGACTTTATTGGGTGGGTGGATGAAGACTATCTATATCTACAGCCTGAAATTGTCTACAAGGCGGTTGTTGAGTTTTACAGAAACAGCAGCGGTTTTACGGTAAGTCAGAGGGGATTGAGGGAGCAGTTATACCAGGAAGGCCTTTTAGTGAGAGAGCATGGCCGTTATGCTGTATCTGAGTATATACCAGCAAAGGGAAAGAAAATCAGGGTGCTCAAGTTACACAGAAATAAAACTTTCTCCCTACTATCAGAAACCGGTACAACCGGTACAAAAGAAGAAAAACAACCGAAAAAACTGATAACATCAAGTGTTTGAGAGTGTACCGGTTTCAAAAAAAAGCGGTACAAAACCGGTCCAAAATAAACAGAAACCGGTACAAAAACAGAGACAAGCGAATTGCATTGGACCGGTTTATATAAAAAGTGTACCGGTATTGGACCGGTAACCGGTACAAAATAAAGCCAGTATTATCAAGGGTTTCAGGGTTATTGTACCGCTTGTACCGGTTTATATCAGGAGGGAAAGACTTTTTAAATCCTTACTTCAGAAAACTTCAGATCAGAAAGGAGTCTGTCTGTGGATAAAAAACAGAATTATGAAAACTGGAAGGCAATGGGTAAAGAAATCCAGGAGATCATGAACAAACTATATGACTTCATGAATAACCCTGATTATCAAGAACTGCTGAATTCAAAAAAGCTGCTTAATATGCTGAATAATGCTCATGATCTTTTGGATGAGTTTCGCTGTAAAGCTTCAGAGCGGATGTTTAAGTTGGTAAACCCTAAACCACAAATGGGGAATCAAAAGTGGCAGATCGTGTTTTTCAGGGAGGAGGTGATCCCTGATGAGTGAAAGCGAACATTCAGTAAGTGGGAACAGTGAAACTATATTTATTTTGCTAAAAATAAACCCAGATGGAAAGGTTGAGGTTACACCTATAGCAGACAACGAAAAAAGCTATCTAAAAGCCCTGACCCGCTGGCAGGAGTTGATGCCATGTCAAACCGCAAAATAGAGGTAAAACTGACTAAATGTCCGCTGGTCCTATTAGAAAGAAGGTGTGCCAATGGTAGAGAAAGACAAAAAAGGACAATATAAAAAAGATAGATTGACACCGAAACAGAGGGCGTTTTTAGCTGCATATTCTGAGACAGGAAACATATCCCAGGCAGCAGTAATGGCAAAGGTTGCTCGTTCTAGACATTACTGTTGGTATGAGAAGAACGAAAACTACCGCAAGGCATTTGATGAAGCCACCGAAATAGCAGCAGACAGATTGGAGCAGGAGGCCTGGCGCCGAGCTGTTGAGGGCGTGTCAGAACCCGTGTTCTACCAAGGGAAAAAGGTCGGTACAGTGCAGAAATATAGCAATACCTTGCTTATTTTCCTGTTGAAAGGTGCCAAGCCGGAAAAGTACAAGGAGAAGAGTGCCTTTGAGATCACCGGCAAAGGTGGAGGCCCTATTGCTGCTGACATAAAGGCAGAGATTAATGATATGACACCGGAAGAACGGCGACAGCGAATAGCCGAACTTTTGGCAAAGTGCAATGGTAAGGTGGAGATGGAGACTAACAACACAGCAGCACAGGCTAGTTTTGGTGGAGCAAAGCTAGTCTTTGTGCCAGATTAAAATAAAGGAGGGATGAAGGTTGTTTAAAAATCTACTGAAGAAGGTTAAATCAACCGCCAAGAAAGCC
>DULM01000063.1 GCA_012840405.1 Syntrophomonadaceae bacterium | reverse complement strand
CTCATTGGTAGAACCTATAATGATCTGAAGCTCAGCAGTGATGCTCCCATCTTCAGCTAAACTGCCATCAGTCCCTCCAGCGATAATATCAGCAACCTCCGGATAGCCGATCACTGTTTTCATGGGAGGGAGTTTAATGATCTCATTGGCATTCCCTGTGGAAACCACAGCATCCCCCTTTTCAGTGGAATCAGCTAGCGACTGGGAGGCGCCATCCCTTCCTGCATACTCATCGGTGATCAATACGGTTTTGATCCCTTTTTCCTCAATCTTATAGCAGTTCATGACCAGATCTGTATCAGGGTTGCCAAAGCCCTCCTCAGAAATAATCACTCCATCTGCACCGAGAAACTCCACCAGTTTGGCGGTCATGTTGGAGGAACGCTCTTTATCAGCTAAAGTAACATTCTCATTGGTAATCACACAGCCGATGAAATTCAAGTCTTTGCCGTGCCGCTCATAGAGGTCATGAATGACCGGGTTGTTCTGATGGATATAGGTGGGGTTCTTATCGCAGGCGGAAACGCAATTCCCGCTGACTATTGCCCCATCCATCACCTCTGTGGGATAAATAAAGGTGGGTATGATCTGTTTGGCGTCAACACCGTAGACATAGCTGTTGTGCAAAAGCCCCTGGGTCTGCAGCATATATACATAGACCACTTTCGGCAGGTCCGGGTATTCCTTGACCTGCTCCAGCAGCGGCTTTGTTTCATAAACCTCAATATGATCAGGCTCAACATTCTGTCCTGCTCTGCCCAGGTACTCTGCCGCCCTTAAACCTGCCAGCCTTACTACCCTTTCATGCTCATGCTGGTGCAGCCCTTCAACAGGTTCTATTTTGAGCACAACATTCATGGTTTTAGAAAAGGGTGTATACTCGGCACCAGGCCCTGCCATATCGATCACACCCTCCTGGAAACCAACTATCCTCCCCGTTGTTACTACAGCTGCACCCTTGAGGACATGGGTTCTCCCCTCCCCAACAGTATCCACTTTACTGATCAGACCGGGGAAAACCCCTCCCTTTCCTGATACCTTAATCCGGGGTTCGATCACATCCTTGACTGGGATAATTCTTATTTCTTCACCTGGTTTTGCCAGATATACTTCCACTGATGCTATCCGGTCATCTTCACCGGCAACTTTAGCCAATTCATCTCTGTTTACAAAAAGAACCCCTTCTTTCACTTCGGTCCTGTCCCCAAACTGGATATCTTTGATCAAAATATTTCCCACTTCCAAACGCACATCTTTCACCCCTTCATCTATATTTGGTACCAGGTGGTCGGCTACTTTCTGTTATTAAGTCCCTGCCAGTACAGCAATTTTTCTTGCCCTTGAGCAGGGTATGACAAACACCAGCCGGAGTGGCTGTTCCTTTAGTCTGCCTGCCCTTGCTTGTCCAAATAAATACAGCTAATAACAGTTTAACCCCCCTGGTAATTATTTATTGATCATCATCAAGCCCCCATTTTAAACAGCCAGTCGGTCAGACTTTTCTTGTTTAGTTTTTTTTTAATATTCTAATGGATCTATTCTACTTGATCTAGAAAAAAATAAAAAAAAGGGCATAGATCTCTCTATGCCCTGTACAGTCTCAAAAAGTTTTTAAAAGTATCTCTCCCTTTATTCCCCGCCTCTTCCAGCCAGGCGAGCTTCAGGAGGCATGCTGCTGATCTCCAGACCGGGCATCGCCTCACCCAGTCCCTTGGAGACCTCTGCCAGCACTTTAGGATCATTATAGTTGGCCACAGCAGCCACAATAGCTTTTGCCCTTGCTTCTGGGTTCGCAGATTTAAAAATCCCTGAACCCACAAAAACACCATCAGCTCCCAACTGCATCATCAGAGCTGCATCAGCCGGTGTTGCCACCCCACCTGCAGCAAAATTGGGCACAGGCAGTTTCCCTGTTGAGGCCACCTCTTTTACCAACTCATAGGGTGCACCCAGTTTTTTTGCTGCAGACATTAACTCCTCTTGCGGGAGCCCTTTAAGCCAGCGGATTTCGTCCTGCACAGTTCTCATATGGCGCACAGCCTCAACAATATTTCCAGTTCCCGCCTCACCTTTAGTGCGGATCATAGCCGCCCCTTCACCGATCCTGCGCAGTGCCTCCCCTAGGTTGCGGGCACCACAGACAAAGGGCACCTTGAACTGGTGTTTGTCGATATGATAGTTCTCATCAGCAGGTGTGAGAACCTCACTTTCATCAATAAAATCGACACCTAATGCTTCCAAAATCTGGGCCTCCACAAAATGGCCAATGCGCGCCTTGGCCATCACCGGGATGGAAACTGCATCCATAATCCGTAAAATCACATCGGGATCAGCCATGCGGGCCACACCACCTGCTGCCCGAATATCAGCGGGAACTCGCTCTAAAGCCATTACTGCACAGGCCCCCGCGGCCTCGGCAATTTTTGCCTGCTCCGGTGTGGTTACATCCATGATCACACCGCCGATAAATTTGTTGACTAAATCCTTCTTCATCATGATTCCCGTCCCTTCGTTAAAAACAAGGTCAATAAATTATTTTACTTTACCTACCAACTGCAGGCAATAGATTAATCGACTTTTTCCACATCATTGATACTTGCTGGAGGCACTTTAGCCACCGCCACCACCCGTTCATCCTCATTCAAGCGCATCAGCCTGACACCCTGTGTGTTGCGCCCTTGTAAGGTGACCTCTTTGACCGGGATGCGGATGATGATGTCATCACTGCTCATCAAAAGCACTTCATCCCGCTCATTAACCACCTTAGCAGATACCAGCTGTCCATTGCGTTCTGTAACCTTTAAGGTGATGATCCCTTTGCCGCCCCTTTTCTGCAGGCGGTATTCCTTCAATTCGGTGCGTTTGCCATAACCTTTTTCTGTTACTACCAGCACCTGATTAGCCTGCCCCAGCCGTTCCATACCCACAACTTCATCCCCGGGATCCAGGCGGATACCCAAGACACCATAGGCTGTCCTACCCATACAGCGCACATCTTTCTCATTAAAGCAGAGGGATTTACCATATTTGGTGACCAGCATCAAATCGCTGTTTCCTTCTGTAAGCCTGACACCGATTAGTTCATCACCTGGGTGTAAGCGGATGGCAATCAGCCCATCCTTTCTCACAGCATCATAATCGCTTGAAACACCCTTTTTCACAACACCCTGTCTGGTAGCCATAAACAGGTAGCGGTCCTCTCTGAACTCCTTCAAGGGGATTAAGGCAGTAACACACTCATCATTATCCAAAGGAATCAGGTTGACCAGTGCGGTTCCTTTAGCCTGCCGGGAACCTTCAGGAATATCATAGACCTTGATCCTGTAGACCTTTCCTTTATTGGTGAAAAAGAGCAGATAGCTATGGGTGGAGGCCACAAAAAGCTGTTCCACCAGATCCCCATCTTTTGTAGACAGTGCGGTGATCCCCTTCCCACCTCTGTGCTGACCCTTATAAGTGTTCACCGGGATCCTTTTAATATACCCGCGCCTCGTTAGGGTGACCACCACATATTCATCAGGTATGATATCCTCTACTTTAAACTCCGATTTCTTAGCAGTGATCACAGTTCTGCGCTCATCTCCGAACTTTTTCTTGATCTCCAAAAGTTCTTTGCGCACAACACCCTTGATCTTCTGATCACTGGCCAACAGTGCTTCTAGATAGCTGATCCTCTTTTCTAACTCCTCTTTCTCATCCAATACCTTTTCCCGTTCCAGCCCGGTCAAGCGCCTCAGCCGCATATCCAAAATAGCTTGGGCCTGTTTGTCACTGAGGCCAAACTGCTCCATCAAGCCACTGTGGGCCTCCTGATCAGTTCGCGAGGACCTGATCAGATCGATCACCTCATCGATGTGATCAAGAGCTATAACCAAACCCTCCACAATGTGCAATCGTTCCTGGGCGCGCCTTAATTGGTACTGGGTTCTTCGCCTGATCACTGTAACCTGGTGCTGCAGATAATAATCCAATACCTGTTTCAAATTGAGGGTTCGGGGTTCCCCATCAACTAAAGCGATCATAATCACACCAAAAGTTTCCTGCAAACTGGTGTGTTTGTAAAGCCTGTTCAGAATCACCTGGGGATTGGCATCCTTTTTTACCTCAATGACAATCCTCATACCGGTGCGGTCCGACTCATCCCGCAGATCGCTGATCCCTTCGATCTTCTTTTCCCGCACCAGTTGTGCAATTCTTTCGATCAAACGGGCTTTATTGACCTGATAGGGAAGTTCAGTGATCACGATCTGTGTTTTATTCCCTGGGCCCTTCTCGATCTCTGCCTTGCCCCTCATCACTATAGAACCCCGGCCTTTGGTATAGGCATCCCTGATGCCGTCACGGCCTAAGATGAAACCGGCTGAAGGGAAATCAGGGCCAGGTATATGTTTCATCAGATCATCAATGGTTGCCTCAGGGTGATCGATCAGATGAACCAATCCATCGATCACCTCACTCAAGTTATGGGGAGGAATATTGGTAGCCATCCCTACCGCGATCCCTGCAGAACCATTGACCAACAGGTTAGGAATGCGGCTGGGCAGAACCGCAGGCTCCTTTGTGGATTCATCATAGTTGGGGATAAAATCCACAGTTTCCTGTTCAATATCTGCCAGCATCTGCAGGGAGATAGGTGCCAACCGCACCTCTGTATAACGCATAGCCGCCGGTGCATCACCATCTATGGAACCGAAGTTGCCGTGTCCGTCCACTAGAGTGTAGCGGCAGACAAAATCCTGAGCCAGGCGCACCAGGGCATCATAAACAGCAGCGTCCCCATGGGGATGGTAGCGTGCCAACACATTACCTACTACAACTGCACTCTTTTTATAAGGCTTATCTGGGGTTATGCCTGCATCATACATAGCATATAAAATTCTTCTCTGCACCGGTTTAAGCCCATCACGTACATCGGGCAGTGCCCTGCCTACGATGACACTCATGGCATAGTCTAGATAAGACCTTTTTACCTCTTCATTGATGTCTATCGGAATAACCGAACTGCCGGTCGGCATCACATCTCCTCCTTCAAGTTAATTATAAACCTGCTCATCACAATTGCCAAACAATTTGCTGTACTTTGACCACTAAAACGAAATACTGAACAGTTATTCCGTTATATCCAGTGATTACATAACCAACTAATTACCATTTTTAATGATATTTTCACCTGTTTATGCTGTAATTAAACATGGGAGACACCAACTTGACAGGAGGTGTTTTAATGTTTCAGCACAACAAAATCAAACTGCTGATTCCTCTCTTTTTATCTATCTCACTGTTTATTTTCCCACTGACCGCTTTTGCCGCCAGCTATACGGTTAAAGCAGGGGACAGCCTCTGGCTCATCGCTCAAAGGTTTGGCACAACAGTGGAGGCCATCAAATCCAGTAACGGTCTTTATAGTGATCTGATCTATCCGGGCCAGGTCCTCTCTATCCCTGATAATAATACAGATCCCACATACCGGGCCTTAGAACAGCAGATCAACAATTATCTTGCCAGCCAACCAGGTATCTATGGTGTCTATTTTGAAGACCTGTACACCGGCAGATCCTTTGGCATCAAAGCAGATGACGCCTTCCCAGCTGCCAGCACTGTTAAATTTCCCACTGTGCTCTTTATCAACAAACTGGTCTCCCAGGGCATTTTAGACTGGCAGCAAAAACTAACTTACCATGCTGCTCAGCACTACCAGGGAGGGAGCGGCATCCTGCAGTTCAGCATCAAAGATGGTGATAAACTGACACTCAGGTCACTGACTACCCAGGCCATCACCACCAGTGATAACATAGCTTATAATATGCTGCGGGACTTTGTAGGTAAAGGCAGTGTTGCCAACTTTATGAGGGAAATAGGAGGCACCACAGTTTACCCTAACGGAAATAATTGGATCACACCACGGGATATGGGCACTTACCTCAAAGTGGCCTTAAATTGGTCACAGACAGACGCCAATATCGCCCGCTTGCTGGATGATATGGCCAACGGCATCTACAATGAGGGTATCCCTCTCAATCTACCAGATATGGTGAAAGTAGCCCACAAAGAAGGTTTTATCTGGGGATGCCCCAGTGATGTAGGAATAGTTTATGGGAAACGCCCCTTTATCATTGTGGTATATTCCTATAATGTCGAAGACCCCGACCAGGGATTCGGCAATATTGCCACCATCAGCAGGATGATCTACGACTACCAACAGAAATTATAAAACCGATCAGAGCGATCAGGGGGACAGGTTGACCGATCGGACCGATCACCAGGACTGTCCCCCTTTGCGATCTTTTATCCCTGCCGCTTGCGACATAAGCTTCGGTTTAACTTGCCCATATACTTTCCCCAGACGACAGCCAATCGGTTCCTATGACGCCATCCATTTTAGAAGTGGGATGCCGGAGGTCTGATGTCAGATTTTGAACGTTAAATTAGGTGTCGTATCACTAACTTTTGTCATCTTGAAATTAACGATTAGGTAGTTCTTCCGGCTAAGTGGGGACTGTCATATTGTACTACAGTATATCGCTTTGGCTGTCATTTGCTGCCCCTTCGTCAAGGGCAAGTAACAACCTTCGCAGGTCGCTGCGCTAGCAGGGATAAACCGTTCGATCAGGGGACGATCCACTGGCACAAAAAGAGTTAATGAGTCTAGGGGACAGTCTCTTTGACTCATAAAGGACCCCCTCCCCCTGTCGCACTTGTCACGCCATTCACGCAACAGTCTACCGCCCCCTGTCAGGTGATCTAAACCCAGGAAGAAGAAGGCAGCAAAAAGAAGGTCCCCATACTTCCCCAAAACCAACGACCAACCACTAACCACCAAACACCACTCTACACATCCAGATTCCTTACTTCTCTGGCATGGGTTTGAATGAATTCCCTGCGAGGTTCTACCTTCTCACCCATCAAAATGGTGAAGATCTCATCTGCTAGAACAGCATCCTCCAAAGTGACCTGAAGCATGGTGCGATTTTGAGGGTCCATGGTGGTTTCCCAGAGTTGATCAGCGTTCATTTCACCAAGTCCTTTAAACCGCTGAATAGTAACATTGTTGGTATTCATATTTTTCAGCAGTCTATCCAGTTCCTGGTCGCTGTAAACATACTGAATCTTCTTACCTCTTTGCACCCTGTAGAGGGGGGGCTGTGCAATATAAACATAACCCGCTTCGATCAAGGGGCGCATATAGCGGTAAAAGAAGGTTAACAACAGGGTCCTGATATGGGAACCGTCAACATCTGCATCACTCATGATCACAATACGGTGGTAGCGCGCTTTGCTCAGATCAAAATCATCCAAAACACCGGTTCCGATAGCAGTAATAATATTTTTTATCTCCTCATTGGCCAGCAGTTTATCCAGGCGCGCCTTTTCAGCATTGAGGATCTTACCCCTTAAAGGCAGTATGGCTTGATAGCGCCGGTCCCGCCCCTGTTTGGCAGAACCGCCTGCAGAGTCACCCTCAACAATATAAAGTTCGCATTCCTCAGGTTTTTTAGAAACACAATCAGCCAGCTTTCCCGGAAGGCTCAGATGGTCCAGGGCAGACTTTCTCCTTGTCAATTCCCTGGCTTTTCTGGCAGCCTCTCTCGCCCGAGAGGCCTGCACAGCCTTTTCCACAATTAATTTGGCAGGCCCAGGGTTCTCTTCAAAAAAGGTGTTGAGGTAATCGCTGGTCACTGAATCAACTATACCTCGCACCTCACTGTTGCCCAGTTTTGTCTTGGTCTGCCCCTCAAATTGAGGTTCTTTCATTTTAACACTCAAAACAGCAGTCAGGCCCTCCCGGGTATCCTCCCCAGTCAATTTTTCATCATTATCTTTAATTATCCCGTAACGCCTGGCATAGTCATTGATCACACGGGTCAATGCAGTTTTAAACCCGGTTTCGTGGGTTCCCCCTTCATGGGTATGGATATTATTCACAAAGGAATAGATATTATCAACATAACCGGTGTGATACTGGAGGGATAGCTCCACCATTACCTGATCCTTTACTGTTTCAAAGTAGAGGGGCTCTGCGTGGAGTACCTCTTTATTTTTATTAAGGCTTCTAACAAAATCAGCTATGCCTCCCTTATGGTAAAACTCCTTACTGGTCCCTTCAACCTCATCGATCAGGATCAAGCGCAGTCCTTTATTCAAAAAAGAGAGATCCCTTATTCGGGCTGCTAAATAATCTCTATTAAACTCAGTTACAGTAAAGATCTGATCATCAGGTAAGAAGCGAATACTGGTTCCTGTACCATCTGTGGCCCCGATCACTTTTAAATCTGATTTAACCTTTCCCCGCTCATATTTCTGCATATAATGCTTTCCGTCCCTTTTAATCTGAACCTCCAGCCAGCGGGAAAGGGCATTGACCACAGAAAGGCCCACACCGTGCAGGCCGCCTGAGATCTCATAACCATGGCCACCGAATTTACCACCTGCATGGAGCAGGGTCAAAGCAGCTTCAACTGCGGGACGCCCTGTTTGGGGATGAATATCAACCGGTATCCCCCTACCATTATCACTGACCGTAACACTGCCATCACTATGCAATGTTACAGTGATGACATCACAAAATCCAGCTAGTGCTTCATCAACACTGTTGTCGATCAATTCAAAAACCAGTTGGTGCAGCCCCCTGCTTGAAGTATTGCCGATATACATACCAGGACGGCGGCGCACAGCCTCCATACCTTCCAATACTTCGATTTGGGTGGCATCATAACTGCCGTTGTTCTTCATATAATCGTTCTCCTGCTGCATGAATTCAGCCTCCTCACAGGCCGCAACTTATTAGTAAATCAGATCAATTATAGCATACCAGCAAAATTAGGGAAAACATGATTCCCTACATATAGCAATTCTGTGATCTTTTTGTTAATGTATCAACTGATATGGGTGTGTATAGAATGTGATCATCTGTGATGATCACACTTCTGCTCCTCTCTTTATTCCCTACATAGAAAACCTTTTTTTCTACTAAAGCCAGGCTTAAAAACTCTTTGGTCGCATCCTCATAACTGCCATATTCAAGATCAATGATCAACACTATTTTTTCAAGAGGGACCATCATCTCACCGCCGATGTGCAGGAACATAATATATCCTCCTTATTAAAAGTTTTTCGGATATACCATCGTAATATGGCTGGTCAGCGCTTTTCTCCTCCCATACTCCTCTTTGAATGATGCTGTTGTAGTAGCGAACACCTGGCTCCCCTTTTTCATAACATCCAAAACCAAAACCCTGTGTTTTTCATCTAACTCTGAAAAAACATCATCCAACAGCAATACCGGCTCAGCCCTTTTCTCTAGAGAGAGCAGTTGGTACTGACCCACCTTCAAGGCTAAAGAAATCAACCTTTGTTCACCCTGGGAAGCATAAAGTCGTGCCTCATGATCATTTAAATATAAGCAAAAATCCTCCCTGTGGGGTCCAACTGTAGTGAACTTTACTTTTCTGTCATTAGGCCTTGCCTTTTGCAATGCATCTAATAAAAGACCTTGTAATTTAGCTAGATCATCACTCTCTTTAATTCCATTAATTTGAAACTTATACTCGCCTCTTAATATTCTTCCCCTGCTTAATGACGCAAAAACCTCAGAACTGTAATCAATCAATTGGGAAAAAACAGATATCCTTCTTTTCCAAATGCGGGCTCCTAAAGAGGATAACTGCTTTTCCCAGGGAAAAAGA
Organism: Syntrophomonadaceae bacterium; assembly: GCA_012840405.1. GTDB lineage: Bacteria > Bacillota > DSM-12270 > Thermacetogeniales > Thermacetogeniaceae > DTU068. The sequence continues at coordinate 19,286 of DULM01000063.1, read as the reverse complement.
TCGGCATCAGTAGTTTTTATACTTCGCAGTTGCTTGTTGCGCTGTAGCAGAACATTGTTATAATAGTGCAGGTCCTTACTATGCTGCGGTTTTAATTGACTGACCAATAGATCAAGAAAGCGTCTTCTTACTGAGGGCGCACCCTTGATCAGGATCAGATCCTGGGGCGAAAAGATAACAACAGGCAGGTAGGATGAGCAACTTCCAGGCAAAACCCTTTTATTGTTAATTTTGATTATTTTTCTTTTCTTTTCTCTTTGATAAAGGGCATCAATTTTGTAGTCCACACCTGCACAACTGACAATTCCACTGATCGCGAAATAATCGGACCCAAAGCGGACCAGGTTTTCATCACGGGCCTGACGAAAAGAGTAACCAGTACCCAGATAATAGATGCCTTCTAAGAGATTGCTTTTACCGGTACCATTGGCTCCGGTAAAGATAATAAACTTCTCCTCTGGCATAAATTCTAAATTTTCATAGTTGCGAAAATTGTTCAAGTATAAATACTTCAGCATATTTGACCTAACCCACCGGACAAACCGGGCTTACCAGATGGAGGTAAGATTCATCTTCACTCTCTTCCCTATAAACAGCAGGGCCCCTTTCACCATTAAAACAGAGAGTAACCTTTTCCTGATCCAGCACCTGGAGGGGTTCCAAAAGGTATTTAGCATTAAACTCAACATTGCATTCCCCCTCCACAGGACTGAGCAGAGCTATCTCTTCCCGAAGTGAGCCTACATCAACAGCATGTGCTTTCACAGTAAGCAGATTATTATCTATCTGGAGACTGGCAATAGCATAATGTTCATCAGGTGATATAAAAAGTGAAGCCCTTTCCAAAGCGGTCTGCAGGCTGTTCTTATCTACCTCAATGGTCAGTTCAGGCTGTTCAGGGATCACTTTTTCATAATTAGGAAATTGTGAGTTGATTAAACGGCTGGAAAGCATAAAGTTTTGGGAAGAAAAACAGATCAAGCCCTCATTCCATGCTATCTCCAGTTCATCCCCATCAGCAGCCAGGCGGTTTACCTCAATTAAAGCATTTGCTGGTATAAAAAGATCACAATCTTTGATACCGCTGTTATTAGGTATTTTGATCACAGCCAGCCTGTAGGCATCTGTTGCCGCCAGTTTGATGCTGTCTTCCAGAAACTGCATATAAACACCGGCATAATTGATCCTGGCCTCCTGTTGAGCAGCTGCAGAAAGGACTTTTCGTGTTATTCTTTTCCACAGGCCTCCCTGAAAATATACCTTTCTTTCAGTGGGTTTTTCCCTGCTAGGTGGAAAGTCATCTGCTCTCCATGTATGCAGTTTACTTGAAGATGCACCATAATTGATATCAAGCAAACTGTCCTCCTCGCTCCAGGATAATACAACCTCTTCGCCGGGCAGTTTTTTCACTAAATCGGAAAGATATCTGGCTAAAACAACAGTGCTTCCTTCCTCCTCAACTTGAGCAGATATTATTATTTTCATGGTTATCTCTAAATCTGTGCACTGTAGTGTCAGTGTTTGCTCACGAGCCTCGCAGAGGCATCCATTAAGAATAGGCAAATTGGTCCTGTTGGGAATGATCCGGCAGAGTGAAGTAAGTGCAGCTGCTAGTTCATTTTTTTGGCAGATAATTTTCAAAATAAAAAACCTCCTTTTGGCGAATAATTTTTATATTTTATTAATAGAATAGTAGGAGGATCAGTAATATGGCGCGGTATATTGTGTATTATTCTTTTATCCTTTGTTTTCTCAAGGAAATTTAAATTAAGGATCTGTGGATAAATAGTTAAATTGTGGGGAATGATCGTTGATAACTATGTGGAACTATTCAGTATTTCAAATATATTTTTAATTGCATTATCAATTTCAGCATCATTTTCTATATATTCTTTGATCTTTTCACAAGCATGAATAACTGTTGTGTGATCACGGCCGCCGAATTCCTGTCCTATTTTGGGCAGTGAGGCATCAGTTAATTCACGGCAGATATACATGGCAATCTGACGTGGAATGGCAACATTTCTGGTTCTGCGGCGTGATTTAAAATCCTCTACATTCATATTGAAATATTGTGCAACCACCTTTTGGATCATAGGAATGGTGATGTTTCTTTTTTGGTTTCCTGAAACAACATCTTTGAGAGCTTCCTTTGCCAGATCAAGATCGATCTCCCTATGGTTGAGGTTACCATAGGCTATTACCCGTAAGAGTGCTCCCTCTAATTCTCTGATATTTGATTTAACATTTGTGGCAATAAAAAAGATAACCTCATCAGGGATATCAATGTTTTCCATTTGTGCTTTCTTTCTTAAGATGGCTTCCCTTGTTTCCAAATCAGGTGGCTGAATATCTGCGATCAATCCCCATTCAAAACGGGACCGCAGACGATCTTCCAGTGTCGGAATATCTTTAGGTGTCCGGTCACTAGAAATAATGATCTGTTTATCTGCTTCATGTAAAGCATTAAAGGTATGGAAAAATTCCTCCTGAGTTCTTTCTTTACCAGCTAAAAACTGAATATCGTCGATCAACAAAACATCGACACGGCGGTATTTGTTGCGGAACTCAACGGTCTGATCATCCTTAATTGCATTGATCAGTTCATTAGTAAATGTTTCAGAGGAAACATAAACAACTTTGTAATCTTTATAATGTTGCATAACATGATGGCCGATGGCATGCAACAGGTGGGTTTTACCCAAGCCAACACCTCCATAAATAAAAAGAGGGTTATATGCCTTGCTGGGGGATTCAGCTACAGCAAGGGATGCTGCATGGGCAAGCCTGTTGCTGTTGCCTACCACAAAGGAATCAAAGGTATATCTGGGGTTTAAAGCAGGCTGTTCATCCCTAGGAATAAAGATATTGTCTTTATTATCCGGAGTAATAAAGCGCAGTGTAAAATTGATGCCGTATTTATACTCTAAATGTGAGCGGATCAGTGCACTAAATCGTGTTTCCATCCAATCGCGGGAAAATTCATTTAGTGTTAAGATAACCAGTGTTCCATCATGATAGGCCAGTGGGCTGGTTGTGTTAACCCAGGTGGAATAGCTGTGTGCATCAAGCTCTTTTTTTAATATCTCTAAAACATCATTCCAAATATCATAAAGTTTTGTTTTTATCAATCTCGATTCCACCCCTGTTTAGTATATCCACAATCTGTTAATAAACTGTTAATAACTATGTGCTCTCATTAAATATAACAAAGATTTAAAAGCGCTACAAGATGCCTAAATGTAAGGATTCTCTTGCTTGACATAGCATAGGAGTCGTCTATAATTAAAAAAGACATAAAAAATAATGATAAAAATTTTTTGTATTGGCAGTCTATTACTGGAACTTTCAGCTTATAAATCCTAAGCAAACAGGAAAATAATAGGTATAAGGATATTAAAGAATTTACTTTATAATAAACTTTAGTAATATACTGCCAGCAAAGAATAAATGAAAGAAAGGGATTGGAAAAAATGAAAAGGACCTATCAACCGAAAAAAAGGCGAAGGAAAAGAGTACACGGCTTTATCAAGAGGATGAGGACCAAGGCAGGGCGCAATGTGATCCGCAGGCGCCGGGCAAAAGGGCGGAAGAGATTGACTGCTTAAAACCTGTTTTGTGAGGTGCATTTTGTTATCTGATAAAAACCGCATCCGCAAAAACACCGATTTTAAAAGAGCCTACCAGTATGGTGATTTGTTTTTCTCTCATTACTTTGTTTTGCATTCTTTGAAAAGGGATGATCAAAAAAGCACAAGACTGGGTATTGTGCCGTCCCGAAAAATCAAGAAAGCGGTTTTAAGAAATAGGCTTAAAAGAAGGATCAGGGAGATTTTTAAGCAGTATAGCAAAAATATTAAAAGAAGCTATGATCTGGTGATTAACACCCGCAGTGAAGCAGTTAATGCCAGTTATGAGGATCTGAAAAAGGATTTTGAGTACCTGATCAAGAAAAGTCAATTAGAAATCGATCCTGCTTCTGATGATGACCGATTGGTCGGAAGTTAAACTTTTCGACTGAGTATTCGGGTATAATCATTATGATAGGTAAAATATTATGCTGAAAAGAGTTTTAATTTTTACAATTAAATTATATCAGAAGTATTGGTCGTCATGGCATCTACCAGTTTGCCGGTTCTATCCCTCTTGTTCGGTTTACTCTATTCAAGCGCTGGAAAAACACAAATTATGGCGTGCTGTGGGATTAATTTTGTGGAGGCTGGCCAGGTGCCACCCCTTTTCTAAAGGGGGTTATGACCCGGTACCATGATAAATCTAATTTAGGAGGTGACCCTGCCCGGCAAGTTGTAGCGTGGCGGGATAGAATTTGTGGAGTGCAGTTATCGATGGTTTCAGCCACATACTTCAATACTTTTATTTGGCATCAGAGTTGTTGAATGTTCCTAGTTATGGTTTAGCGATTATTTTTTTCACAATTGCTGTGAAAGCAATTCTTTTTCCGCTGACTAGATCCCAAATGAGGTCAATGCGGGTGATGCAGGAACTGCAACCCAAGATTAAAGCCATTCAGGAGAGGTACAAAGATAAACCTGAAAAGGCTCAGCAGGCGATTATGAAATTGTATAAAGATATGGGAGCAAACCCTTTCAGTGGTTGTCTTCCCCTGCTGATTCAAATGCCTATTATAATTGCTCTGTTCAATACTCTGAGAGTATTTTTTGATCCTGTAAAACACCCTCCTTTCGTTGATCTATCTAAAGCTGAATTTTTGTGGATTGGCAATCTAGGACAACCAGATCCGATTATCCTACCCATATTAACTGTCATAGCCACCTTTGGACAGCAGTTTATGTCAAGTATGGCCACTGCAGGAAAAATCGATCAAACACAGAAAACAATGCTGATTGTTATGCCTTTGTTTGTTGGGTGGATCGCCCGCACACTCCCTGCTGGGTTGACCCTTTATTGGGTTATGTTTAGTCTGGTCAGTGCTATAGAAATGATTGTCATCAACAGATCAGTAAAAGCAGAGAAGGGAGAAGGGTCAAAGGCATGAAAGAGATTGTAACAGAGGGCAGCACTGTTGAGAAAGCTGTTCAAATTGCCCTTGATAAGCTTAAAGTGTCACGTGATCAGGTTGATATAGATGTGTTGGAAAATGGTTCTAGGGGTTTTTTAGGACTGATCGGAGGCAAGCAGGCAAAGGTCAGGGTAACGGTAAAAGAATCACCGAAAGAGATAATCAGAGAATATTTTAATGATGTAATTAGAGCTCTAGATTTTGATGTAGATTTCAGTATCTACTACCTAGATGGTTATTGGCATGTTGATTTTGAAGGTGAAGATGTTAGGTTTTTAATCGGCAGAAGAGGTAAAACCCTTAATGCTTTACAGATGCTAACAAATTTGTCAGTAAATAATAAATTAGAAGAAAAAATAAAGATCATTCTTGATGCAGAAGGCTATCGGGAACGAAGAGAGGAATCCCTGAGGCGTTTAGCTAGAAAAACTGCGGAAAAGGTTTGCAGGACTAAAAAAGATATCATGCTTGAACCAATGACACCCCAGGAAAGGCGCATCATTCACCTGGAACTGCAAAACAGTGATAACGTAACAACTACCAGCAAGGGAGAGGAACCATACCGTAAGGTTGTTATTTGTTACAGGCCTGGTGGTGTATAAAAATCTGAAAAATATCTATGTAAGGGATAAAAGGGGAATTGCTTCCCCTTATTTTTATATAAAGTGGCCATGATTTTTATTGCAGTTTGATAAACTGAAAGTATTTTTAGGTGGTGATGATCATGCAGCAAAATGATCTGATAGCTGCACTAGGTACAACCTTGGGAGAAGCAGCTATTGGCATTGTGCGGCTCAGCGGTGAAGGGGCAGTGGACTTGGCTGCTTCCATTTTTAAACCGCGTAAAAAAGATCTGGATTTAAGCAAAACAGCATCTCATACCCTGCACCTGGGATATATTTGTGATGATGACGGTGATATTTTAGATGAGGTTTTGATAACTGTGATGAGAGCACCCCGTAGTTATACCAGGGATGATGTGGTGGAGATTTATTGTCATGGTGGAGTCATACCTGTGCGACGAGTGCTGGATCTTGTATTAAAAAAGGGTGCGCGCTTGGCAGAGCCGGGTGAGTTCACTAAACGGGCCTTTTTAAGCGGAAGAATTGATCTAGCACAAGCTGAAGCTGTGCTTGATCTGATCAGGGCTCAAAGCAATAAAGGGGCTGAACTGGCCTGTAGGCAGTTGAGGGGCGGTGTTTCAGGTAAGATCAGAGATATGCGGAATCAGTTAAAAAGAATAATGGCTGAGATAGAAGCTGAAATAGATTTTCCTGATGATGTAGATCCTGTTCCTCCAAAGCTTAGGGCAAAGCAGATAAAAATGGTAGAAGATAAGGCTGCAGAGATGATCAGGGGATCTAACTTAGGGCGTATCTATCGAGAGGGACTGCGGACTGTTTTATTGGGTAAGCCTAATGTGGGAAAATCAACACTGTTGAATCTGCTCTTAGATGAAGAGAGAGCCTTGGTAACAGAAATACCTGGAACAACTAGGGATCTGATTGAAGAGATGCTGGTGCTTGAGGGTATACCCCTGAGGATCATAGATACAGCTGGGATCAGGGAAGGGGTAGGACTGGTAGAAGCCTTGGGAATTGATCGAGCGAAAAAAGCAGTAGAAGAGGCGGAACTGGTACTGGCTGTTTTTGATGCAGCAGATGAGATCACAGAGGATGATCTGAGGGTTTTTGAGATGCTAAAAGGTAAAAAAACAATAATTTTATTGAACAAGGTGGATATAAAGGAACAAAAGTTGGATCCCCATCTGATTAGACAGTATATAGAAGGAGAAACACCTATTATTGAGATGTCTGCCAAAATGGGTTGGGGAAAGGAAAAACTGGTGGATGCTGTTGTACAAGTTATTGGCAGTGGACAGATCAGCAGGGAAGCGGAGCTGATGACCAGAAAAAGGCATCAAATTGCTATGGAGAAGGTTGTTGACCGTTTGCAATCAGCTATAAAAGGGGTAGAGGCTGAGCTACCCTTGGAATTTGTCGCTCTGGATCTCTGGGATGCATGGTCAGCACTTGGTGAAATAACAGGGGAAACAGCCCTGCCAGAAGAAGTGATTAACTCTATTTTTGAAGAATTCTGTATCGGTAAATAAGGTGATCAAAATGGAATCAGTTGAAAAGATACTGGTCAGTGGTGCTGAAGGGATCGGTATCCAGATAGGAGGTTCAGAATTAGAGAAGTTTAAAAGGTACAGCCAATTGATTAAATATTGGAATGAAAAAATCAATTTGGTCAGCTGCCCTGATGAAGAGGAATTATACAGGCTGCATTTTCTTGATTCGCTGATGTGCAGTCTGGGGTTTGATTTTAAAGGTAATTGCAAGGTCATTGATCTGGGAAGCGGAGCTGGGTTCCCAGCTGTGCCGTTGAAAATATGCTTTCCCGACCTGGAGGTCAGCATGGTGGATGCCCGTAAAAAGCGCTGTGATTTTTTACAGTTGGTGATTGATGATCTCCATCTGAAAAACAGTGCTGTTATCTGGGATAGATTGGAGAATATCGGACATAGTAGTGAACACAGAGGGGTATATGACTGTGCGCTAGCCAGGGCCTTGGCACCTTTAAATGTTTTGTTGGAATATGCCATGCCCTTATTGCAGTGTGGAGGAAAATTTGTCGCGCTTAAGGGATTTAATATAGAGGGGGAGATCAAACTAGCAGATAATGCCCTAGCAATTTTAGGGGGCAGCTTGGAGCAAGTGATCCCCTACTCCTTTCCTGGAGAGAAGGGAAGACATGTGGTTGTGATAAAGAAAAATGGGGTCACACCAGAAAAATATCCCCGCAGGGCAGGAGTACCAGCAAAAAGGCCTTTATAAATATTGGTAATAATAGTTTTTTGTTGAAGGAGAAATAATCATTGTGTCGAAAAGGGACTGGAGTGAGGTAACAGGAGGATTATCATGCTGGAAAAGTTATTTAAGAGCCGTGAACTGGACCGTCAGGTCATAAAAATAAAACTGGATAAAATTAAATATGGAAAATTTCAGCCCCGCTTTAATATTGAAGATCATGAATTAGAGGAACTGGTGGAGTCAATTCGTGAAGTGGGTGTGCTGCAGCCTGTGGTGGTGAGGACTGATGGTGATCATTATGAACTGATTGCAGGTGAAAGGCGGGTCAGAGCCAGTATACTAGCAGGCCTTCAAGAGATCAGTGCTGTGGTCTGTAACCTCAGTGATCAAGAAGCAGCAGAGGTGGCCCTTATTGAGAATATACAGAGGCATAATCTTCACTTCCTTGAAGAGGCTGAGGGATTTCAAAACCTAATCGAACACTTTCATTTGACTCAAACAGAAGTTGCCAAAAGGATGGGGCTCAGCCAAAGTGCTGTTGCTAATAAACTGCGGCTGTTGAAATTGGATAAAAGAGTGAGGGATAAGCTATATCAGTTAAAATTATCGGAAAGGCATGCCAGGGCCCTACTGGAACTGGAAAGCGCAGAAGAGCAGTTGAAACTACTTGAGAAAGCGGAAAAAGAAGATATAAAAGTGAGAGAATGGGAAGAAATTATCAGAGAAAAGAAAGAAAATATTTCCCGGGAAATAAAAAAGTCGAAAAAGCAAAAACAAAAAATAAAGCCAATGATCAAAGATTTGAGGTTATTCATCAATTCGCTGGAGAAGGGCATTAAAGTGCTGCAAGAGGCAGGGTTTGATGTTCATTTATTCCACCGGCAAAATGAAGAGGGAATGAGAATCATAATTGAGGTGCTGGAAAGAAAGAAATATGACAATGCTAAAGTGTAAATGGACAGTGAGAAAATTCCCTTATTGGAATTAATTAATGCTATATATGGATTTGTCTTTTATTTGTTACACTATATGTAGTTGTGTCAATCTGCGGCAAAGGATTTTTCTTGCTTTCTATAAATTTTTCCCACAATAAAATGTTCAACTCACCTTTTTATTTGCCCTGCCGCTGTTTTTTTAGTTTGTCTAGCTCAATAAGTTACTATTCGACATTTTGCGTCATGCACCAGATATTTATGCAGGTACTGCTCTTTCCTTTATTGCTTCTAGAAAAAACTGTAAAAGAACATAAGAATAACAATTATCATTTTTTCTATATCCGACTTAAGGGTTTTGATTTTTCAGAAACAATTGCTTTTTTGTTTTATAGGACTATGTATATTTCACTTGATCCTAATTTATATCCGACCTTTCGTACCTTTAAGGCATTTACAATCTGAATTTATCGATGGTGATAACTGGTATCTATTGTGTCTTAAAAGGATGAGGCGACCTCCCTTAATTCGTACTACAGTAAATATCTTCACTAAAACCAGCTAAATGTATAAGACGTTTGATATCTTCATTCAGTAGGTTATCTGCAACCTGATGGATGCAAGCAGAATCAGTTTAAAAGGTAATTATGGTAAGGGGTTTCAGCATCTTCAGCAGCATTGTTTCTGTTGGGCTAAAAGACTTACGCTTTCCAGGGATGACCAAAGGCTTGGTTTCTTTGGACAGGTTACTGCGTGCCCGGCGCTGCAGCAGTGCATAAATTTAGCAAAGCCATCAAGAAAACATAGCCTATGGCAACTACTCTCTCTGTGTTCTTAACATAGATCCCGTCAAAATAGACAGGATTTTTCAAAAAACGGAAAGAAAGTTCCACATTTTGTATTCCCGTAGCACATCACCTGGGGAAAGCTCATTATCATAAAGAATATTGGTAATCAATAAAAAAGTACTGGCTTTTGCCTTGAGTTCCTTGACAAATTGTTCATTAATAGAAACCTGAGAAGAAATGGCTCGATAATGGATTTAATTGCTGATCGGTTCATCTTTGTGGGGACGGCCTACCCGTTGCTTGATTACCCGTTCTTTTTTTAATTTCGCTATTTATCTTAAAGAGTGATGTATGAATCGTTGCTAAGAAGAACTCCAGTGCCTTGTTGGCATCAGCCTCACAATAAAATTCTCTCTTGGCAAGAGCATTACAGTCCTTTATCAACTCTTTTTCTTGATTCTATCATCTTATCGATGCTTTTTACCTTCCTCTTGTCCAGGCTTGAAGAGTTTACAATAATAAACCGGTAATCGTTGCCGTTAAGTTCCCTAACAACTGATTGAACCTGATAGATAACTGCATCTTTTTTCTCTACGAGGCTGACCAGGTGCTGCCATTGATTCTCTGTCCAGGACCATTCTTTCAGTTCAGCTGATATTTTAATTTTTCCGGCATAATGTGAAATGAAGGGATCTTCTTGTCAGACATAAGGGTAAGGTTATCATCGGTAACCAGCAACATAGATGCTTTGGCCATTATCATCAGAAGAAAGCATTGTTTGCAATCTTTCAAGTGCGTCTTTATTCCAGACTTATCACTCATATTGCCATCACACAGTTCCCCAAAGATAGAGATACCTTCGCTGGTGGTAATGAGTCCAAAGGAATTGCTTCAAATCAGGGCCGGTGCTCTTTGCTGTACCCGTAGGTGATGTCGAGTGAATCCCTATCTTCATCTATTTGGTCAAACTCTCCAGTAACAGATATAGATGTGGTATCAGCATGAACAGTTCTTGTTTTGATATTGTGTACATTTATTGCTGATAATGTTAAAGTCAGGTAAACCCGGTTGGGATGAGCTTTAGCCAGTTTGGTAAGGATTATGACCAGGGCATGATCATTTAAATGCATCAGCAGTTATCTATTCATCTTCACAAAAATTTACATTGAAATTCATCCACCTATAAAATTCTTCTAAACGGTAAAGCGGTTTTCTTGCCACCAGGATATTGATAACGAGTGCTTCTAGCAATGTTCCTGGCGATAGGCGGCATAGTTTAGGATCCCAGGTAACCATCTCATCGATGATGTCTCTGAGTTTAATTTCGCGGCAAAAGGCTGCAACCAGTGGAACAGCGCTAGTACATAAGATCTTAACTTTAGGTATTAAGCTTCACATGCGAAATTCCCCCGTTTAAGGTCATTAGGTGAGAATTCGCGATGTCTTCTGTAATTCCTCCTTATCCTGAGATATTTTAATAATTATGTAATAAAGAGTGCGGAAGATGAGTTATAATGTTAATTTATTATTAAATTTAAGAGGTTTCTTATTTTAAAAAATAAATGAAAAAGCAGAATGTTCCACGTGGAACATAACAAAGCTAATGGAAGTTGGCAGGGATAAAGAAAGAGGATCAAAACTGCTATATGTCTCAAATATAGTGGCAATTATACCTATTCAGGGGAACAATAATAAAAAGTTGTCTGTTTTTTAAAATTTGATGTGCGCCTTGATCTTGAAAATCCCGAAACCCGGGTTCCAAAAAAACACATGATGAAGATTCAAAGTTTGTTTGCCTATATTGAAAAGTGGAAACACCCTCTTTTTGGCCTCTGTAGATATTTGGACTCTATTATTTTTTTATTTCTTGAAAGAGTTTAATAGGTGAAAGGGCCTGACAATCTATGCCTATACATTATCCCCTTTACAGCTTAAAATAAAATAATATGCATAACCAAACTTTATTAACTGGTCTTATCACTAAGCTCTTATTTTAACTGAACATGAAGCAGCAGTTAACTTTTTATTGTAGTTTTCTCCATGATCAACATAGATATTATTTTTGTCTTTGACCTATAGCAGGAAGATTGTGTGCTGCTGTGGAATAGCTGGATATATAGAAAATTTTTTCGTTAAAGCTAATATTGATTAATTGTGTTTAGTATGACTGGGCAGCTGAGTATGACTATTTTATATTGACTTTTTTATGTGTGTATTCTTATAAGGCATATTAGGAAGATATAAATATCTAAGTAAAAACTATTTTTGTTAGTTTAATTCCTGGGGATGATCAGGACCGTCTTGTATAATAGAACGCCCTGCTGCAGGAGGTTTTTATTTTGTTGTGGAATAGGAAAAAAAAGAAAGTCAATGAAAAGAAAGGACTGTTCCACGTGGAACAATCAGCAGAGAGAGGGGAAAAGTTAGCTCCACCGCCCGATATGGAACCACGGGTAATTGCTATTGCCAACCAAAAGGGTGGTGTGGCTAAAACAACTACCGCAATCAACTTGAGCGCCTGCCTTGCGGCATCAAATAGAAAGGTTTTACTGGTTGATATAGATCCACAGGGGAATTCAACCAGCGGAGTGGGAGTGGATCGAGACAAATTAGAAATATCCATTTATGATGTGATGCTGGGCGAAGCAGAGTTAGAAGAAGCTTTAATAAGCTTGCCCTTTGAAAATCTGGATCTGATTCCTGCCAATATCAGTTTAGCCGGTGCTGAAATTGAGTTGGTAGGTATTAATGACAGGGAATACAGGTTGCGCAATGCCCTGCAGGCTATCAAAAATAATTATCACTATGTTTTTATTGATTGCCCCCCTTCTCTCGGTTTGCTGACTATCAATGCCCTTACTGCAGCGGATCGGGTCCTGATACCAATTCAATGTGAGTACTATGCACTGGAAGGGGTGGGGCAGTTGCTGCAGACCATTAATCTGGTGCAGCGGCGGCTTAACCCCCAGTTGGAACTGGAAGGGGTTCTATTAACAATGTTTGACGCCCGCACTAACCTGGCAATTCAGGTTGTGGATGAAGTGAAAGACTACTTTGGTAATAAGGTATTTCAAACAATCATTCCCCGCAATGTGAGATTAAGTGAAGCACCAAGCCATGGGAAGCCGGTGATCACCTATGACCCCCGTTCCCGGGGAGCTCAATTGTATCAGGAATTAGCACGGGAAGTGATAGAACATGAAAAATAAGGGTTTAGGGAGAGGGTTGCGGGCTTTGATCCCCACTGAACCAGAGGGTGATCAGCAGAGTGGGGACATTGTACAACTCCCTATCAATAAGATCCAACCCGGTGCTTTCCAGGCCCGTCAGGAATTTGATGAAGAAGCACTGGAAGAACTGGCTGCCTCCATTAAGGAACATGGTGTGATGCAGCCTGTTGTTGTGCGTCCTATACAGGATGGCAAATATGAATTGATCATTGGGGAGCGCAGATGGCGGGCCAGCCAAATTGCAGGTTTAGAAACCATCCCCTGTGTGGTCCGTGATGTGGACGACCTGAGTTCCAGTGAAATGATGCTGGTAGAAAATATTCAGCGTGAGGACCTTAACCCTTTGGAGGAGGCTCAGGCCTACAAGAGGTTGATTGATGAATATCATCTCACACAGGACCAAATAGCTGCCCGGGTTGGTAAAAGCAGGTCCTTTATTGCTAACAGTATGCGCCTGTTGAACCTCCCTTCGCTGATTCAGGATCTGCTTATACAAAAAAAGCTCAGTGTTGGCCATGGGAAGGTTCTGTTGGGTATTCCTGACCGCCAGCAACAGGAGAGGTTAGCCCAGGAGATAGTGGAAAAGGGCCTTTCGGTAAGGGAGGCGGAAAAAGTTGCCCAGCAACTGCTGCAGCAAAATAAGAAAAAGGTTAAACCGAAAACAAAGACGCTGGATCCAGAAATGGCTGATGTAGAAGATCGCCTGCGCCAACTGCTGGGTACAAAAGTAAAAATAAAACAGGGGCGCAGAGGTGGAAAGATTGAAATAGACTTTTTCAGCAGGGATGAGCTTGACCGTTTGCTGGAACTCCTTTTTTGCTGCCAGAACAGCAGCCTGTAATATCTTCTCAAATCAATACTTTCAGGTTAATCAATGGGAAAGATAAAATAAGCAGGCTTGATAGGTATGACAGGTAGAAAGTCTATACCTTCTTAGCAATCTATTGGTGTCTTTTTGTTAATTAAATAGATTAAATCAGAACGTGGGCTTCCGATCCCCCGCTTCCATATGATCTCCTTGTTGATTAAATAGGTATGACCGCTAGAAAGGGGAATCTTTTATTGGCTCCCCCTGACAAAGATAAAAAGCTGAACACCACAGCTGAACAACAGCTGCCTCCATTAGACGGCAAGACTTGGCTGCGCTACTCCATCAGCATATGGGATGATTTGAATAAAACAGCTGAGGAGCGCAGCTTCAACCATCCTGCTATGTTTCCACAGGCACTGACGGACCGCTTGATCACGATCTTTTACCGTGGGAAAAAGGGATTTGTTGTGGATCCCTTTTTGGGTAGCGGAAGCACAGTGTGTTCTGCTTACAGTTTTGGTATTCCCTCAGTTGGTTTTGAGATAGTACCCGAATATATTGAATTGGCAAAAAAACGCATTGCCTCAATCGAGGGGAACCCCGCTTGCTACCCACAGTTGATCTTAGATGATGCCCGCAAAATAACAGATTACCTGAGGCCTGCCAGTGTGGGTCTTTGTATTACATCACCCCCTTATTGGAATATACTGCACCAGCGCAGGAGTGCTGACGGCAAACCGATCCGCAACTATGGAAATGAAAAACAGGATATCGGCAGCATTGAAAATTATCAGCATTTCTTGGACTCCCTCTCTTTTGTTTTTAAGGGGATTTATTCCTGCCTTATTCCTGGTGGTTATTGTTTGGTCAATGTAATGGACATCAGAAAAAAGAACCGCTTCTATCCCCTGCATATGGATCTCACTCATGTTATGGTAGATATTGGTTTTTTATTAGATGATATTATCATTTGGGATAGAAGACAGGAATACAACAATCTTCGCCCTCTGGGTTATCCCTATGTTTTCAGAATAAATAAGATCCACGAATATATCATGATCTATCAAAAAAAGGCCTAACTTATTATTGCTGCAAAATGTTATATCTATCCGACCCGGTGGTCGGTATTTTTATTTCTAGCAAGCAGAGAATTTCCCATCTCTCTCCGGAAAACCATCCATTCTAATAACCTAGAAAGATAAATGTCTTGAATACCAGAAAATATGTTCGAATCTCAGACTTACACCAGCCGCGATCTTTCCATTATTTAAAGAATAGAAAGAATGTTTTGATATTTATTGGAATAAAAAGAGGAAAAAATCCGCTTCTGTGGAATAAAAAATAATGCTATCTATTCAGCAGTTAAACCATTCATACAGGAATAGTACAAAGTAGATGATGGTAGCCTTTACAATGAGGCAGTGATGATAAACAAATATTGGTCAGAAAAAATCATAAAGACGAGGTTAAGTCAAGCTAATGGATCTCTCCACATTGTTACAAAGCAATCAAGGGAATCAGATATTAATAGCAGCATTGGCAATCCTGCTGGCCCTTTGTGTGGTACTTCTTTTGCTGATGTTGCGCCTCATTCGTATTGAAGGCCGTTTCAGGCAACTGATGAAGGGTACCAGCGGTGAAAACCTGGAAACTATTGTAAAGGAAGCATTGCTGTCCAGCCAGCAGGCTCAGCAAGGCCTGGAGGAGCTGCAAGAACAGTATGAGAAATTGCGGGAGATAACCGCAGCTTCCATCCAACATGTTGGTCTGGTCAGGTTTAATGCTTTTCCTGACATGGGCAGTGATTTGAGCTTTGCTCTGGCTCTGCTGAATAGAAAAATGGATGGTGTTGTCCTCTGCTGTTTGGTAGGCAGAGATGATTGCCGGATCTATGCCAAAAATGTGGTAGGGGGCAAATCATCATATCTTTTAAGTGATGAAGAAAAAGAGGCCATCAAAAAGGCTCTTGGTGATGATCTTTCACTGAATAAATATCACTGAACAAATACGACTGAACAGGGATAGGGAAAAATGTCTTGGAAATTTATCAAACGCGGGAAACGCTTTTTAACTCGCCCCTTTACCCTTTTAATTATACCGCCTAAAGGTGCACAAACTAAATCCTGGAAAATGTCTTTGTGGCTGGTTGCCTGTAGTTGTCTGGTACTGGCCTCATTCGTCTTTTTCTGTGCGTGGGGCTGTTATTCAACATGGAAAGCCAATTCCGACCGGCAGGAACTGGCCAAACTGCGTCAGATAAATCAACAGTACCGGGAAGAGTTGCTATCCCTCCAGCAGCAAGCAGTAGAAGCAGAGAATTATCTGCAGGAGGTGCGCCTTCTTGACCAAAGGGTCAGGGAGATGACCGGAATGGGTGACCGGGGTGACAAAACCAGCAGGTCCGGCAGCAGTTCTACTGTGCCCCGTTCATCTTCCCGCTCCGACAGCAGCTTAGAACCCAGTAAAGTGGAGCAACAGTTCAGCAGGATTAACTTTGAAGCTGTTAAAGCCCGTGAAACTTTGCAACTGCTGGAAAAGGATCTTAAAGAATATTATGCTTATCTGGCTGCACTCCCGGATCACAGGCCTGTCAGTGGAAGGATCACCTCCACCTTTGGTGTGCGATCAAATCCCTTTGGCGGGAGGGGGAGTGAATTCCATAATGGAGTGGATTTTGCTGTCAGTTACGGAACTCCTATTGAAGCCGCAGGAGATGGGGTTGTAACCTTTACTGGATACCGTTCCGGTTTTGGGCACACAGTGGTGATTTCACACGGCTATGGATACAGGTCATCATACTGCCATTTGAGCCGTTCACTGGTCAGGCAGGGAGAGAGGGTAACCAAGGGGCAAAAAATTGCGCTGGCAGGCAGTTCTGGCCGCAGCACAGGGCCTCACCTGCACTTTATTATAGAAAAAGATGGCAAAGAGATCGATCCCTTGACTGTGCTGAAATAAAACCAGCCTGAAACAAGCTGGGAAGGGGGATATAAATGGCCTTCATGAAAAAAAGGCCCATCAATGAAAAAGCAGAATCCCTATTGGGCCTTGGGTCCTGCTGGGAAGGCACATTGAAAACTGAAGGGTCCGTTAAGATCGATGGCAGGTTTAATGGCCAGGTTATTGCTGGAGGCTCCATTGTTATCGGAGAAAGTGCTATAGTAGAAGCCAGTCTTGAGGGCAGCAATATTCTGATCGCCGGTACAGTCCGCGGAAATGTAAAGGCAGAGGGCAAATTGGAGATCACGCCAAAGGGCAAGCTCTATGGAAATTTTACCGCTGTCAAACTTTTGGTTGATGAAGGGGCTATCATCCGTGGGGAATGTTTGATGGATTCTCAACCTCTCAATGGGGAAGATACAGCCACCCCCTCTTCAGTAGATAAGGAAGACGCATAAACAACTGCTGAACGCGCAAAATAGAAAAAAATAAAGGGGGATCATGATGGCACTTATCGCAGTAGAAGAAGGACTAGGGAATATACAAAAAGCTTTAAAAGAGGCTGGACACCAGGTGGTAGAACTGGACCCGGAGAATCAAAGGCGAGCACATGTTATTGTGGTCAGCGGTGTTGATCACAATATGCTGCAGCAGGAGGACATTAGAACCACTGTTCCTGTGATTAATGCCTCTGGCTACACCCCTGAGGAGGTTGTTGAGGCTGTTCACCAACACCTGGTTTAGAGCACAGAGAACTCAGAGCTCAACTCAGGATATATAAATGCGGATAACTGCAACAATCAACTTCAGATCAAAGCAGCAGCGTACCGGAGTCAACTGACCCCGGTATTTGTTTTTCCAAATCAGAACTTTCCCTTAATGCTGCCACTAATCCTTGAGCGATGCATTCAGCCATTTTGATGACAATGCTGAGGCGGGTGTTTTGCAGTACCAGCTGCTCCAGATAACCCCCGATATTTACCACACCGGAAATAAAGATCTCCCCGACAGGGGGCAGTTTTTTGTGAACACCTGTGCCTGGATAAAGGGGCCCTCTTCCTAAAGTGATAGATCCCACACTTTGAAGTTGACCAAGGCAGGCATCAACAGCGATAATAAGGGGAAAGGAATAGGCTTTTTTGATTTGCTGCAACTTTTCCTTTAAGTTTACTGCGTGTACAGGATCATCAAGAGTGCCGTAAACAGGAAAGAGGCCCGGTGCCAGTTGTACAACCCGGCTGCCTACCAGGGGCCCCAAGCTATCCCCAGTAGAACGGTCCGTACCGATGCAAAGCAGCACCAACTGGCGCACTCCCAGAGGGTCCTGTTCCCGCAGGAGTTTTTTCAGCAGTTGCGCAAGATCTGAAACAGCGTCTTGAGCATCGAAAAAAATACGGAATTCCTCGCTGGGGTGAACAGAGCTAGAGGTTTTTTGTAAATCGCCGAATGACAATATTCCTTTCCTCCTATACTGCCTTTTCTTATAGTAGTATGGTGAAATAATTGAACTTATACCCATATTTTTCCCAGGAAGAGGAATTATAAACAGCTGTGAGGGTTGAGAGAAAGCACCCCCTTTTTGAGGGTGGTGTGAAAGGTAAGATGAATAAAGAAGGCCGTGGGCGCATGTTAAAGATATGAAGGGATGGTTTTTGTATGGAAAAGGAAAAACTGCTGCGGCAACTGCCTGCTGTTCATGAACTGGTCAACTGCTGTGCACCGCTGGATTGTCCTCCCCAGCTGTTGACCGATGCTGCCCGGGATGTCTTATCCAGCTGGCGCTCAGCTATTCTGTCAAAGGGGGCAATTCCTCCTGATATAGGGTCACTTGCTGTTGAGGTAAGGGAATTAGTCAAAAAAAGGATGAGAAGCAACCTGCGTCCAGTGATCAATGCAACAGGTGTTGTGCTGCATACAAATTTAGGCAGGGCGCCATTAAGTGATGCTGCCTGTGAAGCAGTCTTGAAAATAGCTCGTGGTTACTGCAACCTGGAGATGGACCTGGATACAGGGAATCGCGGTGAGCGTTACAGCCATGTGGAAGAGATTTTATGCAGATTAACCGGTGCTGAGGCAGCCCTGGTGGTCAACAATAATGCCGGCGCTGTTCTGCTTGCTCTTCACTCCCTGGCGCAGGGAAAAGAGGTGATCGTATCCCGTGGTGAACTGGTGGAGATTGGGGGATCCTTTCGGGTTCCGGAAATAATGGCCCAAAGCGGGGCGATTCTCAGGGAGGTGGGGACCACCAACCGCACCCATCCCCGTGATTATGAGCGTGCTATTAGCCCTGAAACCGCCCTGATCCTCAAAGTGCATCCCAGCAATTTCCGAGTGGTGGGTTTTACCAGGGAGGTGGAAAGGCGGGAACTGGTAGCCATTGGGCAAAAACACCAGCTTCCTGTGATGGAGGACCTGGGGAGTGGGGTTTTGGTGGATTTACAGGAATTTGGCTTGGACAGGGAGCCAACAGTCCAGGAAACCATCCAGGCAGGTGTGGATCTGGTTACCGTCAGCGGTGATAAACTGTTGGGGGGCCCCCAGGCTGGGATTATTCTAGGAAAAAGAGAACTGCTGCAGTTAATGAAAGAGGACCCATTGCTGCGGGCTCTGCGTGTAGATAAAATGACCCTGGCGGCCCTTGAGGCAACGCTCAGAGCCTATTTGGAAAACAATGCTAAAAAAACCATACCTGTTTTAAGGATGCTTTCTCTGAAGGCTGAGGAACTCT
>DULM01000008.1 GCA_012840405.1 Syntrophomonadaceae bacterium | reverse complement strand
TGTTTATCATGGGAGAAGCACAAGGGGGAATAATTTCGGTGGCCTTTGACTCCACTGGGAAAAACACCTCATTTCTTTTTCGAGATGTGAATACAAAAGTAAAAACAGTGATCGAAAAGAATGAAATCAGCTTTCAGGTGGAGATCAAGGGAACAGGAGAACTGATCTCAGCAGCACCGGGAACCATAGATATTACAAATAGGAGTGATATTCAAAAAATGGAGCATATGATCAACAAGGAGGTGGTATACCGCTGCCGGAAAGCGGTTAACAAAGCACAGGAACTGGGGTCAGATCCCTTTGGGTTTGGGGATAAGCTCCACCGCACCCACCCGGATGTTTGGAAAAAGATAGAAAACCACTGGGGAGAGATCTTCCCTCATGTCAAAGTAAATATCACAGCAGATTTTTCTGTAGAGCACTCAGGGCTGATCGATAAATCATTGCATATAAGATAGTAGTTGAATCAGTAGTTAGGCATCTATTAATAGTTGGTGGTCAGTCATCATTGGTCGGATGATTACTGTACAAAAAAACATCTGTTCACTCCACACCAGAGGTGTTCGGTGAACAGATGAAATATACTGTCGTGGTCAGTAAATTTTACTAAACAGCTCTATATGGAATAAACAGTCAGACAACAGCCAAGGGAAATGCCCCTGTGGCAGTCTTAGATTTAAAGCTTTTCTGCAATTGCCTTGGCCATTTCTGATGCTTTAGCACTTCCTCCTAGATCATAGGTCAGGTATTTACCCTCTTCCAGTACTTGATTAATGGCTTTCATCACCCGATCAGCAGCTTCCATTTCTCCTATAAATTTTAGCATCATCACACCGGAGAGAATGGTAGCCAGGGGGTTTACCTTGTCCATACCGGCATATTTAGGTGCACTGCCATGTACCGGTTCAAAAACCGCATAATCCTTTCCAATATTGGCACCGGGTGCAACACCCAGACCGCCCACTAGCCCTGCACAGATATCTGAAATGATGTCACCATAGAGATTGGGCATCACTAAAACATCAAAATCCTCGGGTTTCTGCACAAGCTTCATCGAGCAGGCATCAACAATGCGGTCCTCAAATTCTATATCACTGTACTCCGTAGCAACCTGCCTTGCCACCTCTAGGAACAAGCCATCTGTGCACTTCATAATGTTTGCCTTGTGTACAGCAGTGACCTTTTTTCGACCTTCCCGGCGGGCAAGTTCAAAGGCATGGCGCACAATGCGCTCTGAACCCGCCCTGGTGATGATCTTAATGCTCTCTGCTGCATCCTCTCCAACCATATGCTCGATCCCTGCGTACAGGTCTTCCGTGTTTTCCCGCACTGTGATAATATCCACATTCTCATAGCGGGTCTTTACTGCTGGAAGGCTTTTCGCAGGTCTGATATTGGCATAGAGGTCTAAAGCTTTGCGCAGTGCAACATTGACACTGCGGAAACCTGTGCCAATAGGTGTTGTCAGTGGCCCTTTGAGGGCGACTTTATTGCGCTTAATGGATTCTAAAACATGTTCAGGCAGAGGTGTGCCATATTTTTCAATCACACCCTCCCCTGCTTCCACAACATCCCACTCAATACCTACATCAACTGCATCAAGGACAATACGGGCAGCCCTTGTAACATCTGGGCCTATCCCATCACCTGGGATTAAGGTAATAGTATGCTTCAAAACCAACACTCCGTTTCTGAATATTCTAGCTGCTGAAACTATATGAATTTAATAGTATTACTTCACTGGTATGTAGCACATTTTTGCTAGAGATGAAAAGTGCCGTATTTCCGAAAATGCGCTGCCAATCCCCCATCTGACAAAATCTTTAACATGACTGGTGGCAGAGGTTTGATAGGGATCTCTTTCCCCTTGGTCAGGTTTTGCAGCAAGCCCTTCTCCAAATCAACTACTAGCTCATCACCTGACTCAATCAAACTGGTGTCACAGACAACAACCGGCAGCCCGGTGTTGATAGCATTCCGGTAAAAGATACGGGCAAAGGACTGAGCCAAAACTGCTCCCACCCCCGCATTAAGCAGGGCAAGTGGCGCCTGTTCCCGGGAAGACCCACAGCCGAAATTGCGGCCTGCTACTACAAAATCACCAGGCTGCACCTTACGGGCAAAATCCGGATCCAGGTCTTCCATCACATGTTTTGCCAGTTCCTTCATATCCAAAGTCTTAAATTTATACTTGCCTGATATAATGTAATCTGTATTCACATCATCGCCAAAACAGTGGGCTTTTCCCCGCAGTTCCATCTATAATCCCCCTACCTAATTTGGATGTCGGAAGCCGGATGTCTGATGTCGGAAATTCAGAAACCACAGCAATCCGAATCTCTTCCTTGAGTTTCTTCTTCAAGCTGTTTGAGGAAGATATCAGTGATAAATAATTTAAATAAACTCTCTGGGATCTGTGATCTCACCTTTAACTGCTGAAGCAGCTACTGTTGCCGGGGAAGCCAGATAGATAAAGGCCTTATTATTAGCCATCCTCCCCTTAAAATTCCGGTTAGCAGTAGAGATCACATTTTCTCCATCTGAGGGGACCCCATTATGGGTTCCTACACAGGGTCCACATCCCGGTGTGACCACTGCTGCACCTGCTTCAACCAGTGTTTTCAGTACACCTGTCTCCATTGCCTTCAGATAAACCTGACGTGATGCAGGAGCAACGATAAAACGCACATCAGGGTGGATCTTGCGCCCTTTGAGAATGCGGGCAGCGATAGTCAGATCCTCAAGCCTCCCATTGGTGCAGGTACCGAGAACAGCCTGCTGAATAGGAGTTCCCGCCACCTCTCCTACAGGCACCCCATTATCCACCCGATGGGGTTTTGCCACATAAGGATCCAGCTGACTCACATCATACTCTTTGATTGCTGCATACTCGGCATCCGGATCTGAGTTGACCGGTTCGAATTTATTGTTACTGTGTGCACACACCCACTCCATAACCTTGTCATCAGCTTCCATCAACCCAACCTTGGCTCCCATTTCAATAGCCATATTGGAAATGGTAAAGCGCGCCTCTACTGAGAGCGCTTGGATTGCTTCCCCAGTATATTCTGCAGCCATGTAAGTGGCACCATCTGCAGTTACCTGGCTGATCAAAAAGAGGATCAGGTCTTTAGAATAAACACCTGCTGGAAGGGTCCCATGACACACAAATTTAATGGTCTCAGGCACCTTGAACCACATCTTCCCTGAAATCAAGGCAGCAGCCAGATCTGTAGATCCAACCCCTGTGGCAAATGCATTCAATGCTCCATAGGTACAGGTATGGGAGTCTGCGCCGATCACCAGTGAACCTGGCCCCACATGCCCCTTCTCTGGGAGAAGCTGATGGCAGACACCCTCACCGATATCATACAGGATCATGTTGTTTTCTTTGGAGAACTGACGCATCAGAGCATGGAGAGCAGATACTCCCTCTAAAGGACTGGGAGCGCTGTGATCGATCACAAAGGCGGCACTCTCCGGATGATAAACCCTTTCCCCATTCATAGCCTCAAAGGCTCGAATGGCCAGCGGTGAAGTGCCATCCTGGCCCATCCTGAAATCCACATCTGCCACCACAATGTCATTCGCATAAGCGTTTTGTCCACTTTTATTACTTAATATCTTTTCAGCTATTGTTTTTCCCAAAAGGGACTCCTCCCCCATTTATCTTAATTTGCTGCTTCTTTGGTTTGTTCGTGAAGATAATCCTCGTAGATATAAACCAATTCCTTATCAAAGAGCGGACGTTTCAGCTCTACAGCTGCCGCTCGGACCCGGGCTAACAGGTCCTCAGCTTCCTTCTGATCCAACACGATGCCGTATTCCTCAAATTTCGCTTTGATTGCGCTGGTGCCCGAATGCTTACCGATCACAATCTGACGCTCCAGGCCCACCTCTTCTGGGCGGAACACCTCATAGGTGCGGGGGTCCTTTAATGCACCATCAGCATGGATCCCTGACTCATGGGCAAACATATTGGAGCCCACGATCGGTTTCCAAGCCGGCAGTTCCCTTTTGGATGCCAGAGAAACATATTCGGCAAGTTCTCTGAACATCTCGGTTTTGAAATTGAGATCAATCCCTTTCAGGTGTTTCAGTGCCATAACCACCTCTTCCAGAGCGGCATTACCAGCACGTTCACCCAATCCGATGACCGTAACCCCCACCCATTTGGCACCGGCATGGACACCTGCCAAAGCATTGGCAGTAGCCATACCGAAATCATTATGAGTGTGCATCTCTACATCAATACCAACCCGGGAAATGAGTTCACCGATTCGTTCATATGTAGTAAAAGGATCCAAAATACCTACAGTATCACAGTAGCGCAGACGGTCGGCTCCTGCCTCTTTAGCAGCCTGAGCAAACTCATAAAGAAATTCAGGATCTGAACGGGATGCATCCTCAGCATTTACAGAAACATATACACCGTGCTTTTTGGCAAATTCTGTTGCCTTCACCATACTCTCCAGCACCTTTTGTCTTGTGCTGCGCAGTTTATGCTCAATATGAATATCAGAAGTTGAGATAGAAATGGCTACAGCATCTACACCGCATTCCAGAGAATGTTCAATATCTTTGATAACAGCCCGGTTCCAACCCATAATACTGGCCTTCAAGCCAAGCTTGCAAATGGCCTTAATTGTTTCCTTCTCATGTCCGCCCATCACAGGTATACCTGCTTCAATCTGATCCACACCAATTGCATCAAGCATTTTTGCGATGCGAAGCTTTTCCTTGTTGGCAAATACAACACCCGCAGTCTGTTCCCCATCGCGCAATGTAGTGTCAACAATTTTTATTTTGTCCGCGTTTTTTATTTTGTCCATGTTTCACCCTCCCTTGAAAAAAATATCCCCCTACTAATTAACACAGACACTTTTTCGGACAGATGATAGAACATGCCATTTCCTTGTTATTTCCTTAAAAATAACAAAGAATGCAATTATATTTTACCTGATCAAAGCTTTCAATGTTAACTCGAAAAACCTCAGCAAAACTAAGATTTCCCAAGTTATTTTGACAAGATTAAATTATAACCTAGCTAGAAGCAACTTATTGACTATTTGCGGGTTGGCTTTTCCACGGGTTTGTTTCATTACCTGTCCCACAAAGAACCCCAATGCCTTTTTCTTGCCCTTACGGTAATCCTCAACAACCTCAGGATGAGCAGCAATCAACTCATCAATAATCGCGGCAAGTTGATCCTCATCACTGATCTGCAAAAGCCCTTTCTCCTCAACGATCTGGGCTGCTCTTTTCCCGCTGATAAACATCTCTTCAAAAACAGTTTTAGCAATTTTACCGCTGATTGTCCCCTCATCCATCATTTTCAACATCTCTACTAGGTGAGAGGGGGTTAATTTCGAATCCTTAATATCTACATTGTTGGTGTTGAGCAAGCGAAGCAGTTCCACCATCACCCAGTTGCTGACCTTTTTGGGATCATGGTACCCCTTAACACACTCTTCGTAATAATCGGCCAGAGCCCTTGAACTGGTAAGGACCCCAGCATCATAAGGAGGAAGGCTGTATTCTTCGATAAAACGCTGTTTGCGGGCTGCAGGCAGTTCAGGCAACTCTTCCCTGATCTTATTGATCATTTCATCATCCAAAACAACAGGCACTAGGTCCGGATCTGGAAAATATCTGTAATCTGAGGCTGTTTCCTTAGCCCTCATGACCGATGTCTTACCGGTGTCCTCATCCCAGGCGCGGGTTTCCTGTACCGCCTTTCCACCTGATTCATAAAGCTTTGTCTGCCTGGCTATCTCACTTTCCAAAGCATGCTGTACAGCCTTAAATGAGTTCATGTTCTTGATCTCCACTTTGGTGTTTAATACATTGCTGCCAGCAGGACGAAGTGAAATATTGGCATCACAGCGCAAAGACCCCTCCTCCATTTTGCAATCAGATACATCCAGATACTGGAGGATCTGTTTCAGGTTTTCTAAAAAAAGCCGCGCCTCCTCTGGTGTTCTTATATCTGGTTCGGTCACGATCTCTAAGAGAGGTACAGTACCGCGGTTTAAGTCTACCAGAGAGTAATCAGCATCTCCTTCACCGTGCAGCAGTTTGCCTGCATCCTCCTCCATATGGATCCTGTTAATACCAACCCTCCGCACATAACCGTCAACTTCAACATCAAGATATCCGTTGCGGCATAAAGGGAAGTCATATTGGGAGTTCTGATAGGCCTTAGGGAGATCCGGATAAAAATAGTTCTTCCGGTCAAACTTGCAGTAATGGGCAATTTGGCAGTTCATGGCCAATCCAGCCTTGATCCCGTACTCTAACAGAGATTTATTCAGCACCGGAAGTGTGCCTGGCATGGCAAGACAGATTGGACAAACATTTGAGTTCGGTTCACTGCCAAATTCATTAGGGCAGGGGCAAAATGCCTTGGTCTTGGTGCGCAGTTCTACATGGACCTCCAGCCCGATAACAGCTTCATACTTAGTCATTGATATCACTTCCCTTTGCTTTTTCTTCTGATGCTCTTCTTTTGATGGGAGGACGCTCT
>DULM01000007.1 GCA_012840405.1 Syntrophomonadaceae bacterium | reverse complement strand
CATATTAGCTAAATCTATTGCAGGAAATAGTGGGTTTTGTTATAATAATAGACGGTGTGAAAGGATGCAAGACTACAAGGATTGTGTATCTGTTCAGGAGGGTTAGTAAGAGTGGGTATTTGCCCACTCTTTCATATTATACCAGATGACCATCAGCTGAGAATGGAGGTAATTTTTTGAAAGGACAGTCTGTTAAAGAGAGGGTTGAAGAGTTAATTACCCCCTTGATCTTACAAGAAGGGCTGGAATTGGTTGATGTGGAATATCAAAAGGATGGTCCTAACTGGTTTCTACGCATTTTTATAGATAAGCCTGGTGGTGTTAAACTGGATGACTGCGAAATGGTCAGCAATCTTGTCAGTTCTGTTCTGGATAGGGCTGATATAATTCCACAAAAATATTATTTAGAAGTTTCTTCACCGGGGGTAGAACGCCCCTTAAAAAAACCGGAGGATTTTGAGCGTTTTCGTGGGTCAAAGATAACTGTGCGCACTAAGTCTAAGATCCAGGGAAGCAAAAACTTTCAAGGTATTTTGGCGGGCTATGAAGAGGACCATGTGGTTTTAGATACCACAGAGGGTATGATCAAGATTCCTTTTCATTTAATTGGAAAGGCAAGATTAAAGGTATTTTAAACTATTGTGGGGAGGTGAACAAAAGTGAATCTTGAATTGATCAATGCTCTCAAGGATATCGAAAAGGAAAAAGGTATTAGCAGTGAGGTACTGCTGGAAGCAATTGAACATGCTTTATATACAGCCTATAGAAAGAATTTTGGTACAGCACAGAACTCCCGCATCGAGATTGACAAAGAAACAGGAGAGATTAAGGTTTATTCTAGAAAAACAGTTGTTGCTAATGTAACTGATTCCAATACTGAAATCTCATTGGAAGAGGCGGTACAGGTAGATCCAGAAGCCAAAGAAGGGGAAGTAATAGAGATCGAAGTTACACCCAGTGATTTTGGACGCATTGCTGCACAAGCTGCAAAACAGGTTGTTGTTCAGCAGATCAGAGAGGCTGAAAGGGGCCTTATCTATGAAGAGTTTTCCAGCCGCGAAGGGGATATTGTAACAGGGACTATCAGGCGCCAGGAAGCAAAGAATATTTACATTGATTTAGGACGAGCTGAAGCAGTGCTTTTACCATCTGAACAGATTCCAACTGAAAAGTATAACCGCGGTGACCGGATCAAGGTTTATATTATTGAGGTGAAAAAGACAACTAAGGGCCCTCAGATATTGGTTTCCCGAACTCATCCGGGTCTCTTAAAGAGGCTTTTTGAATTAGAAGTGCCGGAAATTTTTGAGGGCATAGTAGAAATAAAGGCTGTTGCCCGGGAACCAGGGATGCGCTCCAAGATTGCGGTACATTCTAGAGATGAGAATGTTGACTCTATTGGATCCTGTGTGGGACCTAAAGGGATGCGTGTGCAGGCGGTAGTTGTTGAACTGAAGGGTGAAAAGATTGATATTGTTAAATGGAGCAGTGATCCAAGGGAGTTTATCGCCAATGCCTTGAGTCCAGCTAAGGTTGAATCTGTTGAAATCGATGAGGAAGAAAAAGTAGCTAGAGTGATTGTTCCGGATCATCAACTATCTCTTGCAATCGGTAAAGAAGGGCAAAATGCCAGACTAGCGGCGCGATTAACCGGATGGAAAATCGATATTAAGAGCACATCCCAGGCTGGTATATGATAAATTTCTCATGATGGCCGCTATGATCGATGTTAAGAGGTGGTTCAGTAATGCCTAGAATAAAAAAAATTCCCAAGAGAATATGTGTAGGTTGCAATGAGACCAAAGACAAGAAAGAATTGATTCGGATAGTCAGAACTCCTGATGGTGAAGTCAAAATCGACCCAACCGGGAAAATGTCAGGCAGAGGCGCTTATATCTGCTGTAATAAAGAGTGCTTACAAACTGCTCTTGCAGGTAAATATCTGGAACGTGCATTACAGGTGGAACTGCCCCAGGACTTAGCTGCTGCCCTGAAAAAAAAGGTATTGGGTGAAAGTAATTGACACTGTTTGATCTAATGGGATTTGCCAAAAAGGCAAAGAAAATGGTTTGTGGAATGTCAAACTGTCTGAATGCTGTAATAAAGAAAAAGGCAAAATTAGTGGTTATAGCTGAAGATGCAGGGGTATCTCGTAAAAAGTTGATTAAAGAATGTGAATTAAATGGGGTTCCCTTCATCGAGTTTGGTACAAGGGAACAGTTTATTGATAAATTAGGGTATGATGCCTGTTATTGGGCAGTTCTCTCAGAACAGATGGCAGATGCAATTCAGAAGGAGTTAATTAACATGAAGAGTTAGGATTTAATAAATGGGGGTGATTGGATGGCAAAAATTCGCATACATGAATTGGCCAAGGAATTAAAAATTAACAGTAAAGATTTGGTTGCCCAACTGAATCAGATGGGTTATTCAGTTAAAAACCATATGAGCACAATTGAAGAAAACGATGTGGGGCAAATAAGAAGAGCACTTAAAGTCAAAGGTACAATAGAAAAAAAGGGTAAAGGTGCCAAGGATTATAAAAGAGATAAATCCCATGATGAACCTGAAAAGGACTATCGCAAACGGGCACAGGCTCGTAAAGAGGAAATACGTCAGAAGAAAGAGCAGGACCAGAAGAAGATTTTGGCTAAAATTCAGAATACCTTACGCAGCAAACACAAAAAGAAACGCAAAGATAGCAACCGTTCAGCAGAGGATAGCAATGAAGTGAAAAAGATCGTCATAGGGGAGCAAATCACTGTCCAAGAACTGGCAAACTTAATGCATGTTAATGCCAGTGAGGTTATTAAAAAGTTAATCGATCTAGGGGTAATGGCGACCATCAACCAGGTAATTGACAGTGATACAGCCACCCTGGTAGCTTCTGAATTTGGTATTGATACTGAGGTACGGGATGAAGTGGCAGAACTGGAAGCAGCATTGAATGATCTGCCGGATAAGCCGGAAGACCTCAGACCAAAGCCACCGGTGATCACGGTAATGGGTCATGTTGACCACGGTAAAACCTCTCTGCTCGATTTTATTCGACATACCAATGTTATTGCAACTGAAGCAGGGGGGATCACCCAACATATTGGTGCTTATCAGGTGGAAACGAAGGGCAAAAAGATCACTTTCCTTGATACACCAGGCCATGAGGCATTTACTACAATGCGTGCCAGGGGAGCTCAGGTAACAGATATTGCAGTTCTGGTGGTGGCTGCTGATGATGGTGTTATGCCTCAGACTGTAGAAGCAATCAACCATGCCAAGGCGGCCAAGGTACCAATTGTGGTGGCCATCAATAAAATTGATAAGCCTACTGCTAACCCTGATCATGTAAAACAGCAGCTTGCAGAATACGGGCTTGTTCCAGAGGAATGGGGAGGGAACACTATCTGTGTACCAGTTTCCGCAAAAAAGGGAACAGGCATTGATCAACTTTTGGAAATGCTGCTGCTTGTTGCTGAAATGGAAGAATTAAAGGCAAATCCCTTTTGTCCGGCACGGGGTACAGTAATCGAGGCAGAACTGGATAAGGGACGGGGCCCTGTCGCTACGGTTTTGATCCAGAAGGGCACACTG
Organism: Syntrophomonadaceae bacterium; assembly: GCA_012840405.1. Lineage (GTDB taxonomy): Bacteria > Bacillota > DSM-12270 > Thermacetogeniales > Thermacetogeniaceae > DTU068. The sequence goes on along the minus strand of DULM01000007.1, from coordinate 7,830 downwards.
TCTGTTGGTGATCATATTCTGGTGGGCACTGCCTATGGAAATGTAAGGGCTATGTATGATTTTAAAGGGCGCCGCATTAAGAAAGCTCTACCTGGCACACCGGTAGCGATTCTCGGATTGTCGGAAGTACCTGCTGCAGGTGACTTGCTTTATGCAGTTGCTGATGAAAAAACTGCCCGTCAGATTGCTGAAAAACGCTTGGACAAAAAGCGTCAGATGGATAATGTTGTTCCGGAGAGAGTCACTTTAGATGATCTGTTTAATCAGATCAAAGAAGGCAAGGTTAAAGAACTGAATTTGGTTGTGAAAGCTGATGTACAGGGTTCAGTGGAGGCTCTAATTCAAGCTCTTAGTAAATTAAATAATAGAGAAGTTAGGATTAATATCATCCACTCCGGAGTGGGTGCTATAACAGAAACCGATGTGATGTTGGCTAGTGCCTCTAATGCCCTGATCATCGGTTTTAATGTGAGGCCAGATACCAATGCTAAGAAAGCCGCTGAAACCCAAAACATAGAAATGCGGCTATATCGGGTAATTTATGAGGTTATGGATGATATTAAAGCAGCCCTAGAGGGAATGCTGGAGCCCATTTACAAAGAGGTTTCTATAGGAAGAGCTGAAGTGCGTGAAATCTTCCATATTCCTAAAGTGGGGACAATCGCCGGATGTAATGTCCTAGAGGGCAGGGTGGTCAGAAACGGCAATGTACGGTTGATCCGTGAAGGTGTTGTTGTTTATGAAGGAAAGATTGAATCATTGAAAAGGTTTAAAAATGATGCCCGCGAGGTCGCTCAGGGACATGATTGCGGTATTGGGCTTGATAAATTCCAGGATATAAAAATTGGAGATATCCTGGAGGTTTATGAGATGGAAGAGATAAAAAGGGAGTTAATGTCTTAAAAGGGTGTGATGATAAGTGAGCTACCGTGCTGGCCGTTTAGCAGAGGAAATAAAAAAAGTATTAACAGACCTGCTGCAGACCGAACTTAAAGATCCGCGCATCCACCCAATGACCAGTGTGACCTCTGTAAATGTTTCTAAAGACCTGCGCTACGCAAAAATATTTGTAAGTGTATTGGGACCAGAGGATAAGAAGAAAGAAACACTGAATGGCTTAAAGAGCGCCTCTGGTTTTATCAGGTCAGAATTAGGGAAAAGAATCCGTCTGCGGTATCACCCGGAAATAAGCTTTGAACTTGACGATTCTATTCAACACAGTCTGGAGATCAACCGTATACTGCGGGATTTGAAACAAGATAAGGGATGCGACTGATGGAAGTTATTGAAGATATTGTGAAAATATTAAAGACAAAACAGAGCTTTGTGTTGACAACACATATCCATGCAGATGGCGATGCTATAGGATCCCTGCTGGCACTTGGTTTAGCCCTATTAAATAGCGGTAAAAATGCTGTTATGATACATTCTGAGCCCGTTCCTGAAAGCTATCGGTTTTTGCCTGGTGCTGAGCAGGTAATAATGGCACAAGACCTTAAAGAAAAAGATGGTTTTGAGATCGGTATTGCTTTGGACTGTACCAATCTAAACCGGGCAGGGGATGCTGAACAGGTATTACGAAAAGCTGATTGTATTATTAATATCGATCACCATATCAGCAATGAATATTTCGGACAAATCAATATGGTGGAAACGGAAGCTGCCGCTACAGGGGAAATGGTTTGTAATCTGCTGGTCAAAGGTGGCTTTACTATAACTCCGGATATTGCGACTGATCTTTATACAGCCATCATAACTGACACTGGGTCTTTCCGCCACCAGAACACTACAGCCAACTGTTTTAGAACATCTGCTTTTCTGCTGGAATGTGGTGCAGCTCACAGTTTTATACAGCATAATCTTTATGAGCAAAGGTCCCTGCAAAGCTTGCGTTTTATGGTCAATGTGCTGCAGACCCTTACATTAAATGAAAATGGTCTGATTGCCTGGATGACCATTAGCAGAGATATGATCACAGAGGAAGATAATAGTGAGGGTCTGATAGATTATGCTAAATCCTTGAAGGGTGTGGAAGTGGGAATTTTATTTAAAGAGTTGGATTCAGGTGAGATTAAGGTTAGTTTTCGCTCAAAAAGCTTTGTCGATGTCAATCAACTGGCAGCCCATTTCGGGGGAGGAGGCCATGAGCGTGCAGCTGGGTGTTCTATCAAAGGCAGCCTAAAGGAAGTCGAACAGCTTGTTATTCGAAAAACAGAGGAATATCTGTCTAAGCGGAGGGCTGCAGAGTGAATGGTCTAATTAATGTTTTAAAACCACCGGGGGTTTCTTCTCATGATGTTATAGTTTATCTTCGACAGTTATTTAAAATAAAGAAGATAGGTCATACAGGAACCCTGGATCCAGGAGCGGCAGGAGTACTTCCTATTTGTGTGGGGCAGGGAACCAGAGTTGCTGAGTATCTGATCAATAAGCCGAAAAAGTACCGTGCGGAAATAACTTTTGGTATAAGAACAGATACCTTTGATGCAGGGGGAGGAATTCTTGAGAGAAATAGAGGGGTCAGGCTTGAACTGACCGATATAATTGATGTATTAGAAGATTTCAAGGGTGAAATAAAACAAGTTCCTCCTATGGTATCAGCTGTACACTATCAGGGTAAACGACTGTACCAGTTGGCGCGCCAGGGCAAAGTAGTTGAACGAAAAGCAAGAAAGGTGCAGATCTACCAAATCAAAATTATACGATTTCAAGGGGATCTGCCTTATCCGCGCCTTTATATAGATCTTGAGTGCTCCAAAGGGACTTATGTACGCAGTATCTGTGAGCAGGTAGGTGAAAGATTGGGGTGTGGTGCTTATCTTTCTTTTTTGGTGCGGACAAAAAGCGGCCCATTTTTACTGGAAGAATCCTTTACCCTGGAAGAAATAAAGGAAATGTGGCAAAAAAGGGATCTCTCCTTTTTACTGCCCATTGACTATGCCCTCAGCCACTTGCCGGCGTTAACTGTTAAAGAAAAAGCAGTGCCCCATATTTTAAATGGTTTGCCCCTTGCACCCTCTGGTATATTAGGGGGGGTAGGAAGGGAGTTACCCAGTTTCGTGCGTCTTTATTCACCAGAAAGGAAATTATTAGCTCTGGCAAATCTTTCTACAAGCAGTGATGGAGAATGGCACTATAAATTGAAAAAAGTATTCAGTTCATAATATTACAGCGAGAGGTAAGATACATGGAGGTTCTGCGAAGTCTGGAACAAAAAACTGATGGCAGTACATTGATTATCGCTCTTGGAAATTTTGATGGAGTTCATTTGGGACACCGTAAACTCTTGAAAAAAATGGTCTCTTATGCAAAAAAAATAGGAGGCATACCTTCAGTATTGCTGTTTCAACCCCATCCTCAACAGGTTTTAGATCCGGCAAATGCTCCTAAACTCATTATGAGTAATGAAAGAAAGATAAAAGTAATGAATGACCTGGGAGTTGAGCTTTTTTATTTAATTCCTTTTGATTTAGATTTTGCTTCCCAGGAACCAGAGGAGTTTGTTGAGGAAGTTCTGATCAAAAAGCTCAATGTGAATGGAGTTTTTGTGGGTTATAATTATCAATTTGGGAAGTTTGGTGCTGGGAAGCCTGAATACCTAAAAAAAATAGCTGGGGAAAAGGGGATCTATGTAGAGGTTATCCCTCCTGTAGTCATGCATGGAGTTCCCATCAGCAGTACTTTAATTCGTTCTGCTTTAAAGAATGGCGATATTGTTCGGGCTAAAGAACTGCTTGGATACTGGCCTGTTTTGCAGGGTGAAGTGATTAAAGGGGATCAGCGGGGGCGCAGGATAGGGTTCCCTACAGCAAATCTGGCAGTGCCTGAAGATATTTTGATTCCTAGGAGCGGGGTTTATGCAGGTGAAGCTGTGGTAGATGGGGAACCTTATTTGGCTGTGCTTAACATTGGGAGGCATCCTACTTTTGGATTAAGCTGTCAACAAACCATTGAAGCACATTTACTGAATTTTCATGGTGACCTTTATGGAAAGCAGTTAGAGATAAGGCTGTATAAGATGCTGCGGGAAGAAAAAAAATACAATAATGCAGATGAATTAATTGTTCAAATCAATAAAGATATTGAACTGGCCGAGAGGATTTGCGAGGAAATAGGACAAAAACAATTTCAAAGGGAGAGTTCCGGATTAATCCGAAAGATTTACAATTAGGATAAACTATGGTAAGATCATAAATTGAAAATGCCGAAAAAGAGGATAAGTAGACTTGGGACTTCTGGTGATTCATGAGTATCACCAATATTTGCAAAGGCTAGCACAGCTGATATCGGAGATTTGTTTGGGTGAGGAATTCCTAATTGCTCAAGAGGGCAGGATAAAATAATGATCGAGGATATCAAGTGCGTAGGGTCCATGAAATACCTGCTATGTCCCAAGTGCAGCAGGGTCCTTGTAAAATCGGGTAGAATGGTTGATTTGGTTTTCAAGGACATGCCTGCAGAAAGGCTTATTATTACAATTATCGGTAAATAATATTCAAAAGAAAGGTGAGGAGGTTTTACATTGTCTTTCAGTTCAGCAGAGAAAAGAGAGGTTATTGAAAAATACCAGATACATGAACGTGACACCGGTTCTCCAGAGGTACAGATCGCACTTCTGACAGAGAGGATCAATTATTTGACTGAACACCTTAAGGTACACAAAAAAGACCATCATTCACGGAGAGGTTTGCTTAAGATGGTCGGTCAAAGGCGCGGTTTCCTTAATTATCTGCGAGAGAAAGACCCTACACGCTACCAGGTCATTATAGAAAAGCTAGGTCTTCGTCGCTAAAATGTAGTATTTATACTTTCGGGGGGGAGCGGTAAGCCGCTCTTTCTGATTATTATTCAAAGTTATTAGGAGGTTAAATATGCCAGAGACCTTTCAAATGATGCTTGGCGGCCGGCCTTTGCTAATGGAATTTGATAAAGTGGCTAAGCAGGCCAATGGCGCCGTTTTAATACATTACGGGGATACGGTAGTCTTAGTGACAGCAACTATTTCTAAGGAACCGCGGGAGGGAATTGATTTTTTCCCGCTCTTAGTTGATTATGAAGAGCGGTTATATGCTGTTGGGAAAATTCCCGGTGGTTTTATTAAGAGAGAAGGGAGACCCACAGAAAAGGCTATATTATCTGCAAGGCTGATCGATAGGCCTATCAGACCACTTTTTCCGCAGGGTTTCCGCAATGATGTGCAGGTGGTAGCCACAATCTTGTCAGTAGACCAGGATTGTGATCCCAGTATAACTGCCATGATCGGCGCATCTGCTGCTCTTTCTGTATCTGATATTCCTTTTGCTGGACCGATAGCAGGTGTGATCGTTGGTCGGATCAAAGGTGAATATGTGATTAATCCCACAGTAGAACAGGAAAAAGAGAGTGATCTTCATCTGGTTGTAGCTGGAACCGATCAAGCTGTGTTAATGGTAGAAGCAGGTGCCAATCAGGTGAGTGAAGAAGTGATCATTGCTGGTATCGAATTTGGGCATCAGGTAATAAAGGAGATTGTGCAGTTTCAGCAAGAGATTGTACAAAAAATTGGCAAAGAAAAACTTGAGGTTCCCACTTTTGAACCGGACCCTCAAATTGTAGAAGATGTAAGAGCATATGCCTATGACAAAATAGCTGAGGCAGTTCAAAACCCAGATAAACTTGCCAGACAAAATGCTCTGGATGAACTGGAGAAGGAGACAGTTGAGCATTTTGCTGAGATTTATCCAGAACAGGAGAAAGTTGTTCAGGAGATTTTCTTAAACACACTGAAAGAGATTGTCAGAAAAATGATCCTTGAAGATAGAATACGTCCCGATGGGAGGAAGCTTGACGAGATCAGGCCTATTACCGCTGAGGTGGGAATCCTGCCCCGTACTCATGGGAGTGGTTTGTTTACCAGAGGGCAGACCCAGGTATTGACTGTAGCCACACTGGGTACTATCAGAGAAGAGCAGATTCTGGATGATCTCGGACTTGAGGAGTCCAAACGCTACCTGCATCACTATAATTTCCCTCCTTACAGTGTAGGGGAAACAAGGCCGATGAGGGGTCCCGGCCGTAGGGAAATCGGACACGGTGCTTTAGCTGAGAGAGCCTTGCTTCCTGTGCTGCCTAATGAAGACGAGTTCCCATATACAATCAGGCTTGTATCTGAGGTGCTGGAATCCAATGGTTCAACATCAATGGCCAGTGTTTGTGGAAGCACTTTGGCATTGATGGATGCAGGAGTGCCTATCTCTGCTCCTGTAGCGGGTATTGCTATGGGTTTAGTTACCGGTGAAAACGGTTTTGCGGTTTTAAGTGATATCCAGGGGATCGAGGATGCCCTGGGTGATATGGATTTCAAGGTTGCTGGTACTGCTGAAGGTGTAACAGCTCTACAGTTGGATATTAAAGTACAGGGTATTACTACTGATGTGTTGCGCCAGGCTCTTGCTCAGGCTAAAGAGGGAAGACTCTTTATCCTCAGCAAGATGGCCGAAGCCATCAAGGAACCACGTCCTGAATTATCACCACATGCCCCGAGAATTATCACCATGACCATCGACCCTGAAAAAATCCGAGATGTTATCGGCCCTCAGGGTAAAACCATCAGAAAGATCATTGAAGAAACTGGAACAGAGATCGATATAGAGGATGATGGCCGGGTCTTTATAGCGGCAGTTGACGAAGAAGCAGGGAAAAATGCTGTGAGTATCATAGAGCGGCTAACTCAGGATGTGGAAGTGGGAAAAATATATTTGGGTAAGGTTGTTCGCCTGATGGACTTTGGTGCCTTTGTAGAGATAATCCCTGGAGTCTTTGGCGGTGCCGGTAAGGAAGGGTTGGTACATATCTCCCAGTTAGATGAACATAGGGTTAATCGGGTCAGGGATGTTGTCAAAGAAGGTGATGAAATCATTGTCAAGGTAACTGATATTGATAGACAGGGTCGGATCAACCTTTCTCGCAAAGAAGCCATTAGGGCTCTGCGCCGCAAAACGGAAAAATAAGTTATCAAGGAAAGCAAATATCTTCCCTGCCTCCGGAATATAATGTTATCTAGGAGGTGCGGAAGTGTTTGTTTTTTTCTGGAGGAAAAAATGGTTTATCTTATGTATGGCAGCAGTGTTGATCGTTTGTGTTTATGCTGCTGCATTTTCAGCAGAACAGGTTTTCAATCGCAGGAAACCCATTTATCAAGGAAACCCCGCAAAAAAGCAGCTTGCTATTACTGTTAATGTGGACTGGGGTGAAGAATACATTCCCCAGATGCTGGATTTATTTCAGAAAAACCGGGTGCAGGCTACATTTTTCATCAGCGGAAGATGGGCCGGTGAGCATCAACAACTTGTACGGAAGATAGCGGAAGCAGGTCATGAAATAGGCAACCACGGTTTTTCACACCCCCATGTCAATGAGCTCTCAGTTGAAGAAAACATAAAAGAGATCCAGGAAACCTCAAAAGCAATTGAGCAGGCAGCCCAGAGGAAAACCCGCTATTTCGCGCCACCATATGGAGAATACAATGACCGTGTTTTAGAAGCTGCAGCAAGAACAAAGCATCAGGTCATACTTTGGACCGTTGATACAGTGGACTGGCAGAAACCACCGGCAGATGAAATTACTTCGCGGGTCTTAAGCCGTGTTCACAATGGCGCAATTATCCTGATGCATCACACCGAACCAACTATAAAAGCCTTGCCTGAGATGCTTGCAGGTCTGCGGCAGCAGGGTTATCAAATTGTGCCTTTGGAAAAACTAATAGCTGATTGATTCTGAACAAGAGATGAGGGGGAATTTCTGTAGATGAGAGAACACAGGTGTATTTCGCTATTAACTGTATTTTTAACT
>DULM01000232.1 GCA_012840405.1 Syntrophomonadaceae bacterium | reverse complement strand
TCCGCCTAATCGGGGGACTGGTTAGCACCACTGGATTGATTTCCGGACAGTCCCTTGTGTGAAAAATTTTTGGGATCCTTGGGTGGCAAGTTTTATAGGGCAGGCTTTTGGAGTTGTTATTCAAAATTCTTTGCTACCTAGAAAAGCGAAAAATGTAGATTGGCAGCGGTAAAGAGGAAAATTAAACCATTTGTCGAAAAAGGTAAATTGTAGCAAGAATGTTCACTTTGGTTGGTGCAGGGAATGTTATGGTGATGTGTGAGGGAGTGATAATGTGGAAGCGATTGTTAAGCTAAAACCTTTGACTCCCATTTGGACGGGAGATGCTGGCAGGAAATGCAGAATGATCAGAGAGACAGGCATCATCGGTAGCCTCAGGTGGTGGTATGAGGCTTTGATAAGGGGGTTGGGCGGAGAGGCTTGTGATCCCACAAAATCAAAGTGTAATGGGCAAAGTCGCTGCGGTGTCTGTGAATTATTCGGATGCACCGGATGGGCGCGGAGGTTCAAGTTGGATGTCAGAGAGGTAAAAAAAGACTTTGCACCTTTTTTTATCGTAAAACCTAATTCGTCAAAAAGAGCTAGCTTTTTAGGCTACTATGATAAATCGGGACAATCGTGGGAGAAGAACGGCGGTCTATTAGGAGAATATGAGTTGAGAATAACTGCTAAAGATGAAGCAATTTTGAATACAATCAAGTTTCTGTTGAAACTGTCTTGTGATTGGGGTATTGGTTCAGGCACCCAAAGGGGTTTTGGGATATCATTGATAGATAATGACTTACAGCTTCAAAAACCGGATATACGTATAGAACAGCTCAATAACCCCTCTTCGAACCTTCCGAGAATGGATCAGTTTTTCTTTTACAAAATACCTATAGTCAATATAGAGGCTTTGGATTTGATAATAAAAGAAATCTGCGAAGAGTTGTATATAACAAAAAAAAGTCCGCTGTCATCATTTGACTTTGCACGCTATAACTATTTGCCGACAGCACCTTGGGTGAGGCGGGCTATACGGGAATTGTTTAGAGATAATGATGTATTGCGTCACTATTTGATGGGCTTTATTAGCGATGGAAATACTAAGCCTATTCACTTAAGCTGTTGGAGACATTTAATAGAAAAAAAGGATAAGGAAAAGAACAAAACTTATTATGTTTGTCCTAAATGCCGAAAAAAACGTGTACACGATGAAAATATGTTAAAGAAGACGGGGTCAAAGATTTTTGTATCCCATATTTACAACAAAAATGCTTTTAAAGGTAATGTAGAGCCGGAGTGGGAAATGAAAGTGTGGGGGTGGATACCCGATCTTCCAAGCGGTATTGGAGAGACGCGGCAGGACGTTGAGGAGAAGCTTCAGGAGAACTTGAAAAAAGAGGAGTTTTGGCTAAGGTGCTTTGGTATTGAAGAAAATCCTGTGGATATAAACGGAATTAAGGAAGTGTGGGATGTTGATGTTGAAAAATTGTTAACGAACGGAGGTGAGGTTTTATGAGTGAGATTTATGACTACTACTTGTCAAAAGCAGAACAGTATAGCGATATAGAGCTAAGCCAAAATAAGAGGGAGCTTCTAGATAAAGTTTTGGTAAATCACATTAACAAAGTAGATGATTTTTGTCCCCATCAGAAAGATCTGACGAACCTTCCGCAGCACTCCACCCTGATCAAAGTGAATTTTACCCTCAAGAAGCCGTACACCAGTAAAGACGATAGGGAGTTTTACATTATAAAAGACGGCAAGGTTGTTGAAAACCCCCTTGTCAGGGACAAATTCACAGGGCTTCCGATAGTAAGGCCATCAACTTGGAAAGGACATTTGAGGTTTGCCGCAGAGTACGTTGAAGAAGATGCAGCTAAGAGAAAAGAGATCATCAGACGCCTTTTCGGCGCAGAAACAAATGAAGAGAGTTCATTGAAAGGAAGACTCTACTTCTTTCCGACGTTTTTTAAAGATAC
>DULM01000062.1 GCA_012840405.1 Syntrophomonadaceae bacterium | reverse complement strand
TCAACAGGGTTACCATCATTGATCAGGGATAGGGTTTCCAGCAAAGGGTTCACCTTTTTGGCCAGTGTCAAACAGGGGTAGAGCAGTGTGAAAACAGACATCCCCTGGCACTGGCCATCAACAACCCGAAACTCCAACAGCCTTCTGCGCTTTTTGCGCTCTTCAGTATAGTCAGGATACATTACACTTGCTCTAACCATCTGGCGCTCTGCCTCATAACTGCATAAGGCGGCTATAACCTTGGGCACAACTACCCATGATGAAAACACCAAAGACTTAGTATAGCCCTGCAGTTTCTGCTCTGCATAAGGGCCACTGTTCACCTGATAATAAGGCAGACAAGGTGGAATCCACAGCAGCCTCCAAGCGCCCTTATTCACTGTATTATCCATTAGGATTTTTAGCTTGCTGTTAGCCGGATCTACCTTTTGGTAATCAGATATAATCTGCCAGGGGAGCAGCCCGTTTACTCCTTCGTTCAAGGCTTCCCTCAGCCGATTTCTGTAATCATCATCTTTGTATTTAGCAACAAACTGGCTCTTGATTTTATACTCATTTTTATCCATAAAGCTTAATAAATAAGGAGCAGACTTCCAATATTCCACAACATCTCCACAGCCCAGGATTCCAGCAACCCTGTCCAGCACAGCAAAGGATTTGAGTTCTAGAGGGGTCAGTTCCCCTAAATCTTCAGATTCCTTGATCATTCCATTGCGATCAACAGAGATGGCAAGCCTTTCCGTCCGCACCATCACTCGCCGCAATTTATTCTCAAGGGCTTCCTTAAGACAAAGTATTTTCCGCTTCTGTTCAGCATCCCCATGAAATCTCAGTATTTCATTCCGGTACGCAGCCAGTTTATCAGCAAAAGCCTTTGTTTCCTCTTCAGAATAATCGAACAGAAACTTAATAGTTTTCAATAAATCACTGTAGTGATCATCTTTTATCTTTTCATGGTGCATGGTGTACATCTTATAAGGGGTGGCAGAAAGCAGAAGTACCCTGGCATCAGGAAAATCGAATAGCCTCCGTGCAAGTCCCGATAGATCATCATCACCATAAAGGATATCCTTAAAACGCTGGAACTCATCAAGGATGACAAGATCCGGTTCGAGAGCAGAGACACAACTCTCTGCCAACTTTTGGCGCAGTTCGCCCACCAGTTTCAGCCTTTCCCTTCTCTGCTCTTCAGGGATATGTTTGCGATAATGTGAAAACACTTTAGCCAGAGTGTGTAACCTTTCAAAAAGGTCCTTGTCCTTATATACACTATTTGCAAACTCTCTGGCCAATCCCCGGTCTATTTGGTCAGTTTCAAATCTGCCCAACAAACTACGCCATGCATCCTTTCCCATCCCACACTGGAGAAGATTTTTAGGGCCAGTTGAAGCATCAATGATCCCTTCTTGCAAAAGGATATGATAGATCAAGGCACGCTCCTTGGCGATTCCTCCCTGAGATCCCAGGTTAAAAGAGGTTCCCGGTGTGAAAGAAACAAAGTTGAGCCTACTCTGCTGCAGGTCCTTTGTGCTCATAGGGAGCATAGTCAAACGTGTTGCCAGTTCCAGATCCCTTTCCCCTGTAATATTAAGCCTGTTGATATTCTGCTTGGCAATATCTCGATTTGCACAAATATAAACAATATCAATTCGTTTCTTCTCATCCTGCCAGAGATGGTCGATTACCCTGGCAATAACACCACGGGCTACCATAGTTTTCCCCAGCCCAACTTCATCAGCTACCAGGAAGCGTCTTACCGCATCATTATCTTTATATAACCGGCGGTAAACATAATCTACGGTCCGCAGCTGAAAATCCTTCAAATTCCCTAATATTCTTGCAGTATCAGGCTTTTTTCCCTGAGTTGAGCTCAACCCCCACACCTACCTTGCGCAAAGATAAAAATGCTCCCCATATCTTTTCAAATTCTGGAGGCACCACTCTAGAACCATCAGCTGTATCTTTTAAATCATTCACCAATTTGGCGATCCGGTCGATCTTCTCAGGAGCACGGCTGTAGGCCCTAACCAGTTCCTCAAGAAGAGGAAGATCCTCATAACTTGAGAGCCCATGTTCACCTTTATCCCTCAGTAAATCATTGAGCACAGCAGTCCCAGCCGCATCTTCAT
>DULM01000214.1 GCA_012840405.1 Syntrophomonadaceae bacterium | reverse complement strand
ATGCGCGTGTTTTTGTACACCTTTTCCGCATGATCCATAGCCTTCATCAATTTTTCCTGCAGATCGATAATCAAAAAAAGCGCCTGGTCCCTCTCCAAACAGTGTTTTTTCATTTTTATCACCCCCCTCAATTATACTTTTTCCCCACCTATTATCCTGCCCCACCATCTATTTTCGGGAGGATTTTTCTAGACAATTGACAAAATGCTGTCATAATTTATAAAAGATATGATACTGTATCGATCTCTCCCATTGACTCATCATTGTTTGTCAATGAACTGAAACAGAGATGCCCGCAAGCTGAATTTTCGGGTTTGTGACTGTCTTGCCAAGAACCAACAGTAGACAGCTGCTTTATAAAAATACCCGGTTGAATCAGTTATTCCACCGGGTTATCTTTTTTATTATGCTGTTTTGTTCCCCTTGAAGTATTTCAGTAGTTTCTCCTATTTGTTGGGCATTGAACAACAACCCGGAAATATCCTCTTACTGGTAGTGATTAAGCAATAAAATTTTATTGTACCGAAAAGGTTTATCATGGTATACTGTGAAAAAATTTTCACATGCCAAACATTAAAACGACTTTCCTACCCCAGTAAAATATATTTTTTTCTAACAACCACAGCTACAATAATATCCTTTATAATAATTTTCATGTAACATAACAGCCAACCAAACATTGGATTGGAGAGGAAAACTGTTGTGATCGTAAAAGTTGATAATCTGGTGAAGCGTTATGGTGATTTAACCGCTGTAGACCATCTTTCTCTGGAAGTACATGATGGTGAGGTATTCGGGCTGCTGGGGCCAAACGGCTCTGGGAAAACAACAACCATCAATTGCATCTTATCCCTTCTGGAGTATGATGAGGGTGAAATCGAACTATTTGGCCAACCCATGACCCCTGATGCCTATCACATTAAGCGGGATATCGGCATTGTCATGCAGAATGTGGCTGTCTACAATGAGCTGACCGTCTACGAAAACATTGATTATTTTTGCGGTCTGTATGTCAGGGATAAGAATTTAAGAAAAAAGCTGGTTCATGAGGCTATCGATTTTGTGGGCCTGGCTGATTATGCAAAATTTTATCCCAAAAAGCTCAGTGGCGGCCTGCTGAGAAGATTGAACATCGCCTGCGGCATCGCCCACAAACCGAAATTAATTATCCTGGATGAACCCACTGTGGCAGTGGACCCCCAGAGCCGCAACAAGATCTTAGAAGGGATCCTGGAATTAAACAAGCAGGGTGCGACAATAATCTATACCTCCCACTACATGGAGGAGGTTGAGCGGATCTGCAGCCGCATCATGATCCTCGATAAGGGGAAAGCCATCGCTACCGGAACCAATAGTGAGCTGAAAGCAATGATCGCTATCGGTGAAAAAATCACTGTGGAATCAAATGATCTTTCTGCTGAACAGTTGGCCGCCATCAGAGAACTGCCCAATATCGTTTCTGCAGAGTATAACAGGCCACTGCTTGTAATTAAATCCAGCAGGGGCGCTAACAACCTGGAAACAGTTCTCGATTTCATTAAAAAAGAAGGAATTCAATTCAGCAGAATATATTCAGAATTGCCGACCCTAAATGATGTCTTTCTGGAACTTACAGGCAGGGCTTTGAGAGATTAAAGGAGAGAATATGTTCGTTCATATCTTTAGATACAGGCTGAGATGCCTGCTGCGGGACAAAGAAACATTCTTCTGGACACTGCTCTTTCCTCTCTTATTGGCAGTATTTTTCCATTTGGCATTCTCCAATTTAAGCAAAGCAGAGGTATTCAAGCCCATCAATATCGCTGTTGTGGATGATGCCAATTATCAGAACCATCATTCTTTTAAAAGGGCTTTAGAGGAGGTTTCCCAGGGTGATGACCGGCTGTTCAACCTGGCAACAGCCTCCAGGGGCCGCTGTGACCAGTTGCTGGATAATAATTCAATTGACGGATATATCCTTGTCGAAAATATAGAAAATATAAATGCTGAAAAACCGATCAGATTGGTTGTCAAAAGATCAGGCTTCAATCAGAACATCATCAAGAGTTTCATTGACAGTTACCTGCAGACCGAATCAGCGGTAAAGACCATTATACAGGTCAACCCTACAAAACAGCAGCAGTTATTGAACAGTTTAGATGAGCGTAAACAGTACCTTACTGAGGTTTCCGCTTCAAGGGCTGAACCCGACAATATCCTTAACTATTTTTACACTTTGATCGCCATGGCCTGTTTTTATGGCAGCTTTTTGGGTATGCGGGAGATCACAGACATTCAGGCCGATATCTCGGCCCTTGCTGCCAGGGTCAACACCGCCCCTGTTCATAAGCTAAAAGCCTTTCTTTCCAGTATGAGCGCCTCATTGCTGATTCATTTAACCGAAATGTTGCTGCTGCTGATCTTTTTGCGTTTTGTCCTCCAGGTGGATTTTGGTTCAAGGACCGGATTGGTGCTTTTAACCACAATTATTGGCTCTCTTGCTGGAGTATCTTTTGGCGCCTTTATCAGTGCCCTTGTGAAAAAATCAGAAGGAGTCAAAATAGCTGTGCTGCTCGGCGTAATCATGACCGGTTGCTTTTTGGCCGGGATGATGTATCAAAACATGAAATATATAGTGTCACAAAAAGCACCACTTCTATCCTACCTGAACCCTGTCAATCTCTTGACAGATGCCTTCTACTGTCTTTACTATTATGACTCTTTGAGCAGGTATGCTCTGAACATGGGAATTCTCTGCATTTTTACTATTTTCTTTTGTTTAGCGACCTACTCCATCATCAGGAGGCGCAGATATGCCAGTCTTTAGGCTTTGCTTGAAAATCCTGAAGAAACAGCTTCCCATTATGCTGGTTTATCTTATCGTTTTCTTAGTCATTTCTTTGATCATGTCCTCATTCTTAGCAAAGGAGCAGCAGCAACAGGACAGGCTCTTCACACAGGCCAAAAGCAATATAGCCTTTATCTGTGAGGAAAATACCCCTTTGGTAAATGGATTTAAACAGGAATTGAGCAGGGTTGCTAACTTTGTGGAGCTTCCGGATGAAACTGAAGCCTTGCAGGACGCTTTGTATTTCAGAACGGTCACTTACATCCTGCGTGTCCCTGAGGGCTTTACCGAAAGGTTTATGCAGGGAGAAAATGTGCAACTGGAAAAGACAGCTGTTCCGGATTCTATCAGCAGCACTTATCTCGATCTGTTTATTGAACAATACTTTAATACAGCCAGGCTCTATGTACAGCAGATGGAAAACATATCTCAAGAGTCGCTGGTCCAATACCTGCGGTCGGATTTAGCTGTTGGCGCCTCTGTTGAGCTGAAAACAATCGGTGAACAACCGCTGAATCAGAACTTTGCCAATTATTTTTTTAATTTTTTAGCCTTTTCATTACTGTCTGTGCTGATCTTGGGTATAGGAACCTTATTACTGGTATTCTATGACCCTGATTTGATGAGAAGAAATGCCTGTGCACCTTTAAGCTCCAGCAGTGTTAATCTTCAGTTTATACTTGCTATTTTGGTTTTTACAGTTTTAGCATGGTCGATCATGGTTGCCTTCTGCCTGTTGTTTAATTACAAGAACAGCTTAAATTTAAACACCCTTTACTTTGTTACTAACTCTTTGGTTTTTGCTGTTTGTGGCACTGGCATCAGTTTTTTGATCGGAAATTTGGTGAAAAGCCATAATGCAATTCCTGCAGTCAACAATGTAGTAACCCTAGGGCTTTGTTTCATCAGCGGTGTGTTTGTCCCCATGGAGTTAATAGCAGATTCTGTGCTCAGAATCGCCAGCTT
>DULM01000061.1 GCA_012840405.1 Syntrophomonadaceae bacterium | reverse complement strand
AGGGGTACAGTGATCAGGTTGCCGCGGATTACCTGTGAGCCGTGCTGGTTCCAAAGGGTGAGCTGGCTGGAGATATCAGCATCCTGATCTATGCTGGCCTCAACCTGCATGGGGCCGTAGGCATGGATATCCTTGGGAAAGACATCCACAACCATTTCACCGTAATGTTCCCCATCACAGCGGGCAGCCAGCCAGGCCACAGCATTATTGCGGTTCACAGGTGTGAAGGGGAGAACCAGCACAAATTCCTCTTTTTCCTCACCGGGGAGTTTCATAATCGTATAGTAAGGTTCCATCTGCTGGCTGTCATCTGAAAATTTCTCATGGGGGATGGTCCATTCATCCTCCCTGTTATAAAAGACCCGTGCATCTTTGACATGGTATTCGGCATAAACCTCAGCCTGCAGCTTAAACAGATCCTCAGGATAGCGCAGATGATCTCTCAATGCTGCAGGCATTTCCGAGAGCGGCCGGTAAAGATCCGGATATATTCTGCTGTAAACCCCGACCACCGGGTCTTGTGGGTCGCTTACATAAAAGGCATATTCACCATTATAGGCATCCACAACCACTTTCACCGAATTGCGCACATAGTTGATCCCGTTCCTCATATCGGAATAGGGATAGTGGCTAGCCACAGTATAGGCATCTAAAATCCAATAGATCTTACCCTCTGCCACCACTGCATATGGATCATCGTCAAACTTGAGGTAGGGAGCAAGCCTGACAGCATCTTGCACTGTGCGGTTGTAGAGGATGCGGCTACTTGATGTGATTTCATCGCTCAATAAAATGCGCATATCTTTGAAATGCAAAGCATACATCAAACGCCGCCAGGGAGTGAGTTTGACTCCCCCATTACCCTCATATTTGGTGTATATATTCTCCTCACCTGATGGATAGTCGAACTCACCGGCTTTGGTATTGACCACAACAACATCATCGGTCAATTCCCCAAAATATATCTCCGGCCTGGTGACCTCAATATCCGGGGCCGCTGCCTCTGTAGGTATATTTTCCAGTAGATAGACGGGCCTGCCTTCTGCTGTCACCTCATTGACAGGGCTGGCCACAACTCCATAACCGTGTGTATACTGGAGGCGGCGGTTCACCCAGGTGCGCGCCCGTTCAGAGAGCCTCTCCTGATCCAACTCCCTTACAGAGATCATTACCTGGCGGTAGTCATCACCAATGCGATAGCGATCAACATCTACATCATGGAAACTGTAATAACGGCGCAGCTGCTGCATCTGGTTGTACACCTGCTGGATGGGGCGAAAATCCCAGAGCCGCAAATTATTCAGAGTGGTACGGTTCTCCTCAATCAGCTTTTCACCCTCAATTTCTGCTGCATCTTCTGTTACCACATTTACAGCTTTAACATTTTCTAAGCCATATGCCTGGCGGGTGGCAGCTATATTATACTCAATATAAGTCTTTTCACGCCCAAATTCATTGGGTTCCACCTGGAACTTCTGCACAACAAAAGGGTAAGCTCCACCCAGCAGCAGTGAGGCAGCCAACAGCACACCGATACTTACAGCAACAGGCAATACCTTGCTGCGAATAACACTGATCAACACCACAACAGCAGTCAGCAGAGCGATCACAGCCAGGATCTTCAAAGCAGGTATCCGGGCATGGACATCTGTAAAACCTGCTCCATAGAAGGTGCCCTGACTGCTGATCAGCAAGCTGTACATGGTAAGATAATAATCCCAGGCCTTCAAAACAAACAGGCCTGCGATCAACACAGCCAAATGCAGTTTCACAGGGGAGAAAATTCGCCAGCCACCTCTTAAAAATTCGCTGGAGGCTAGCAGAAAATATCCCAACCCACAGATAAACAGAGCGATGATCAATGCAGAGGTAAATGATGACTGAAGCAATTCATAAAAGGGCAGCTTAAAAATATAGAAACCAATATCTTTGCCCAGTATTGGGTCTGTGCTGCCGAAGGGAAGAGCATAAATGAACTTCTGAAAAACTTCCCATTGTGAGCTGAGGTTTATAGCAATCATCAGAGCCAGCAGAGCGCTGAAAACATAGGAAAAAATCTTCCCAAACCTTGAAAAAGCCATACGGCGAAAGCGTTCGAAAAACACTGCATGAGGATAGTTGCTTATATCATAGACCTGATAAGATGGCACTGATCGCCCCAGGTACCAGAAATTAAGCTGAAAAAAAGCAAAGAACACAACAAAGACAGCGATACCCACCACAAAACGGGTCAAATTCAGTGTCCAGAATACACTGCTATACCCAAGGGAAGCAAACCACATGTAATTGGCCCAAATCCCGGCTATACCGCTTAAAATAATCAGAGCAAGCAACAGAATGATTAACAGTTTAAACCTTACTTTTTTCGGCATAAAACCCTCCATATTTTAAACATAATAACTTGCAGGTTGCCCAATACATGGTATATTATTAAAGAAATAGTTTCAAGGAAATGAATTCCCTAAATTCATTACTTTATACTTATAGACCACTTTGCAAATTCCTTCAACACATCTCACCGTTTTAATGTAAAAGGTGTAAATCTTTTTTCATAGCTCAATACTCCATTGGAAGTACACACCTATCCAAAAATCTGCAAATCAGCAAGCCTACTACACGTGACTGTTTGAGATTATTTCATTCATTTATTAAAAAAACTCCTCTCATGAAGGGAGGAATAGCATGTCCTTATTAATGAATGAATACCGTGATGAGGAACTCTGCGCCGAGTGCGGTGGCAAATGCTGCTATGTTTACGGCCCCCCGTACAACATGTCTCCCCAAAAGCTGCATGAAGACAAAGACCGGATTTATGGCGGTGGCCGCCGTGAGGAATATGGTGTTGATCCACTGCCTGAAAAAATCCACCCCCATGCCTGCGAATATTTAAGTGAAAAAGGATGTATTATCCCCTGGGAAAAGCGCCCGCCACTCTGCAAAGACTTCCGCTGCGGGCTGTGGAGGGACATGGTGTACAGGAGGTAGGGGTTGGTGGTTGGTGGTAGGTAGGTAGTTATGGGTTAGCCGCAAGCCGTGTACCAGACAGCAACCTGTCTTCTTGATCGATCTTTTTGCTCAAGTTGTTAGGGTTGTCCACTTTGACTATAATTATTGATGAGATATTTCAATTTACAAGGAGAGGTTGAAGATGGAGGACTTCGGCGATCTCTTTGCTAAATTGTTTGAAAAGCCAGAGATGGAGGTCCGCAATTGCGAAAACTGCAACAGCGGTATCAGAACTAAAGAAGGCCTTAAATGCTGCATTAATAAAAGGGATGAGTGTATAGGAAACGGGGAATACAAACACTGGAGCCCGCTGGTGGTTATCGGGGATGAGTTGGATGAGTATTGATATGAGACCAATTGGTCCTTATGCATACCCAGGCTAGCGGTTGGTGGCAGGCCTGTTCTACCTGATCTGGCGGAGGGACTGTCCCCCTAATTGATTCAGTGATGTCAACCTGTGCAAAAGAGAAGCCAAGGGAGAACTCCCCTGGCCTTTGTTTTTTGATATTGTTATTTTTCTAATTTTGAATGCCTTACTCCGTTGCGTTTTTCAACTCTTTCACGATACTAGGTGTGTAATTTTTGAATATACGTACTGCTCAGCGCCAACCATAACAAAACTGCATCCCACGTAAAGAAACAAGAGGAACATCATAATTACTACAGCATAACCCCAGGCACCATACGAAACGAAGTATTGCATGATTTCCTGTCCTGTAGTGAAGCCGGAACCGATCAAAAGGTTGATAAAAGCCCCTCCCATGATAATTACACGCCAAATATTGATTTTGTCACTACTTCCTTCCATTATTGTCCTTCCTCCCTAAATCATATAAATATCAGACGTTTGCAAAACACCGTGCATGAATATAGGCATTCCACCTTGGTCCTGAGGCAGTTCTATCATACCCGGAAAAATCGCTTGGGTCTTAGATAGCATTCGCCTTGTTTCTTCACATTCAAACGGGTATATCATCCTTTTCTGTTTTGAATGATAATGAATAGGGCTTTACTCAGCTTGAGTGAATATTGCCGAAAAAATCCGTGAGCATGATTTTTGGGGAAATGTATTTAAATACATTGATTTATTTTGTTAATTATTGGGTATCAAATATCGCTAAGTTTGTTGGATATGATTCAGATCCCATTCATTTGAATCAATTTTGTGCTTTAAATTTCCTTTTTTGTTATCTTCATTACGATAAAAGGGGGCATTACAAAGCTGAAGTAATGCCCCCTTATCACATATCTATTAAAAGTTTATAAAACTCTTAATCAAAGTGAGTGGTTTCGGTTATCTCTGTGGTCAGGGCCTTCAAGGCTTTTCCTACCAGCTCTTTTCTCAGAGCATGCTCATCTTCGGCGGAAAGACTGGGGTTGCCCACCGGATGAGGGATAGCAACAGTAGGAACGATCCTGTTAGCCCCTACAGACTCGGATATAGTGGTAATTGTAGCCATATGAACAATAGGAATACCGTATCTTTCGATTTCTTTTACCATCGTTGCACCGCAACGAGTACAGGTCCCTCAGGTGGAGGTGAGAATAACACCATCAACCCCCGCCTCTTTTAAGATTGCTCCTATTTCTTGGCCAAATTTCTTCGCATTGCTCACAGAGGTTCCTGTACCTGTAGTTGTAAAGAACCAGTCATATACCTTGCCGATCACACCCTCTTTTTCATACTCCCTGAGGATATCCAGCGGAACTACCCTGTTGGGGTTATCATTGGCAAATGCTGTATCATAGCCGCCATGGGTGGAGTAGAAATCAGGTGCGTTAAGGCTATCCAACTCGCTGATATTATATTTGCCCCATTTTTGGGCACTGGCGGACTGAATCCCGTCCGGGTTGCCCTGGGGAACAATACCGCCTGAGGTACATAATGCTATAGTTGCTTTGCTGAGATCCTTGATGGCAGGAGCCGGCTCAACCTGGTCAAAAACAGGCATGGGCAACTCTGTTTCAAACTCTTCCCCTTTGAAGCGTGCCAAAAGCATTTCGACAGCACGCTGGGAACCTCTCTTATCCACAAAGAGGGTCTTTCTCCTTCCCTGAGGAATATAACCCTCTTTTGCTGGCGCATCTAATTCAATTCCCTTGGCTAGCTTTCTAGTAATAGCAGCCATAAGAGGCAGTGCCTTTCTCATACCGGCAGCAGAATCTGCTGTGCTGACAACGATAGCTTTATCCTTACAGATCTCCACACCCGGGTTCTCTATATACATCCCGGTGACAACCGGTTTATTGAATTCCTCAACTACAGTTTTGGCCAGTTCACCGCAGGCCATGCCGTATCTACCGGCATTAAATGCTGGCCCGGCCACAACCACATCTGGTGCTGTTTCTTTGATGGTCTTCTTAATAAATTCCAGGGCTTCTTCTTTATGCTCATTGAAGTAGTTATCTCCGCAGATAATCGTGCCTACTACTTCACCCTCACCCTGAAGGGCGCCTTCAAACCCTACGGCGGGGCCGACTTTTTCCGGACGGTATTCTGGAGGCATACCTGCTTTATCCTCTCCGCCGACCTGTCCGAAAAATTGGTTTACATAGTATAGGACTTTGAATTTCTCAGACATGTCTTTTCTTCCCTCCCTGCATAACTAGTATTCTCTGCAAGTAACATAGTGATAGCCGATTTCAGAAGTAGATCCAATTACAGCATTCAGTTCGCACTGTAAGGTACCGTCTTCCAAGAGAGCTCCCTTCCAGCCTCCTGCCAATACCGAAATGGATTCCGCGTTGCCAATAACTTTGTCTGCGGGAGGCAGTGTTACCACATGGCTCACATTGCCACATGAAACCACTGCTACTGCTTCAGGAACTGTATCAGCCAACCCTTGGGACATCCCATCCCTACCGGCACATTCATCAGTGATCAATACAGTTTTGATGCCAGCCTTTTCACACTTTTTACAGATCATCAACAGGTCTGAATCCGGGTTACCATATCCTTCTTCGGAAACGATTACACCATCAGCACCCAACATTTTGGCCAGTTTTACTGTGTAGTCAGAAGCACGGAGTTTACCTGTGAGGGTGGTATGCTCAGGAACCATAATTACACCCAAAAAGTTGATCTCTTTTCCATGCTTTTCATAGAGGTCAAGAATAACGCTGTTGTTCTGGTGTTGGTAGGTTGTGATCTTATCACAGGCTGCCACACAGTTGCCGCTGATCACCGCACCGTCCAGTTCTTCGTTGGGATGCATCAGTGTCGGAAGGATATGCTGGGCATTTACTCCGTAAATATAGGTGTCATGGAGCAAGCCCTGTGTGATCATCATTTCCGCATAAAGCACTTTGGGCAGGTTAGGATATTTTGCAGTTTCTTCAAATATCCCGCCCATCTCATAGGTGAGGAGCTCATCAGGTTCTACATCTTTGCCTGCCTGACCGATGAATTCTGCTGCTCTTAATCCAGCCAACCTTACTGTTTCCTCATGAGTATGTGTATCCAACCCTTCCACAACCTGAATATCAACAGTCAGGTTGTAGGTTTTGGAGAACGGTGTCCAGCGGGCACCCTCTCCCCACATGTCAATAACTCCCTCTTGGAAACCAACGATGTCTCCTACTGTAACAACTGCTGCCCCATATAAAACATGGGTTCTTCCTTGGCCACACTGACTGGGTTTTGTGGTTACACCGGGGAAACCCGCCCCTGTTCCTTCAACCTTTACTCTCGGTTCAATCACATCTTTGACCGGTATGATCCTGACCTTTTCACCGGGCCTGGCGATATCGATGCTTACATCCTTAATCCTTTCGTCTTCTTTCAGGAATGCTGCCAGGGCTTCTTTGTCAACCGTTAAAAAACCATCCTGCACAAATGTTCTGTCACCAAATTGGATGTCTTTAATTTTGATTCTTCCGATCTCCAGTTTCAAAAAATTCACCCCCTGATATTTCTCAATTAATTAATGAAATACATTATGTATTTTACAACAACAGCATATGTTTATTATTTGTTGTCATCTACGCATGTAAACTAATTCCTTCTGCATTTCGGTGGCATTACCATGAAAATTCATTATTAAATCAATTATCATCTGTTTTGTTTCCAATCGCCGCGACCGCCAACGAACACCAAAGTCTAAGGAAAGAAGCAAGAGCCAAAGGGACAGGCGCTTTGACTAACTACTTAAAGTCAAAAAAAAAAAAACAAAAGGACTGGTTCTTATAATCAAGGGGACCGTTGCCTTGACTCTCCGGAACAGGTGTGCATAATAAAGTGTGTCAAGGGGACTGAGTCAAGGGGACGGTGACTTTGACTCATGTGACTGAAAGGAAACAAAAAGGCCGTCCTTGTGCTTCCGTGACAGGCCCCCGTCAGACTGTGTGAAAACTCCCTTATTGGAATTGATAAACGCTATATATGGTTTTGTTCATCGTCCTTCACGCCATATGTTGTGTTACTAGTCAGCAGCAAACGATTATTCGCACAATCTGCCGTCCCCTTGTCACACCTCACTTTGTAAGGCTGACTCAAGAAGGATGAGGTCGATCTGCTGATAATCTGTGTTGTGTTTAAGGTCTACTTCCCGGCTACTCATCTGCCTTTTATATTTCAGAACACTCTCTTCAGCGATCTCTATATGGAGAGGATCAATTGCGCCCTTCTTCTGCCCGATGATAACAGAACGGTAGGGGGAAAACATGATCCGCAGGCTAGCCGGCAAAGGGTGAGTAATCAGTTCATACCCCTCATGAACCAGATCCCTTACCTTGATCAAAACCTGTTCAACCGAGCCGTCTATAAAAAGCACATTTTCTGAATATTTATCCCTCACTAGTGGATTATTTGTGATAATTGTGTTCTTCAAACACCTCATCCTCCCATACTGGTTAACTGGAGTTTGGGGACGGTCACTTTGACTCACCGGGACCTATGTGCATGATGGCAGAACCCCCGTCCCCCCTGTCACCCCGCAACCTAAAGCTGACTCCACTACAAATATCCATTTTCCTTCAGCAACTGTACGGCTCTTTCCTTATCCTCAGGAGCGATCATAATAACTGGCCCTGTACAGCCCATACCGCTTTCCGCATAGATCTTTTCCTTCCACAAAAGGCGCACAGCGTCTTCGATTTCCATTACTTCGATCCCTGGTATGTCTTCACTGGCCATTTTCTTCGGCGGTGGGGTTATTTCTTCTGCATCATCCTTTTTGCTTGTCTCCCCTGCTGCCAGGGTCTTGAGCAGTTCACTGAAGCCAGCTTTTTTGGCTGCACTGTATTCCGCCTTTACCAGCTCCATGACCCTTCCTCTGGCACACTCAGCTGCATAGCGAATCGCTCCCGCAATAACCGGGGCGCCGGAACTCCGGGAGATGATGCAGATAATCCGGTCAAAGCCTTCTCCCACACCTGGCCCATATCCCAGGCCTATAGCTTCATAATTCCCCCCACTGCTGTAGGCTGACAAAACCTTGATCAGTACATTCCCGGTAAGGCTGTCCATAACCATTACATCAGGAACACCCATCAGGAGGTCATTCCCCCTCATCACCACACCACCATCACTCCTGGCAGATTCGGCAAAACTAATGGGGTAACCCCCTTCCTGCAGTTTCCTTAAGGCTCTTTCCAACTGCCTGGCACCATCTATGTTCAAAATACCCACAGTGGGGTTTTCTCTACCACAGGCCTTAGCAGTAGCAATTCCCAGTATGGTGTTGTGAAGCAGTGCAATGACCCTCTCTGTGGCAGAGGTTCCTGTAGTGGTAGCGATAAACATCTCCTTGCCTTTGACCGGGGTGATCACTCTCCCTACTGTGGATACCCCTATAGGAAACGTGTAGTGCATGGTCACAGCAGCGTCCAAATACCCCTTTTGCAGTAGTTCATCCATTTTTTTGTGTGATTCTTGCTCATCTTCTGCCTCCACCAACTCAAAGCTGCCCTCTGCGCCTTTACCGATCAGCACAACCTCCAGCCCTGGGTTTTGCTTTGCGGCCAGTTCAGCTCCAGCCACCAATTCTGCTACCCCATGTTCACTCCCTAGGATAGTGAGTCCAACCCGGGTCTTTTTGCCATAAGAACCTGTTTCCAAAGCATCGGCCAATTCCTCAAAAACATCAGCAATCGCGGCACGCGTCATTTTTTCGTCCATGATCTCACCTTCCTTTCCATAAAGGTGTCATTCGTCCCCTATTCCCGAAAAGACTTAGCAAATTCTCGCATCGCTTCAGCGATCATTTTGCGCAGCTGTTCCTGATCAAAACCTGTATCGGTAGCTACCACTCCGCTGTTTTTCTCCATAATCATGGAAACACCATCAAACAGGTTGGTCAACCTCCCCAGGAAAAGGCTGCCTTTGCCGATAATCATTGCTCTTTCGATCTTGCCTTCCAGGATCATGTCCCTGGCATGTCCAATAAAGGGCACACCAGAAGGGATGTGTCCCTGAGTGGGTGCAAAGCCGGGCATCCCGAAACTGTCAACAGCCTTCATTAAATCCGCTTTTTGTATATCCCCTCTTTTCACGGCCAGGGCGCTGATCATCTTAAAGTTGGCCATAGGCACATTACCTGCACCAGCGGGTTCTGTGATCTCCGGGTTCTGCAGTTCAGGGGCATAGCGGTCAATATCTGTGATCTTATAGCCGATCTTATCCAGCGGATCAGTGACAATGGCGGTCATTACTGCCTGTGGGGAGGCCCCAGAACCGATTTTGTGCCGCCCGATGGCATCGGTCCTGATCACCGGATTGACACCATCATTTTCTCCGATATGCACAGCAAAGGCTCCTAGCATATCCTCCAGTGCAGGCATTCCTTTTTTCACATGGTCCCTTGAGTTCATTCCCAATTTGGCTGTACAGCCTCCGCCCAGCACAACCACATTGCTGTAAATCCCTGACTGCACCAGAGCTGCAGCTTCTACCAAAGCATGGGCAGGGCCGGCACAGAAGCTGCGGGTGTCAGAGCCTGTGGCATTGATACAGCCGCAGATTTCGCCGATGGCTTTAGCAAAGTTACCGCCGCCCCGCTGGTTCATATCACCACATGCTTCCTCTGAACACTCGATAATATAATCAACCTGTTCAGGGTTCAGGCCTGTTTTTGCCAGCAGCTGTTTGAGAACTAAAACAGCAGAGGCCTTATTGGCCAGGTTTCCCAGCATCACCTCTGAGGATAGGGCTTCATCAAATTCGTGGGCCTTTTTCACACAGCCCACCAGTTTGCCTGCGAAATACAGGGGTTGGGCGTTATGCTCAGCAACCAGTTTCTGTATTTCATCAGCACTATGAGCTGTGCTGTCCAATTTTGTTATCTCTTTGATATCCTTTAAAATCGGGTGTGACTGCAGTTTCTCTTTAACAGCAGCCTGAAAGGACTCTTCTAATACCACCAGATCAAAGCTGTCCACCATCTTCATTAAGCCGAAAAACTCATCCTCTGGCATGATCTCTCCGTACTTTCCATCCCTAGAGGCACCAGCTATCGGATTTTCATACCAAGGATGGGGTATTTCCTTTAATTGATCTGGTGTGATATTTCCGATATAAGCCTGGTTTGGCGGGTAGCAGACAGCATCTTCAAAACTCCTCAGGTGTTCAGGCAGTGCTTTGAGGTGTTCTGACTGCTCGTTTTTTAACCGCTCTGTTATTTGAGTGGAACCCTGATGTAAAAGCATGCTGTTGGCTTGAACCAGGGCATAGGCTGCTCCTTTGACAACCGGATAGTTCATTTGTTATCACCTCCATAGTGGTATAAAGGGTAATGGGTAAAATAGAATTTTACACCATTACCCTTTGCATAGCCCTCATTCAACAGATTATTTTCTATATGTTTTAACTTCATTAACTATCTCATCAACATCGAGCACCATTTCCATCATACCGACCTGTTCTTCATAAACATCAGCAGGGATTTCATCTTTTAATTCAAAGATGTGATAAGCCTTGAGTCCCAACGAGACTCCTGATAATGGACCTGCAAAGGTCGGATCACCTGTTGCTACAGTTTCGGCAGCAAGCCCAGAGGCCTCCGGTTCTGCTCCTCCGAGCACAACAATTAGTTCTTCATTGCCGTACTTGTCATACAGGTCTTTGATCCGGGCCTGGTTTTCCAGGTCCATTGCCCCTGCAGCTGTTCAGACAAAGCATTCGGTAGTTGAAAATACTACCTCTGCCCCAGCTGCTTTGACACACTCTTCGATGGCAGGGCCCGGAATTCCGTCCCGGTCGCCTAGAATAGCGACTTTCTTGCCTTTCAGCATGGCAGATTACTCCTTTCTTAAACCAATTCATTCAGTTTTGCTTCTACATCTTCTACAGTAACATTCTGGGTCAGTTCTGCAATTTTTTCACCGTTCTTATAAAAGGCAATTGTCGGCAAGCCCAGTACCTTTTGGCTGATGGCTAATCTCCTGTTGGCTGCTGTGTCAAGCTTGCAGAATTTCGCTTTGCCCTGGTATTTTTCCGCCAGTTTGGCCACATGGGGCATCAGTTCTTTACAAGGCTCACACTTGGGGCTCCAAAAATCTACTACTACCAACCCTTCCGCTTTCAAGACCTCTTCTTCAAATGTTGTCTTATCCACTTCGATCACTTTGTTCACCTCCTTGTATCACTCAGACTTGATAAGGGCGT
>DULM01000060.1 GCA_012840405.1 Syntrophomonadaceae bacterium | reverse complement strand
GGAAAGGTGGGTCTTAGGATGAATCTGCCGGAACGGATTACAAATGCAGAGGAGAGGATCCGTGACCGCGCTTTAAAGCCCATGCTGGATCTACTGATTCCTGATTGGGTCTACCCAAACCACATCACAGGTCTGCGCATTGTTCTGGTTTCGATAGCAATCATTTATTATCTAATAAGTACTTCACTGGTATTTCAATTCTGGATTTTATGTGCAGCTGCACTTACCGATTTTATTGATGGTCCATTGGCACGGCTGCGGGGACAGTGTTCACGTAAGGGGGCTAAACTGGACCTTGCTGCAGACTGGTATCTAGGCAGCTGGTTAGGGGTGCAGGTTTTGCTGACCGGTATGCTCCCGCTGACAATAATCGCTCTCATGGTTATCCCACAGGTCGGTATACTTATCACAAACAGGATTCTCGCCTCCCGCCCCAACCACCAACAAGAGCAGGTATCTACCATGCCCCTGGGTGCCGCAATTTTCAGAGCAAGAACTATGGAAAGGCTGCAATTTATAACAGTGTTGTTGGGATTTATATTTATCCTTTACAGCAAAGTAACTTCCAGAGCCGTCTGGTACCGGATCGGTATTGGCACTCTTTATTGCGAGATTTTTATCGTATGCATGCTCCTTTTTCAGAAAATCGCACGTGTTGTTAAGCAATAAAAAATAGAGCAAAGATGATTATCTCTCCGAATTGGAGGGTTTGGGGAAAGATACCGTGAATATTATACCCTGGTCCCTGCTGCATTGTAGTGTAATCGTCCCCCCGTTCTTTTCCACAACAGATTTCACAGCTGCCAGGCCTGTTCCCCGTTCTTTCCCCTCCTTGGTAGAGTACCCCATTTCAAATATTCTCATCCTTATTTCCTCAGGTATGTAACCCGGGTTTTTAATCTGCAAACAGTAATATTCAGCGGTTTCTGTTACTTTTAAAACCACACTCCTCATTTCCTCAGGCAGTGTGTCTACAGCCTCAAAGGCATTGTCCAGCAGATTCGCCACCACCATGATCAATTCCAGGGACTTGATTTCCAACCCTTTTAAATCTGACTCCACAGTTATTTTAAATAATATTTCTTTTTTTCGCGCCAGGTCCGTTTTGGCCAGCAGCAAGGCGGACAGTTCAGGTATATCAACACTCAGCATTGCTCCGGTTATTTGAATATCATGGGATAAGTCAGCTATATACTCCATTGCTTTATCAAATTTGCCGGTTTTCATTAAAGCATAAACAACCTGCATGTGATTAACAAAATCATGCCTTTGTACACGGATCGCTCTCACCAGTTCACTGAGGTGTTCGATGTAAAAGTCTTGAATTTCCAGTGTTTTCTGTTGCTTGGTAAGCAAATAAATATTTTTTGTCAGAATCAGCAAAACCGGGATAGTGATAAAGAGCATGATAATCAAAGCAAACAAAACAGGTTCTGATAAGGAAAGGCAACTGCTAATTAGGTTGTGTAGATTGAGTGAAGAGAGTACTAATAGAGAGACTAGCAGGATGGCAAGTCCTAAAGGTAAGATTATGTTGAATAAGGGTCTATCTTTCATAATCCTTCTTACTCAATTCTTTTAGTTCTTTCAAATTGATAAGAGTAAAATTATATTTCTGACAGACTAAAATCAGAACTGTCAACAAAATGTATTCCGGCAGAGGAAAAAGCAGTCTTAAAGTCAAATCTTCCATGGCCTGTTGCACGGTAATCCCGGTCACCCCGGTGACAACAAAATAATTAGCGACTTCCACAAGTCCTAGCACTACAAAACCCAAAAAGACGGCAATAGAAGCTGAGATAACATCTAATTTAGAGATTATTACGAATAATATGATCAAAATAAACACCATGATCAAGGTGCTCACTATTGGCATCGGTTGTTGTGATTTAACTACTGCTGCAAAAAGAGCCCCAATAATGCCAATTATTACTACCTGTTTCAATCTAATCTTATACCCCGCTAACAACATAGATAAAGCGGTAAAAATAGTCGTTTCAGGTAAATACTGAAATAAGATTAAAGGCAGGATGTTTTTATCAAATACCATACAAACTGCCTCCTGTTTGTCTTAAATCCTTAATAACTCAATAATAACTCAACAAGTATATTATTCAACATTTTCCGCCAATTTCCTGCATGTTGGGAAAAAAGTCTTATTCAGATACCGACAATATTATATAGACAAGCCATTGCTGCTATCCCCACCATTAAAGTAAAAAATAGGTTCTTGGTCTTAACCGCTGCAATCACTGTCGGTAAAAAGGCCCAGATATATATGTTATTGACACTGATGTCAATTACTCCATCAGGGGCAAGAACACTCACTGCGGTCAGCCCTCCCAGTACAGCAGGAGCTACAAAGGAGAGCCATTCCTTGATAATAGCAGGAAATTCAAAACGGGATAACAGAGCAACCGGCAGAATGCGCGGTGTCAAACTAATTATAGAGACGCCGATGATTATTAACCAAATACTAGTGTTGTCCATTGATCATCACCCCCAAAGTTGCCGCAATGATAGTAGCAAAGATAATGTTGGAAAGGTTGCTCATAGCAGCAGGCACAAGATAACCGATTACCAGACAGATTACCGCTGCTGACACCGCCACC
Source organism: Syntrophomonadaceae bacterium (assembly GCA_012840405.1). GTDB lineage: Bacteria > Bacillota > DSM-12270 > Thermacetogeniales > Thermacetogeniaceae > DTU068. The sequence continues at coordinate 2,872 of DULM01000060.1, read as the reverse complement.
CAAATATCTGCTTTTCGCTTGATCATAAAAATCAAAAGACAGGTATACATGGCAGGCAGCGCAAAACCCAACCCAAACTGGTCGGTGTTGGTGATAAAACTGCCCAGCACCGCCCCTAGTAAGGAACCGCCGATCCACCCCAGGTGAGAGGTCAGATTCAACCCAGCCATATAAGCTGCAGTTGCAGGATGATCCTGATAGTGGTTCATAGCCACAGCATAGGTCTCATCAGTCAGTCCATAGGATAGCAAACTAGCTGTAAATACCGGCATCCGATCCTTTAAATAGGGTACTGTTGAGGTGGAAAAAAGCAGATAGCGGAGGTTGACCAAAGCATTAGCAATAATAATAGTTATTATGGCACCGCCTGCCTGCATGATTCCTATGGTTATATACTGTCCCGCCCCTGTAAAACAGAGGACAGACATCATAGTTGCCTGCATCACAGACAATCCTGCTTCTTTGGCCAGTACCCCAAAAGCCATCCCTAAAGGAAGATAACCTAATACTATTGGTAAAGCATCTTTGATACCCTGTTTGAGTTCTTTTTGCATCATAATCTCCTCTGTGTTTTCTTATACCATCTGAAGGTGATACCCTTCTACAATGGACAGACAGATTCCTCCCTGTTAACAGATCAACTGAGGTTGCTACAACAGTAAAGAAGCAGCCTTTTACAATTTTACAGTAAATACACCAAAAAGTTTAGTTGACATGTTAACCATTTCAGTATAATCTTTAAATATGATTGTTAACATGCTAACTATTTTTCTGTTATACGATACAGAAAGGACGGAGATCCCTTTTGCTAGGCTGGTCTTATTTCGTGGTTAAATACAGAAAACTGCTGCTGATTATTGCTTCAATCCTGCTCATTCCCTCTCTACTAGGATACCTGCAGGCTGAAATAAATTATGATGTTACATCTTATCTGCCCCAGCAACTTGCTTCCAAACAAGGCCAAGATATTCTAGAAAGAGATTTTCGTATTGCAGCCAACAGCTATGTAATGGTAGAAAACTGGGAGACCTACCAAATTGTCCAGTTAAAAGAGCAGATCGAAAAGGTGCCCGGTGTAGAAAAGGCCAGCTGGCTAAATGACCTTTATCACCCCAGTGTACCTGCATTTTTTATACCAGAAGAGATAAAACAAAACTTCACAACAGATAATGCATCGATCATACAGATACAGTTCACCCACAACTCTATATCCTCAGTTACGCAAAGAGCTGTTGACGAAATCCGTCAACTTGCAGGGCCAGATGCCGTGGTTGCTGGTTTTCCGGTTATCATCCGGGACCTAAACATTATTTTCAACAAAGAACAGTTCCTGTACATCCTGATTGCAGTAATTGCCATTTTTATCGTACTATCTCTTTCCACCAGTTCTTATCTGCAACCCTTACTGCTGCTGATAGCAGTAGGGTTTTCGGTGACCTATAATCTGGGAAGCAATGTGCTGCTGGGTTCTGTTTCCTACATCACCCAGGCTATAGCAGCTGTTTTGCAATTGGCAGTTACTATGGACTACGGTATCTTCCTGATCCACCGCTTTGAAGAGGAAAAGGAAAAACATGATGACCCAGAGAAAGCCATGGCAATAGCTGTTTCACGTACGAGCACGGCCATTGCCTCCAGTGCCTTAACAACAGTCGCCGGTTTTATGGCACTGATAGCAATGCACTTTGGACTTGGAAAGGACATGGGAATAGTTCTGGCCAAAGGGGTTGTGTTTAGTCTAATATGTATACTACTTCTGTTGCCAGGATTGCTGCTGATCTTCCAAAAACCAATTGAGCGCACCAGTCACCGCATTCTGATCCCTACTTTTACCAGAACCGCTAAGCTAGTAGTCAATAAACGGGCTGCTTTTATCCTTCTGTTTTTTGTCCTCATCATCCCCTCTTTTCTGCTCAAAGACAAGGTGGGGGTTTTTTACAGTTTAGAAAAAGGGTTATCCAAGGAGATCACTGCGGTGGCCGACAGTGAGAAGTTGAGAAAAAAACATGGTGTAGCTGAAGTGGTCTATCTTATAGTTGAAGATAAAGGTTTAAAAACAGAACAAACCCTTACAGAACAACTGAAAACCATCCCTGAGGTCAAGACGGTTAATTCCCTAGTTGAATATACCGGAGCTCAGATCCCGGAATCGTTTATTCCAGAAGATGTATCTCAAGCGTTCCGCGCTGGTAATTATGCCCTCTGCACCATAGAACTGGGGATTGGACAGGGTGACTCAAGAATCAGTAGCACCCTCAAACAAATCAAGGATACTGCAGATTCCTTATATGATGAAGTTTATCTGAGCGGTGAGGCATCCCTTACCCAGGACCTAAAGGAACTCACCACAAAAGACCTGTCCAGGGTAAATACCTTCTCTGCAATGGCTATCGCTGTGATCGTTGCCCTAACATTTACATCACTTTCACTGCCTATCATTCTGGTAATGGCTATCCAGTTTGCCATTTGGCTCAACCTATCCGGAGCGTTTCTAAGCGGTACTGAACTTTATTTTGTCACATATTTAGTGCTGGGTTCTGTACAACTGGGAGCAACAGTTGACTATGCCATTTTGCTCACCAGCAAATATAAAGAGGCCCTCCAGGAACACCCCCCTCTAGAGGCTATGCGCCAAGCAGTAGAAAAAAGCGGGCGTTCCATTCTAACCAGTTCACTGACCCTGACTGTTGCTACTATAGCTGTAGCACTTGTTTCCAAAATAAAAATGGCTGGTCAGATGTGCGGCATGCTGGGGATCGGCGCTTTTATCAGCATGCTTACCATCATCTTCATTCTGCCCGCCCTGCTTCTGCTGTGCGACAAACTGGTTAGATACACCAGTTGGAAGTGGCCAACCCATCACCGGGACAGT
>DULM01000059.1 GCA_012840405.1 Syntrophomonadaceae bacterium | reverse complement strand
ATGATGTCATTCAGCCAGGTGATCTAGTCTATATCATGGCCCGCACCAAAGATATGAAGTCTATTGAAAAACTTTTTCTTACCAATAGAAAGCCGATAATTGAGAATGTGGTTATTTTGGGTGGGGAACTGATCGGGTTTTACCTGGCTCAGGAACTGGAGAAGAAAAATTATCTTGTCAAGGTGATTGAAAAGGATAAGAAAAAATGCCGGGAGATCGACAGCCGTTTGGAAAAAACCCTTGTGATCAATGGGGATGGAACAGATATTGATCTCTTAATGGAGGAGAATATCGGCCAGGCTGATGCCTTTGTGGCGGTGACCGATGATGATAAATTAAATTTGCTGGTTTGCCTCATTGCCAAAGAACTGGGGGCGAAAAAAACCTTTGTACAGATTCGCCGTTCTGACCTGATACCGCTGATTGACCATGTAAACGTAGATAAGGTGATCAGCCCCAGGATGTTCACAGCAGGTTCAATATTACGCTTTATCAGGCGGGGATATGTTTCATCTGTTACCTTGCTGGGGGATACTGATGCAGAGATGATTGAATTGGACATCACAGAGGATGTGCCAGTGGTGAACAAAGTGCTGAAAAATATTAACCTGCCTAAAGGAACACTGGTGGGAGCGATTATGCGGGATAAAAAGGTGATTATTCCCGGTGGGGATGATATCATTAAGGCAGGGGATCGGCTGACTCTATTCACAGTTCCGGAGAATATCCCCAGGATAGGTAGCTTTTTTGAGCCCCGGAGGATTATCAAGAGATGAATATCCGCTTGATCATCAATTTGATGGGGAAAGCCTTGATTTTTCTCGGGCTGTTTATGATTTTGCCGCTGCTGTGGGCTCTTTACGACCAGGGGCCTGACCGGCTAGCTTTTATTATTTCTATTTTGATCACAATCTCTTGTGGTTTGCTGATCATATGGTTGGTGCCGGAAAAGGGAGAGATACGCTATAGGGAAAGTTTTGTCATAGTTACTGTGGGGTGGCTCCTGGTTTCACTTTTTGGGTCTCTGCCTTTTCTTTTATCTGGTGTATGCACCAGTTTTGCTGATGCCTTTTTTGAATCAGTTTCAGGTTTTACCACTACAGGGGCGACTATCTTTACTGATGTGGAAATGTTGCCCAGGGGTATTCTCTTCTGGCGAAGCCTGACCCTCTGGTTAGGGGGAATGGGGATTATTGTGTTTATGGTTGCTCTCCTGTCCCAGTTGGGAGTGGGAGCCAACCGCATCTTTCGGGCAGAGATTCCCGGGATAGTAACCAAAATAATGCCCAGGATCAGTGAGACAGCCCAGGTCCTTTGGATTACCTATTTGGTGTTAAATGTTTTGGAAACAGGCCTCTTGTGGTTGCTGGGGATGCCTCTATTTGATGCGATCTGCCATTCTTTTGGTACTGTAGCTACCGGTGGAGTTACCATCAGGAATGGGAGCATCGGTGCTTATCCCATAAAATCCATCCAATGGGTAATCATTTTATTTATGTTTTTATCCGGTGTTAATTTTGCACTCTATTACCAGGCTCTGCGCGGCCGCAGCTTAAAGACCTTTTGGCGGAATGAGGAATTTCGTTTATATACAGCGATTATTTTGGTGGCAACTGTTATCATCGCTGGTAGCACACGCCAGCTGTTCGGCAGTGTGGAAGAGTTGATCAGGACATCCCTCTTTCAAGTAGTTTCCATTATGAATACCACCGGTTATACTACCACTGATTTAAATGTATGGCCTTCTATGGCACAAGGGATTTTAATCACTTTGATGTTTATCGGGGGGTGCTCTGGGTCAACCAGCGGTTCTATCAAAATAGGGAGGATTTTGGTTCTACTAAAGGAAGGGGTAATAGAACTCAGGAAGTTAATTCACCCCAGAGCGGTTATTTCTCCTAAAATTGAAGGAAAAACTATTTCTGTGGAACTTGTTAACAATATCCAGCAGTTCTTCTTTTTATATATTATTATCTTTGTAATATCAGGAATTATTATGACTGCTATGGGGTTGGATTTGACCAGTACCTTTACTTCTGTTGCTGCCTCCCTAAACAATGTGGGGACAGGTCCGGGTGCAGCAGGGGCTGCAGTTACCTATGCGGAACTGGCAGACCAGGGGAAATTCTTTCTCAGCTTTTTAATGCTGTTGGGGCGTTTGGAGATTTACACAGTTTTTATTATTTTTTCACCGAGTTTATGGAAATAGTTTTTTTTTTGAAGGAGATCCACAATTAATCTAGAATATGATATATATAAAGAGGGGGGTAGAGGAATAGAGCCAGTTAATAGAAAAGCGCTCTGTTCTGTTCTGTTGGGGCACGCTTAAGGGGCCAATCCAAATACTGATGTTGGCTGCTGTTGAAGTAAATTCTTTGCAGAGCATTCATAATTGTTTTTGAAATTTATTAAATATTCTAAACTGCAGCATATATCCATTATACTGCAGATAAGAATTTTTTGGGTATGATTTTTGCATAATAAATACAATAGCATGAACTAGCGGCCCCCGAAGCTGTCGGTTTACCTCCCAAATCAAAAAAAAATAACCGGCAGCTTCTTTTTTATGTTATCACTACAAGGAGTGAAAATTACAATTACTGCCGACCCTTAATTCCGGCCGGCAGTTAAACCAGTCTGTCGGTTATCATTGTTAACCCTCAAATTTTATTTTTATTTTTTATTGTTTTATTTTTTTGTGTTCATTTCTTTCAGCATGTAGTCGTAGAGCAGATACAGATCATCATAGGGGAACTCATACTCAATTTTTTTATCCTCCTGTTTGGGGACTAACCGTAGAGTTTCATTTTTGACCTCTTTCTCGACTTCCTTCAGTACTACTGCCATTTAGTATCACTCCTTTCAGGCTGATGCCTTGTTATTTCTTTCACTTATTTGTATAAGCAAAAAGCATGCCACAAATAGATGATTTAGAAAAAAATAAATAATAAAAAAAATGACTTGTTACGAAAGGTACAAGGTCTTGAGTAGATAGCTGGATCAGATGACAGAAAAATCCTGATAATTATATGCCTAAAAAACGGCATATTAACGAATATTCGGCATCAGGTGCCGAAAAAAGGGAAGGTATTGGAATCTATCTGCAAGCTGTCAGCCATACTAATGTTATAAAGCAATGGGGATGAGACAGATGCCTGTATCAGAAAAAACTTATATATCAATTGAGGGCAGGGAGTTGCAGCTGTCAAACCTGGACAAGGTTTTATATCCAGAGAGCGGTTTTACAAAAGGAGATGTGATCAAATATTATAATGCTATCGCACCGGCCTTGCTGGTACATCTCAAAGACCGGCCGGTAACCCTGAAGCGTTATCCTGATGGTGTTGAGGGCAAGTTTTTTTATCAGAAGGAGTGCCCTGAACACCGGCCATCATGGCTGCAGACTATTCCGGTTAGTGGTGATCAACGGAAGCGGGAGATCAACTATTGCAGTTTGAATGACCTACCTTCACTTATTTGGGCTGCGAACCTTGCGGCTCTAGAACTGCATCCCTCTCTGGCAAAAGGAACAGATCCTTTTACCCCAACTGTTTTGGTTTTCGATTTGGACCCAGGACCACCGGCAACAAGTGTGGAGTGCTGTGTGGTGGGGAAGATGCTGCGGGATATACTGAGAGACCTTGGTCTGCACTGTTTTCCAAAAACATCTGGGCTAAAAGGGCTGCAGCTTTATGTGCCTCTCAACCGGCCTACGAATTATGAGCAGACAAAGGGTTTTGCCAGGGCTTGTGCTGAACTGCTGGAGGAGCGGTATCCTCAGTTGGTTGTCTCCCGGATGTCCAAGGAACTGCGTAAAGGAAAAGTTTTTATCGACTGGAGCCAGAATGATTTTCATAAAACAACGGTTTCGGTTTATTCCTTAAGGGCGGGGAAAAAGCCCACAGTTTCTACTCCCCTTCTGTGGGAAGAGGTTGAGACAGCTGTCAGTAATAAAAATCCGGAGTCACTGGTATTTGAAGCAGGTCAGGTTATTGATCGTTATACTCATTATGGTGACCTGTTCGCTCCAGTTGCTGTTATGGAGCAGGAACTGCCCTTTAAAATGAGTTAAGGAGTATGATCAGCCGTGCCTGGTAAACTGATAATTTTGATTGGGCCCCTGCAGCAGGAAAATCTACCTGGTTGCACCAGTTTGAGGTGGTGGTGATCAGCACAGATGATATTAGGAGGGATGTTTTTGGGGTCCAGTTTGACCCTGAGTTGGAGCCTGCTGTTTGGAAGTTGGCCTACGAAAGGTTGGAGGCGGCTCTGCAGGCAGAAAAAGTGGTATGTTTTGATGCTACCAATACCACAATCGAGCGACGTAAACCTTTGATTGAAAGGGCAAAAAAGTACAATGCTGCTGTTGAAGCTGTAGTATTTCTTCAAGACCCAGCTGTTCTGCTTAAGCGCAATGCAGAGCGCCCTCCTGGGAAAAAGGTTCCAGAGGAAGTTATTTGGGAAAAAGTGCAGGATATGGAGATACCATCTTTTCAGGAAGGTTTTGATCGAATACTTATCTACAGATAAATACTGTTGACAACAATAGAAAATTAAAAACCCACACAGTTCGGTGGGTTTTAAAAACATATAGTTTTTTCATTAGATCAAATGACAGGCTACCTGGTGTTTGCTGTCCCCTTTGAACTCCGGTTCTTGTTCGGAACAGATCTCTTTGGCAAACCGGCAGCGTGTGTGGAAACGGCAACCTGCAGGAGGGTCGATGGGACTCGGTACATCCCCCTCCAGAATAATGCGCTTATGTGCTTTGGCTGTCTTCGGATCCGGGGTAGGGATAGCAGAGAGCAGCGCCTGTGTATAGGGGTGCTGGGGATTGGCAAATAATTCTTGACTCTCTGCAATCTCAACTATTTTCCCTAAATACATCACCGCTACTCTGGTACTGATGTGCTTGACCATGGCCAGGTCATGGGCGATAAACAGGTAGGTCAAGCCTAAATTTTCCTGCAGTTCCTCCAGCAAATTGATCACCTGCGCCTGGATGGAAACATCCAGTGCAGAAATAGGCTCATCACAGATGATAAATTCCGGTTCCACTGCCAGAGCCCGGGCGATACCGATGCGCTGGCGCTGTCCACCGCTGAACTCGTGGGGATAGCGGGTGGCGTGTTCCGCGTTAAGGCCAACCATCTGCAGGAGTTCATGGATCCGATTCTTACGGGCATCCCCTTTGGCCAGTTTGTGGATATCCAGCGGTTCACCGATGATGTCACTCACGGTCATGCGAGGGTTAAGGGAGGCATAGGGGTCCTGAAAGATCATCTGCATCTGGCGCCTGATGCTCTTCATCTCCTTGGGGTTAGCGGTTACGATGTCTTTGCCCTTAAAAATAACCTTTCCGGAAGTTGGTTCATAGAGACGAATAATGGTGCGGCCAACAGTGGTCTTTCCGCAACCGCTTTCCCCAACCAGACCAAGGGTTTCCCCTCTTTTGATAGTAAAACTCACATCATCGACCGCTTTCAAAAGGGATGATTTACCAAAATTATCTCCAGCAACAGGAAAATATTTTACTAAATTTTTTACCTCCAAAATTATTTCATTGTTATTCATGCTCTCGCCTCCAGTTCAGCGGCTTCTTTAATTGCTGCAGCCGCAGGGTGGAGCAGCCAGCAGGCGGCTTTGTGACCGTCGTTTATCTGAAAGTCCGCTGGGTCATGTTCTACACAGACCCTCATGGCATACTTGCACCTGGGCATAAAGGCGCAGCCCACAGGTGGTTTGATCAGATCAGGCGGCTGACCCGGGATGGGTACCAGCCGTTGTTTTTCCTGGGAATGAATGCTGGGGACAGATTTGAGAAGTCCCCATGTGTACGGGTGTTGAGGATTATAAAAAATATCGTCGATACTTCCGCTTTCTATGATCTTACCTGCATACATCACTAGCACCCGGTGGCAAAGGTCCGCAACAATACCCAGATCATGTGTGATGAGGATGATAGCCGTATCCAGACGCTTTTGGATATCTTTCATCAGTTCCAGGATCTGGGCCTGAATGGTGACATCCAATGCTGTTGTGGGTTCATCTGCGATCACCAGCTTAGGCTCACAGGCCAGGGACATAGCGATCATTGTTCTCTGGCGCATACCACCGCTGAACTCATGGGGATACTGATTGTAACGGCGCTCAGGGTGGGGCAACCCTACCAAATTTTCCATCTCCAGGACGCGTTTTTTTGCATCTTCTGAGCTTACTTTCAGATGCAGCCTGACCCCTTCTGCAATCTGTTTCCCTATCTTCATTGTGGGGTTCAAAGAGGTCATAGGGTCCTGAAAAATCATGCCGATTTCATTGCCCCGCACCTTTTCCATTTCTCTTTCGGAGAGTTTTAGTAGATCTTTTCCCTGAAAAAGGATAGAACCTCCGACGATTTTGGCAGGAGGGGACTGGAGCAGGCGCATAATGGATTGAGCAGTCACACTCTTCCCACAACCGGATTCACCGACAATGGCCAGAGACTCTCCTTTTTCCAAAGTGAAACTAATACCCCGTACAGCCTGGACCTCACCGGCCGGGATGAAGAAAGATACACGCAGGTCTTTTACCTCTAATAGTGCAGTCACTTAGATCCCTCCTATTTCCTGAGCCGCGGGTCCAGTGCATCACGCAGCCCGTCACCAAGTATATTGAAGGCTAAAATTGTCAAGCTGATAAAGAAAGCCGGAAAGAACAGCTGGTATGGATAGAGACGGATAGCGCCAATGCCATCACTGACCAGCATTCCTAAACTGGCTTGTGGTGCTGAAACACCAAGACCCAGAAAACTCAGCCAGGCTTCTGCAAATATAGCCTCTGGAATGGCCAGTGTTGAATAGACCAGAATTGGTCCCATACAATTGGGGATCAGGTGACGGAAGATGATCCGCCATTGGCTAGCACCCAAAGCCCTGGCTGCTAAAACATATTCCTGTTCTTTCAGTGCCAATACCTGCCCCCGTACCAATCTAGCCATAGAGAGCCAGTAGACAACCCCTAGTGCTATGAGAATGGTGTTTAGTCCCGGTTCCAAAATTACCATCAGCAAAATCACATACAGTAAAAAAGGAATCCCGCTGAGTATCTCTACAATACGCATCATTACTTCATCTACCCAGCCACCTATGTATCCTGAAATACCTCCATAGGTAACCCCGATCACAAACTGTACCAGAGCGCTGAGGAATCCGATCAATAGAGATACGCGGGCACCGTGCCAAACTCTGGTGAAGAGGTCCCTCCCCAGGTCATCTGTACCGAACCAGTGTTCAGAGCTGGGAGGCTGGTTTGTAAATTCGGCAGCCAAATTTTGGGTGTCATAACTATAGGGGGTCAAATAAGGCCCAATAATAGCCATTACTATCATGATAATAACGATAACCAGACCAGCTATTGCTCCCTTATTCTGTTTGAGCCGATACCAGACATCCTGCCAGTAAGTGGTGTTGGGGCGGACGATGGCCTCATCTTCACCGATTTTATGACTGAATGGTTGAAAAAGCAGATTGGAAATGGGGTCCACAGCCATCACTCCTTCCTATCAGCTAGCTTGATACGGGGATCAATTATTGCATAGGCAATATCTACGATCAGGTTCATGATCATCAAAAACAGGCTGTAGAAAACTGTTGTCCCCATAATTACTGTGTAATCTCTGTTCTGGACGCTGGTAACAAAAGAACGTCCTAAACCAGGAATAGCAAAGATGTACTCAATAATAAAACTGCCTGTGAATATCGCAGCAATTAGCGGGCCCAGGTAGGTGACCACCGGAAGAATTGCGTTTCTTAAAACATGCCCGGTGATGATCTTGTGACCAGGCAGACCTTTGGCCCTTGCGGTTTTAATATAATCCTGCTGCAGTACTTCCAGCATGCTGGTGCGCATCAAACGGGCGATAACACATGTGGGAAGGGTGGCCAGTGAGAGAACGGGCATTACCATGTTCTGCCATGAACCCCACATGGCAGGTGGAAGTATGTGCCATTTATAGGCGAATAAATACTGGAGCAGGCCAGCGATAACGAAGCTGGGGACTGAAAAACCCAAAGTAGCCATAATCATAGTACCGTAATCCTGGATCTGATTCTGTTTGAGTGCGGAAACAATCCCTGCACTTATGCCTAACCCCAGAGCCAGTATTACTGAAACAGCACCTAGTTGGGCGGAGACAGGGAAATAATCCCTAATAATGTCATTGACCGTTACATATTGGTATTTAAAGGATGGTCCAAGATCCCAACGGGCTGTTCGCACCAGATAGTCTACATACTGTTTCCATAACGGATCATCGAGGTGATATTTTTCATTAATTGCTTGTTCAATTTGGGGTGGCAGTGCTTTTTCACTCTTAAAAGGACCACCGGGAATAGCCTTCATCATAAAAAATGTCAGGGTAACAATGAAAAAGAGGGAAAGGATAATGGTTGCCACCCTTCGTGCCAAAAAACGGAACACATTCTAACCTCCTTACGATTTCTCTGCCCAACAACTAAGGTTTTTGAAAATGTAAGAAAGAAGGGGGCATACAGCCGGCATGCCCCCGGATTGATCACAAATTATTGAAGTATGAACTATTTTTTCTGGCTTAAATCAACATCGGCCCACTTGAACTCCTGGTAACTGCCGAATGGCGGTGTAAATACACCTTTGACCCATGGTTTGTACATATTGACATTGACATAGAAGTAAATAGGAGCAACAGGCATTTCTTCCATTAGGATCTTTTCGGCAGCATGCATCTTCTCCATACGGACTTTCTGGTCATTAGTGGATTTGGCTTCTCTGATCAGTTTATCATATTCTGCATTGCTCCAGAAGGAATCGTTATTACCGCCATCTGTTACATGCATATCCATAAAGGACATGGCATCATTGTAATCAGGCATCCAGCCGGCTCTTGCTACCTGGAAGTTGCCTTCGTCACGCTCATTGAGATAGACTCCCCACTCAGCATTTCTGAGCTTAACTTTGGCACCCAGGTTATCTTTCCACATCTGGGCGATAGCCTCAGCGATCTTCTGATGTCCTTCATCGGTGTTGTATAGGATTTCGATTTCAGGCAGTCCCTTGCCATCAGGATAACCGGCCTCAGCCAAGAGCTGTTTTGCTTTTTCTACATCATTATCCTTGAAATAATCCCCGCCGACCTCTCTGTAGTCTTTGTCTGGGGTTTCATCGGGGAAACCAAAAGGTGTAAAAGCAAGTGCTGGCACCTGACCGGCCTGAGTGATGTTATCAACAATGGCCTGGCGGTTGATAGCATAGGAGAAAGCTAAGCGCACTTTGGGATTATCAAAGGGCTCTTTTTTACAGTTGAATATATAGTAGTAGCAAGCTGGTTCAGGGAAAGCAATGGCTTTGCCTTCATCAATAAGCTTCTTGGTGTCCTTTACAGGAACACTTTCCGCTATATCTATCTGGTTGCTTTCAAACATGCTTAATCCTGTGTTTGCATCTTCTACAAAGGTCATAATCAGCTTATCCAGCTTGACATTTTCAGCATCCCAGTAATGCTCATTCTTGACCATTTCGATTTTTTCCTGGGGTGTGAAGCTGACCATCTTAAATGGTCCGTTACCAATCATTGTCTCTGGGCTGGAAGCCCAATTTTCGTTGGCTTCAACTGTTTCTTTGTGAAGCGGGAAGAAGTTGGCAAAAGCTGTCAGGTCAAGGAAATATGGTGTTGGTGCTATGAGCTCAACTTCTAAAGTATAATCATCAACGGCTTTCACAGCAACATCGTCTGCGCTAGCCTCTCCGAGGTTAAACTCTTCACCGTTCTTAATGTAGTAGCCTTGATAGGCGTATTCAGCTGCTGTGTTTTTGTCCAGCAGACGCTTCCAGGAATACTCAAAATCGTGGGCAGTTACTGGATCTCCATTGCTCCACTTGGCATCCTTTCTGATGGTGAAGGTGTACTTGGTTCCATCTTCGGAAATCTCCACTTTTTCCGCTGTTGCAGGAACCAGTTCCTTGTTTTCGTTATACCTGTAAAGCCCCTCAAAAAGTGCACTTTGAATGGTGGCTTCAGGTAAACCTGTAGACATTGTTGGGTCCAGTGTTTCTGGACTTGCACCTAAGTTGTAGGTGATCACCTTTTCCCCTTCAGTAGTTGACTGCTCTCCGCCGCAGCCAGCTAGCACAAAGCTGAAGACGAAGGTCAGTGCTACCAAAAGGGCTACGATTTTCCTCCGCGACATTTTTCATCCCCCTGTGTTTGATTTTTTTCTGAGCTATCTACCGGGTTTTCCGGTTGATAGACATGCATAGTTATTTTAATTACTTTGACGCATAATGACAAATTCCTGCTGAAGAAATGAAGAATATAGGTGATATTCATAATAATCATTGATCAATCAATAAAAATGCCGTTAAATATCAGAAAACGACGAATAATTATACAGTATCATGAATAAAGGAATCGGAAATTATTTAAGGAACAGCTGACTGGAAAGCATATTTTAGTATAGAGATCTAAATTGGGAAAGGGGTTAAATGATTGAAGCTGAGGATAGGAACCTGGAATATAAAGGGCGGAAGGGGAGCAAAGGGATTTCCAGTGATGCTTAATAAAAAACACCTTGATAGAATAGCAAAAGAGATCCACCAGGCCGAACTGCAGGTTGTTGCGCTCCAGGAGGTTGATCTTAGAATTCTGCGCAGCATGTTTGTTCACCAACCCTTATATCTCGCCAAAAAACTGGAGGAACATACAGGGAGGAAATGGTTCTTTCTTTTTGCACCTGCTTTAAGATTATTGGGCGGTTATTATGGAAATGCCATTTTGGCTGCTTACCCTTTGCAGGAGGTATTGAAGCTTAAACTCGATATACCGGGTCAAAGAGTGGAAAAGAGGGTGTTTCTTTTTGCTCATCTGCAGATCTGTGACCACGCTCTGGTTGGTATAGGATCATTTCATCTATCTGTGAAAGATGAATATCAAAGGCTGCAGGAAGTAAAAAAGATCAAAGCTGCACTGGGGAAACTAATTCCTCCTGTACCCCTGATCCTGGGAGGTGACCTCAATGGAAGAAGGGGTAGTGCAGCTTTTCAAGAAATGCTCACTGGTGTATTTCCCCTCGAAGAATTGGGGCCCGGTGAGGGGGATTCATTTATAGCTCCTGCCTACCGGGCCAGAATTGACTTCTTATTTGGCAAAGGGGTGACACCCCTTGCCTCAGGGATTGTTGATACAGGTGAAACCTCAGATCACCGTCTGGTCTGGGTAGAATGTGAAATATAATTCAAATATTGTTTATTGTGGAGTACCAGGAACACATATTTCCTGTCCGATGGCCAGTTGATTGGGATCGATCCCGGGGTTTGCTCTAATTATTGCCTGAACAGTGGTACCGAACTGCCTGGCTATGGAGGTTAAAGTATCTCCCCTTCTGACTACATAGATAAATGTCCCCTGCGGACAGCGCCTGCTGGGAATGCAGATTCTCCGTCCAACTTGCAGATTTCTGGGATCAAGACCTGGGTTTGCTTCTAGTATAGCTTCCACTGTTGTTCCGAAGCGGTTGGCTAAACTGAAAAGGGTGTCTCCAGCTCTAATGGTATAGATAAAGCCCGGACACTCTGGTGGACCCGGAGGTGTTGTAGGAATACAGACAGTCTGCCCAATTTGGAGGTTATTAGGATTCACCCCTGGGTTGGCTGCAATAATAGCATCTACGGAGACATTAAAGCGCTGCGACAGCCGAAAGAATGTGTCTCCTGCTTGAATAACATATAAGAATCCCGGACATTCCCCTGGTGGTGGCCCCGGTGGTGCAGTCGGTATGCATACTGACTGGCCTATTTGCAGATTATTGGGATCAACTCCAGGGTTGGCGTTGATAATAGCATTGACGGAAACATTGAATCTCTGGGCCAAAAGGAAAAAAGTATCACCTGCCTGGATGGTGTAGAGAAATCCGCCTGGACAGGATGGAATTGACATATTTTTTCACTCCTTTCAAAAAGCTTTTCACTCTATGTTATGATCAGTGCGCTTATTTGCTCCTTGATCGCAAAAAAAGACCCCTTATTTGTCCCTTGCACTGCAGCAGTTCACCTCTGTTTTTTTTGTGCTTATGCTGTTATGAGTCTGCTATTGAAATAGAGCGATTTAGTAACAGAATTGTATGGAGGGCAATTACTCTGCTCATACTAATTCCGGAGGTGTTGTTAATGGGTCGCAGACATTTACAGTTGGTGATCGGGATAGGGCTCCTATTTGTTTATCTAGCAGCAGCTGTTAGTTGTTCACAGCCCCAGAGCAAACCGGCACCTAAACAGAGCAGTGAGGAGAGCAAGCCGGTTCCTGGTGAATTGAAACAACTCCAGGGAAGCCTTGATCAGTTATATGAGGAATTAAAGCCCGAATTGCCAAAAACAGAGGGTGAGCAACAAGAGGGAGGTCAAACAGGCCAGCAGAATAGTGAACAGGGTGGTCAACAGAAAGGCAAAATAGATCAGAGCCAGCAGCAGGGAGGGGGAGGTAACCAACAGGGTCAAGGAGGACAAGCTGATCAAGTTGATTGGAATAAACTGCAATCTCAAGCGGAAAAGATCCACGACCAGTGGAATAGGTTTGAAACAAAGGCAGTTGAAGCAGGGGCTAGGCAGGCAGATATTGATGGCATAGAAGAGGAGTTGGATAACCTAACGATGATGATCACCGCAAAAAACAGGTCAGGTACACGGCTTGCAATAAACAGGGCTGCCGGCTATCTGCCCAATTTTATGGAATTGTATGCAACAAAGGTTCCGCCTGATCTATACCTGATGCAGGTCTATACCAGGAATGTGATGTCCAAGGTTGATGATGGTGATTGGGGTGGAGCTGAGCAAGATATGTTGAAAATGAAAACTACCTGGTCTCAGCTTCTGGTGCAGTTGAAGGATGATTCAAAAGCTGAAACCGACAAAACTCATATGGCTCAGCTGGATCTGGAAGCTGCTTTACAGAAGCGGGATCAGGTGCTGGTGCTGATCAAGGGTAATATACTGGAAAAAAACTTGAATGATCTCATAAGAAAACAGGAGGCGAAGATGTAACCATTGCTGTTCTAATTATCTGAAAGAGAGCCAAAGTGAATAAGATAAGCACTATTGGGGCAGAAGTATATGGTAGTTGGATGGGGTGATGGCATGGGGTTTAATGGTCATAGAGGAGTTAGTTTTTATGAATACAAATTGGAGCGTGTGATGAAGCGGCTAGGTGTTAGCACATATACCT
>DULM01000058.1 GCA_012840405.1 Syntrophomonadaceae bacterium | reverse complement strand
TCCTTTTAGGCCACTAAGTACTAAGGCTAATGCATCATCTGTAGACAGTTTTTTCTTTGGCATGGTAGTTCTCCTCCTACTTTAGATTCTACCATAACCGTGTTGTCACTCTATGGGTATCAGTATACAAAAACTAATGAACTATTTAGTATTAGGACATGGCGATTCATATATTAATGTAATCTGGGACGTTGACGGTCATATACAAGCCAAAATATTGGATACATCAAGCCTTTTTAGGAGAAGAAGTTGGAAGGTAATCTTCTTTAATAATAATGAGGAATAAATATTTGATTTATTCGAGACATCGAAAATTACAATCTTTGGGAAGTTCTCATTTAACTTCTTAAATCAAGACTTTACTATTGAGGATAATAAACACCATGGGCGATCCGATAGCTGACATTCATGAGGATATGGCAGTAAAAAAAATACCCGGGCAACCTATGAAAATCTGATCAATCTCAACGATGATCCCGACCTGATAGACCTTTTGAGGTTCCTGCGGCAGCGGGAGGTCGTCCACTTCCAACGCTTCGGAGAGACCCTGAACCACCTGCAAGGGTATATGAATAGTAAAAAGTTTCTTTAAGTGGTATCAAGCATCCATCTGTTGGCAGGCGGCTTTTTACGGAAAGGCCGCCTGTTTTCACCGGGAAGCAAGAAGGCATTCTTTTTGCTTCTTTTGTCTCGACAAACCACACGAGGTTATGGAGGAAGTTGGGATACAGGTGAAGAATATTCTTTAATAATAAAAGATTATAAAAGCCAACCAAGGCTTTTTTCCAATGCCTTTTGGCATGCTTTTTCGCTGAGCTGGATGGGGCGGCACTATCCATCTCGATGATATACTGTCCGCCCAAGTCTAGATGCCTCGGGAGGGGATCCCGGATCCGGATGATAAAATTTTTTAACCGGTGAAATTAATGAAACATTGAGGAGGATGAAATGACATGAAAAAAGTATTGCTCTTATCGGGAAGTCATAGGAAAAACGGGAATTCAGATCTTTTATGTGACCAATTTATGCTAGGAGCCAAGGAAGCGGGAAATCAGGTTGAAAAAATAATTTTAAGAGATAAAAAAATTAATTATTGTTTAGCCTGCGATGCCTGTAAAAGAAACGGCGGCAATTGTGTTCAGAAGGATGACATGAAAGAAATTCTGGATAAAATGATAGCTGCCGATGTGCTGGTCCTGGCGACACCAGTTTATTTTTATTCTATAAGTTCACGAATGAAGACTTTGATAGATAGAGTCTACGCAAAGTACACCGAAATCAGGGATAAAGAGATGTACTTTATTATCACTGCTGCAGATGAACGGGAACAATATGTGAAAAGGGCCATAGAAAGTCTCAGGGGTTTTGCTTCCTGCCTTGAAGGTTCAAAAGAAAAGGGTATTATCTATGGGCTTGGTGTTGGTAATGCGGGAGATATTAAGGGAAGCCAGACAATGGTACAAGCATATGAAATGGGTAAGAACTTATAAATTGGACAACCTGTCCTTCTGTCCTGATTCTATAAATTAACCTTAGGAAGCAGGGGGAAGTTCTTCCTGCTTCCTGTAAATTTATATCTCAGTTGTAATGTTATCAACATAGTATTTCTTATTTATTTCAATAACCTCTACATATTCTTTTTTTGTCCCAATTATTCCTTGAGAATTTGCCATCCAGTATTTGATACTATACCTCCATTTGTTTGTACTAGCTCCATTCTGTTGTACAATCTCGGCTCGTTCCACCCAGGGACTAGACACGCCAAATGAAGGATCGTAAAACTCAACACCCATTTCGTCAGATAGATCCTTTGTTATCGCTGCCCGTAATTCTTCGGTATTCCGTGTGAACTGTGCTCTTACATAGCGTTTAACAGCATCGGTAGGGGTTACATTTGAAGGAAATTCGCTTTCTAAAACCTCGTTTCTTGTTAATAAAAGTTTTGTTTCGGCAATATCTTTTTTAGAACAGGATAGGGAAAAAAGCAAGCAAGTAACGAGTAAAAGTAAACCCAAGTTTCGTACGTTCAAAAAACTCACATCCATAGTTTTTGATCATATAATACCATTAATAAACAATTTTAACAAATAAGTTCATAATAACAAATTTATATAAATTACGACAAAAGCAACACACCAACCCCGAAAGCATTTAGAGGTAAACAAAACCACCGCCCTAAGAACCCATTTGGACAATATTTTTATTTTGTGATAAAAAAACCGGAATATATCCGGACATATATTATGAATCTAGCTGCTTTTTTCCCTAGTTTTGCTTAGAAAGGGTTTTCTTATTGAAGCAAGTTGAGAATATAACGGGGAATCTCCTGCAGAGGAAGTAAAAATTCCACCCCCCCTATGTCAAATGCACTTTTGGGCATGCCATAAACAACCGATGTATTCTTGTCCTGTCCAATGGTTCGAGCTCCCTTTTGTCTCATGGCAAGAATGCCTTGTGCCCCATCATATCCCATCCCCGTAAGGATAATTCCAATTGCTTTATCACCTGCTTCCTTTGCTACAGATTCAAAGAGAACATCAACAGAAGGTCGATGACCATTCACTTTATCTCCTGAAAAAACTTGTACCTTATACTGTTTTCCAACTTTTTTAATCCTCATATGCTTATCCCCAGGAGCTATTAAAACTTTCCCCTGCTTTATATAATCTCCTGTTTGGGCCTCCTTCACCATCAGGGAAGTGGATGCATTAAGTCGCTCTGCAAACATTTTTGAAAATACAGGTGGAATATGTTGCACGATTACGATTCCCGGCACAGTGGAAGGTAGATATTTCAATATGCTATGGATTGCCTCAACACCTCCTGTAGAGGCTCCGATGGCAATTATTTTACTTGCATCAATATTTTCATTTTTAGCCGCCCTTATACTATCTTGATGGGCAACCTTTTTCTGTAGAACAGTTGCGCTTGCTGCTATTTTAATTTTGGCTATCAGGTCATTGATGAAGTCTTCAACACTTTTTACCACCCGAAAATCAGGTTTTGGCACAAAGTCAACTGCACCTGCATCCAAAGCATCGAATACCGCACTGCTTATCGCACTGACAACAATAACTGGCAAGGGATATTGCGGAAGCAATCTGCGAATAAATTCGATCCCATTCATTTTGGGCATTTCCACATCACAGATCATAACATCGGGCTTATATTCTATAATCTTATTTCTCGCATCAAAAGGATCCACAGCCTGTGCTACCACTTCTATAGATGGATCTGATGAAATACCCATTGATAAAACTTTTCTAGATATAAGGCTGTCATCTACAATTAAAACTTTTATTTTTCTCAAATTGTTATCAATCTTCAATGAACACACTGTTTAGTTATTCCTTTCTGTATATGGCAGGGGCAATGTTTTTGAATTTACTCATTTTTCTGTTAAAAGATTCTGAATGGCCAACAAACAAATATCCCCCATTATCAAGAGAATTATATATTTTATTTAACAATTGATATTTTGTATCGTTATCAAAATAGATCATTACATTACGGCAGAATATCACATGGAACTTTTTTTTAAAGGGAAAAGCATCCATCAGATTGAACTTTCTAAATATAACTTCATTTTTGATCTTATCCACTATAACAAATTTTTCTTTACTAAGCGGTTTAAGATATTTTAACTTCCACTGTATAGGTATCGAAGCTATTTCTTCTTTGCTGTATATACCTTCCACAGCCTTCTTTAGTGCCCTATTTGAAATATCAGTAGCCAATACTTTTCGATCCCACTTTTTTTTCTCTTCCCCAAAAAATTCATCAATAATCATTGCAAGAATATAGGGTTCTTCACCACTGGAACAGCCTGCACTCCATATTCTTAGATCCTTATCCTTTACTGTATTTTTAAGATAAGGAAGTACTTTATCCTTAAAGTAATAAAAATGATCAGGCTCCCTCATAAAGAAGGTATGGTTTGTAGTAATTTTATCAATAAGCGTTACTACAGCATTTCCTGTTTTGTCCGCAATAATATAATCATAGTATTCTGAAAAACTTTTAAACCCCATCTCCAAAAGGACATTATGAAGCCTACTTACCATAAAAGTTTTTTTTGTTTCTTTTAAGTTTATACCAATAGTGGTTTTGATATAGCAAGATAACTGTTTAAATTCTTTGTCTGTAATTGTAAACATAAACCTCACCTATATGAATTACAAGGAGGGCCAAAGGGCCCTCCTGTGGTATCTAGTATTTCCCAAACTCCTTGTCGCCTAAATCAATTGAGGGCTTTGTAGTTGCTGCTTCGTTTTCTGCATCACTACTCAATTTTGCAATGTTCTTTAAATCATCATCCATTCCGTTTTCAAAACCGGAAGTTAATCTTTTCTTTTTAGACATTTCCTCAAGCATTTTTAAAACTTCTGGGCTTAATTCATTAATTATATCGTTATTGCTCTTAACGTCTGCCTTATATTTAACTCCTCCTACCATTTGCTTTAAAAGTTCTGCCTGCCTGGACAGTTCTTCACTGGCAGCAGCATTTTCTTCAGCTGTAGCAGTGTTAGTCTGAACCACTTCTGATACCTGCATGATACCCTGATTGATTTGGGTAATAGCTGACGCCTGTTCATTTGAAGCTTTTGCTATATCATTAACTAGATCAGCCACCCTTTCAACTTGTTTTACAATTTTATTAAGTGCTTCAGCTGTTTTTTCGGAAATCTTTGTTCCAGTTTCAGACTTCTTTATGGAGTCCTCTATCATCTCCGTTGTTTCTTTGGCAGCTTCTGCTGACCGGGCGGCAAGGTTTCTTACTTCCTCCGCCACTACTGCAAAACCTTTGCCATGCTGACCTGCTCGCGCTGCCTCAACGGCCGCGTTCAGAGAAAGGATATTAGTTTGAAATGCGATATCATCGATTACTTTGATGATCTTGGATATAGCTGCTGAAGACTTTTTAATATCTTCCATAGCCTGAAGCATATCATTCATCTGATTCTTTACCTCAAGGGCATTTGACTTGGCTGCTTCAGTCAGTTTATTGGCATTATCGGCGTTCTTGGCATTCAGTTCCGTCTGAGAAGAAATCTCCTCGAGAGCAGCAGTTAATTCTTCTATGGAACTGGCCTGCTCTGTAGCTCCCTGTGAAAGAATCATACTGGAATCAGCTAGCTGTTTCGCTCCTACGGCTAACTGCTCTGCAGATGCATTGATATCTCTAAACAATCGATTAAGCCCGTCATTCATCTTCTGTAACTTCTGACCGAGAATGTCCTTTTCTGATCTAATTGGAACATCTACCGTCAAATCTGTATCGGCCATCTTTTCAATGGCAAGAGACTGTTCTCGATTACTTGCGATCATTTTACCGAAGGAGTTCATTAGTCTGCCAATTTCATCCTCGCTATCTGCTTCAATACTTACATTCATATCACCCATAGCGAGTTTTTCAGCTACTTCTACTATTTTGTTAATCGGATTGCTTATCTTGCGGCTTATTAAAAAACCCAATACAATTGCCAATAACACACCTATAGCAATAGCTATAATCATAATTAATTCTGCATAATAAGCCTGCTGTTTATTACGGGCAATCTTCTCTTTAGCATGATCATTATTATAACTGACCAGTTCATCAATCGCATTACTCACTGAAAGTGCTAAAGTATCTAATTCCCCGCCTTCTTTTAGCAATTCGAAAGCCTCAGCGCGGCTTTCCGGGTCTATACCAACCCTTTCTATCATCTCATTCATCTTTTCATTGTACGCATTTAGACTGGTTTCGACCGCGTCTAGTAACTCCAGTTCGCGTTTCACTTCTTCTGTTTTATCCTGGTCACTATGCATCTCTTTGTATTTCGCTACATTTTGATCAATAGTGTTCTTATGTTCATTCATTCTTTCTAAGAAATATTGCTTCTCTGACGGCGCTTCAGCCATCACCAGTCCATAAAGGTTCATCCGGATCTGCTGAAATGAGGAACTAATTCCTTCTATACTTGCTAATAGCTCAGCACTTTCGTTGTATTCAAAACTATAAGATTCGTTAATTTCTTTCATACTAGCTATACCGATTATACCTAAGACTCCCATAATAATTGCAACCAGTAAAAAACCGATAGTAATACGAATACCTATTTTTAAATTACGAAACCATTTCATGTTTTTTGCCTCCTTTTTAGATAGATATAAAGAAACATCACTTTCCACAAATATCATCAAGATAGGTGGATAATATATTTCTCCGTTAATTAGTTTTACTACTTATATATAGGACTAATATACACATCAAACTAAAAAATAACTAAATTGATAATTCTAAAGATTTGCCAAGTCATCAACCTCATCATCATTCAGTAGCTTGTCACAATCCAGAAGAAGTTTGACACCGTCACCTGTCTTACCTATACCCTTTATATATCTATTTTTGCTCTCCTTATTTATTTTGGGAGGAGGAGCAATATTTGCTTCTGGTATAGACAATACCTCTGACACGCTGTCAACAATAAGCCCTACAGATACATTTTTTATATCCACTACAATAACACATGTTTTATCATTGTATTCCCTGAAGGGCTTTTTAAATCGAAGCCTTACATCCATTAGTGGTATGATTTTGCCCCTTAAATTGGTGATCCCCCTGATATAATTCGGCAACTCGGGAACCTCAGTGATTTCGAGCATACCAATGATTTCAATGACATATTTAATCTCGATACCATAAAACTCATTGTCCAAACAAAAAATTAAAAACTTGTCCTTCTGGGTATCCTCCTCTTCCTCATAACCTAGTAAATCCATATCCAGCAATTCTTTGTCACTCAAAATCTTCCCCTCCTTTGAATTGTGATCTGTTCATCGCTTATTTAGCTACAATTCAATTTTCTTCTCAATGACTCCGTGATATTTCAAGTAGAGTATCAGTATCCAGAATCAAACTGACACCACCATCACTTAATATGGCACAGCCTAAAGTACCCCGCACACGTTTTATATAAGCGGGCAGCCCTTTGATAACGATCTGCTGCTTCCCAATTACTTCATCTACAAAAAGGCAGTATTTTTGCTCATTGTGCCGGACTACGATAAGCATTCCTTCGGTCAGGTTATCGCATCCCTTTTCGATACGATAAAGTTTATGAAGGCGAACTACCGGCAGCAGTTCATCACGTAGTTGAACAACCTCAAATTGGCCAGGGACGGCGGTTATCATAGAGTAAGTCGGTCGAAAGGATTCTTCAATCGAGTTGATAGGTATAATATAGCGGTTTTGTCCCACCCTGACGATCATCCCTTCAATGATGGCCAAGGTCAGAGGAAGTTTAATCACAAACGCTGTTCCGCGACCAGGACTGCTCTCTATTTCCACCCTACCGTTCATTTTTTCTACATTCGCTTTGACCACATCCATCCCCACACCTCTCCCAGATAGGTCAGAGACCATATCTGCAGTAGAAAAACCTGGTGTAAAGATCAGCTGCCATATCTGCTCATCTGTCATGTTTCTACTTTCATCCTCTGTAATGATGCCTTTTTCTATCCCCTTTTGCACAATTTTATCTCTGTTCAACCCACATCCATCATCTTTAACTGTAATCCATACTTCACCTGCGCTGTGCCTGGCTTCAATGAGTATCCTGCCGGTCTCCGGTTTGCCAACTTTCCTGCGCTTATCTAGATCCTCTATCCCATGATCAATAGCATTTCTTATTAAATGTATTAAAGGGTCAGTGATCTGTTCGATCACTGTTTTATCCACTTCAGTCTCTTCGCCGCGTACCACTAGCTCCACCTGTTTATTTTTCTGATGAGCGAGATCACGCACCAAACGCCTCATTCTGCGAAAGGTTGCGCTCAGGGGAACCATCCTCAACGACAGCGCCACATCTTGTAACTCTTTGGTGATTTTGTCCATCTGTTGAATGGCCTTTCCCATTTTGCTATGTGGATCACAAAATTGACCAGCCACCATTGCTTCCGCTATCACCAACTCACCTACTAAATCTATCAGTTGGTCAAGTTTTCCTGTAGCCACTCTCACAAACTGACTGCCATTTTGCAGCCGGTCATTGGATTTTGAATTCTTTGAGGAAGTGTTTGCTGATAAGACATTAGGTGAAAATGGTTGGGCAGCCTGTGCCGAAGCAGGCTGCATCTTACTGCCAGAGGAGGTTTTGGTGGCTTGTTTAAGCTCCAAGTGATTTAGCTGCAGTCCAAGGGCGTTTTCCGCAAAATGAATCACCTGCTGAACATCAGGTACTTCAGGTAATTGGCCATTATGTACCCGACGCACTCCTGCTCGAATAGTGTCAATGATGGTAAGTAGAACTGTAATAACCACTCCGTTACAGCTTTGATTTTTTATGACAGCTTCACTCAGCACTTGTTCTGCCAGACAACATACTTTTTCAATCCCAGCAAACCCCATTGTTGCGGCAGCTTCTTTTAAAATTCCAAAGTCATGCAATATCTCATCTGCAGAACTTATATCCGATGTTTGTTCCAGCGCAAGCACTTTCGCTTCCGCTTTTTCACAAAGATCTAACCCTTCATCTACAAAACGCTCAAGTGAAACCGAATTTATTTGGATATCCTCTGAATACTGAACTCTCTGTTCTTCATCTAAACCAGAATCTTTGTCTTTAGTTAAAACAACCGCATCCGTCAGGTCCTTGACTATGCTTTTTGCGGTTTGTTCAAAACCTTGATCATGAAAATCCCTTTCCACCTGATCGAGAACATTCCTGATAAAATCTAGGGCACGGCATAATAAATCCACATGGCTGGGTTCTAACTTTTTCTTTTCCGTTCTGAACAAGTCTAATAAGGTTTCAGCTGCATGGGTAACCTCGATGATGGACTTAAAGTTTAAAAAGGAGGCTGAACCTTTTATTGTATGGAAAAGCCGAAAAATACTGTTTATGACACCTGCATCGATTATTCCATTTTCATTTACTCTTTGTTCCAGTTCAATTATCTGAGGCTCTACTTCGTCTAGTAAATCCCTGCTTTCATTAATAAACTCCGCAATCATTTCCTGTCTGAATTCAGCATCAAAAGAGGCTATTGTAATCACTTCCCTTACTATGATTACTCATCTACTGGATATATGCTTCTCTCCTTTTTATGCATTTTTTCGTACTGCTCTGCTGACCGCTGCTAGAATGCGTTCTGGTTGAAAGGGTTTCACCACAAAATCCAAGGCGCCTGCACTGATTGCTTCTCTTACCATAGACTCTTGACCCATTGCAGAAATCATAATTACTCGAACATTAGGATCTATTTCTTTCAACTTTCTAACAACTTCAATCCCGTTTATTTCTGGCATGGTAATATCCATGGTAACCAGGTCGGGCCTATGTTCTTGATATAGTGTTAGAGCCTCAAGGGCATTTTTTGCTTGTATTACTTCATGTCCTGACTTCGCAAATATTTTTTCAAGGGTTAAACGCATAAAAGCAGCATCATCTACAACCATAATTTTCATCAAACCATCTCCTTTCGTTATTCCGTGTCTTGCAGAAATAGAGTCTATGGTGCTTTGATGTTATAACTTTTGATAGATAGTCATTTTTCTATATTGACTTTACCAACATTATCCAATGCTATCGAGTATGCAATTTATAAACTATTTTTGAGAAATACCAATGGATGAACCGCCTTTTTTCATGAATAACTTGACTATCTGATCGGCTTTGATATCTAGTATGGACGGTATGGCATTTAGTGGCAGAACTTGCGGAAGACTCTTTTTGGCAGCAATAATTTGTGAATTTAGTGAGATCCCTTGTCCTTTGAGACCCTGATACCCCTTTCCATTCCACCATTCATGGTAGTAGGATCATTTTAACCAAGTTTTTGTCCATCCCGATTACTGCTAATATAAATGCTCCCCAGAGGGGTGTTTTTTGTTTCAGTCCATTCACTAGTAGCTGATAACACATGTGACAAAAACAATGGCTGCGATCTATTGCCGGAATGTTTTATAATGCCAGCAGTAGATGGCAGCCATACATATTCCTTAATTCAGTGTATTTAAAAACAAGAATCTTGTTTGTGAAAATATACACAAAAATACACAATATCAAGTTTTGTTTGTAGAACAAACAGCTAGATATAAAATTCAGTATACTATTTGAATAAACATATAATGCCTCAGGGGTGGGAACAACTTTTCTTGCTAGGTATTTAAGCTTTTTCATTTTAACACATTCCATCAATACTATTTTGATTTGTTCTTGATTATTTTTTCATTTCTTATTACGTAATAACTATTTAATAATACTTCATAATAGTTCAGACAAATCGAGGCAATAAAAAAACATTAACTTCGGCAACCGGCTGCCCTAGCTTACAAAAGCCTTAGGCCCTTGGCTTTGTGCCCCTATCTTTCGATAGGTTTACCATTATCGGAAAATGTTTATCACGCAAGAGTTATGTGTAAATCCAACAATATCCTATATTATACAATATTTTTATACATTCTCAAGTATTATCTTTACAATTCTACCAGATTGCCCCGCTTGATAGACATTTGAAGCAGGGGGACATTCTTCCTGCTTCCTGTAATTTATATCTCAGTTGTGATGTTATCAACATAGTATTTTATTTACTTCAATAACCTCTACATATTCTGTTTTTGTCCCTACTATTCCCTGAGAATCTGCCGTCCAGTATTTAACAATATATCTCCATTTGTTTTTACTGAATCCATTCTGTTGCAAAATCCCGGCTTGTTCCACCCAAGGACTAGAGATGCCAAATGAAGGAGGGTAAAATTCAATACCCATTTTGTCAGATAAAAAACCTAAAATTATTTACTTTAAATACAAAGAAGAGAATGCTTCTATACAGTGGATTGATGATAGCACTGTAATTATTAACAATGTGCAACTCAATTTACCCAATGATAAATATGTCAAGAGGCCCAACTAAGCCAACTTGACATAATCCCAAAATCTGCTGATAAAAAATGATTACTTTTAGTCTTTCTTGATTTCCCAGTAACACCTTTTGGGAGAAACAATTTTCCCTTCTTTTTTTAGCCTGTTCATAACTTTCTCTACTTCTTTTTTATCTATGCCTGTGGCTTTGACTACATCTCCGGTGCGGACCGGTTGCTCAGCCTTGGTAAAAAAGTCCAAAACAACTTCATAAGTGTCCATTGAAAAGGCCTCCTTTAAACCAAATATTGTATTGACAATTATTATAACAAAGATTAAAAGTACAGGCCAGGCTAGAAACCTGGCTTTAGGAATGGCTGCATGGTAGATAATGAAATACATTTATTATCGAATCTACAACAGCTTTACCGCCGGTTAGGATCCATATATCCCTTTCAATAACTCAGCAGATATATAGGGAACAAAAGGCCGTGGCAATAGAATCACCACGGCCTCCTCACTACTCCATTGTACAATGATTAAATTACAGACATTAATGCTATAGCAGGCTGCATTATACAATGATTATACCCGGTTCCTTTTCCCTTATTTTCTTTACGATATCTTCAGGTAGCCGCTTTGGTTTGTGATTTTTTAATATCTCTTTTGCTCTTTCTTCGGCCAGTGTCCAGGTATCTTTACTGCCGTTTTGTACCCAACCGTCATAATTGGTCCGGGTGGCTGCCTTAGGATAGTAAAATTCGGTGCGCAATTTTTGAACAGTTTGTTTTTGCATTAGGAAATTGCCACCTGGGCCAACATTGGCAATTACTTCTGTTGCCAGTGTGTCTTCATCTATCTCGATCCCACGGACAGCTCTCATGACATACCCATTTATGTCGTTATCAATAACATATTGGGCGTAGCTGATGGTCATGCCGCTATCTAACTGGCCTGCGGCTTCGTGAATGAAGTTCGCTCCTGCCAGTGCAGGCATAAGTGCGGTGATTGCCTTTTCATATCCTGCCTGTTGATCAGGTTGTTTGGAGTCGCTGATACCACCTGTGGCATAAATGGGCAGTTTATAAAATTGTGCCAGTTGAGCCCCAGCTGCATTCATCATAGCCGATTCTACACTTCCGAAAAGGAATGACATGGTGGACATATCCATAATCGTGGGTACTACTGAATAGAGAATAGGCGCCCCTTTCTTGACAAACTGGGTCAGAACGACCCCTACCAGAGCCTCAGCATTCATCTGCACTAAAGTCCCGGCAAGGGTTATCGGAGATGTGGCTCCAGCCAAAGGCGCAACAGATGTAGCTAGAGGAATACCCGCCTTTGCGCTTTTGATCAGAATCTTCGCACGCAGGCTGTCAACCTTTAAGGGGCTTAAAATGCTGGATATAAATGAGATAAACGGCTTTTCTACCAGTTTATCGCGACCACCGGCAATCTCCGCAGCCATATCGATTACCCGATCCACTCCATCTTCTGTAAAAATTCCACCCATAATCGGCTTGGTGGTATTGTTGATGGAATGGAAAAATCGGTTAACATCCACATCAGATGATTCCACATCAGACGGATGACATGGAATCACAAAGAAATGAACATTCTCCAGGGCGTCCACAAGCTGTGCAGTTTTGGCAATATCTGCAGCAGTAGTAGGCCTTCTTTGGCGATCAAAATCCAGAATATTAAGAGCTGTACCCCCGGTTCCAAGATAGACCTTTTTTCCTCCCAGGACTATATTTTTTTCATCATCATCCCTGCCATAGAGAATCACAGTGGAAGGTGCGGTTTCTACAGCCCCCATTACTATTTCTTCATTGAAATACACTTTTTGGGCCTCATAATCTACCCGGGCGCCATTTTGCTCACATAGGGTCAGGACTTCCTCATCACCGATATTTACTCCGACCTCTTCCAAAACCTTCATTGAAGCATTGTGAATCTTTTTAATGTCATCATCGGACAAAATCTTTAAAACATCTGTTTCCAGACCACCATTTAACATAATAATCGCTCCTTTCATTCAATAAACCCTATCCCCAGTTTCCCCTCCCACCCTTAGGGTGGGCTACCTATTGTGTTTTGTACGGTACTAAGATAACAACATTCTTTATCTTGTTTTTTTTGAGTTGTACTGTCAGTAGTGCGAAAATTAAGGAGCGCTACTGGCGCTATACTCACATATTCTTTATTGTTTTTCTAAAGATACAGGTAAAAACAATTCCCAGTGCAGCTGCGATTGCCGTTATTAAGAAGACATAGCTGTAACCGGTCGCTCCCGGAAAGGCGTCCAGGAAGTAGCCACCAAGAATCGGACTCCAAATATCAGGTGTAAAAGCGATGGTAGAAATAACACCTATAGCTGTTCCAGATAAAGCGATAGGCACTTTCCCCTCTTCAAGCAAGGCAAAATAAATGCCTCTTGTGGCAAAACAGACAGACATAAATACGACCATGTTGGCAACCACATAATAAAGGAGCTTTGGACTGCCCGGGAAAATCACGTAGAGAAGATTCGTGATTATCATAATGATAAAACAGTAAATAAGAGTTTTCGATGAACTGATTTTGTCAGCGATAAATCCAGCTAGCACAGAACCCACTGGTCTCATCCCATAGTACCTGATCGTGCCTAGGATAGCACCCATAGCAGCGCTGACCCCACAAACACCGGTCATATAGGGTGTAATAAAGTCACTATTCCGGAAGGGTATATAAGCACATAGAACAATTGCAGAGATCAACCAAACGACAGGCATAGAGAGAACTTTCTTAATCCCTTCCAAGGTTATTTTTTCTGTTCCCTCTCCCATATCATCCTTGATTACAAACCAGATAATAATACCGATGAGAATATAAGCCGCTGAATATGAAAGAATAACCGCTTTCATCCCAGCCACTTCGCTGGCAAACTTAGCAAACAAAGCCACAGAAACAAGAGATAAGATCGTTGAAGTAAGGCCTCGCCCACCTTCGAGGATACCAAAGGCTCTCCCCTGGGCTGACGGAGAAGCGCACTGCCTAGTAGCTTTAATAAAAGCTGCCCAAAAAGTAACCGTAGTGGTTATTCCAAAAATAATATGAATTGCTACCACCGCAGGAAATGGTGGAATTGTAGCATAGTATAACCCCATTACCCCGGTTGCTATAAAGGAGAAAGTCAACAACTTTCTAGGGGAAATCCGATCAGCCAACCACCCACCAGGGAAATAGCATATAATTGTGAGAAGTCCATAAACACTCTGAATGATCCCCAACTCTGTGTTGGTAACGCCAAGGGCTTGCTGGAGTGTTTGATAATATGTTCCGCGCAGATAAGGTAACAGATAGATGATGCCTCCACCGATAAATAAAACAATCAGCGCCAACCAGTTGATATAAAATCCCTTATCTTTATCCGCTGTTTCAGTTGCCAAAGAATTCTCCTCCCTTGCAGTACTTCATAAGATAAATCCAATTCTTTGTTTAACCCGATACTGTGTTAGTTAGATAAACAATCTTAGAACTCAAACAGATTATGCTCTCACCTCCACTTTCAATTGTCATGTATATTGTTACCCGGGATATGATGGGGTATATCCTAAACATACCCCGGGTGACACACAACTCAATTGCTGCTAATCATACAATTCTTTGCCCAGTCAACCGCTCCAGCTGCATCTGGAGCATACCCATCAGCACCAATATTTTTTGCAAACTCAGGGGTAACCGCTGCCCCACCTACAATTACCTGCACCTGGCTGCGCAGCCCAGCTTCATCAAGAGCTTTGATAACCAAATCCATCTGAGGCACTGTTGTTGTCAGCAATGCTGACATCCCCAAAATGTCAGGTTTAAGCTCCTTTACTTTAGCCACAAACTCTTCGACTGCCACATCAACTCCTAAATCAACAACCTCAAAACCAGCACCCCTTAACATCATCGCTACAAGATTTTTACCGATATCATGCAAATCATCTTTAACAGTTCCGATAACTACCTTGCCCGCAGATTTTAATTCATCTGCAGCAACTAGGGGCTCAAGCTTCTCCATGCAAGCCTGCATTGTTTGAGCAGCGACAAGCATCTCAGGCACAAATAACTCCCCACTCTTGTACATTTCACCAACAACATCCATCGCTGCAATTAGCGCCTCATCTATTAACTTGTCTGGCGCCAAACCTTCATCTAATGCTTCTTGGGTTTTTGCAACCGCATTCACCATATCTCCCTTTACCACTAACTCTTTCAGTTCGTCTAATAAAGACATTTTGTTCCTCCTTTTTCAAATTTATTTTGATACCTACAGTCTTAATTCTGGTATTTCCTCTGCCAGCTGCCCCTCAATTTCA
This sequence comes from Syntrophomonadaceae bacterium, assembly GCA_012840405.1. Taxonomy (GTDB): domain Bacteria; phylum Bacillota; class DSM-12270; order Thermacetogeniales; family Thermacetogeniaceae; genus DTU068. The sequence goes on along the minus strand of DULM01000058.1, from coordinate 1,408 downwards.
ACTGGAATAGGAGTAGGCTTATGATTTGCCAGGATTTTTTCTGCGATTTCATTGGCACGCTGCCAACCATCCTTTTCCCCCTCCTCCATCCAACGGTGATAACTTTGCCTGTCACTAACTTGCGGCAAGAAGAACTCACTGCGCATATATTTCAAGGTGTGCTGCTCAGCAATGTAGTTACCCGCTGGACCCACTTTGTTAATAACATCCACAGCAAGAGACTCTGTGTTCACCTCAATACCCCGTACAGCACGCATAACCATCCCGTTTATCTCATTATCAATAACGTACTGGGCGTAACTGACCGTCATTCCTCTCTCAATCAGACCCGCACAGTCATGCACATAATTACTTCCTGCTAATGCACAGAGCATGGCGGTGGTTGCCTTTTCATAACCTGCTTGAACATCTGGTATCTTAGAATCAGTGACACCTGCAGTTGAGTAGATAGGGAGATTATAAAACTGAGCCACTTGAGAAATCGCGGCATTGAGAAGTCCCATCTCAACACTTCCAAACAAGAAATCCATAGTACGGATATCAACGGTTGTTGGCACCGCACTGTAGAGCATTGGAGTGCCTGGATTGACCTGTTGGGTCAGTACAATTCCTGCCAATGCTTCGGCATTTTGTTGCACCAGGGTGCCTGCCAATGTAACAGGCCCTGTGGCACCTGCCATCGGGCAAGGAGGAGTTGCCAACGGAATCCCCTGTCGGGCTACCTCAAGCATCAACTCGGTGTAGGTATCATCAAATTTTAAGGGACTCATAATACAGGTTATCATAGAAATAAATGGCCTTTTCCTTAGCTTTTCCGGCCCTCCTGCTATTTTTTCAGCAATTTTGATTACCTTGCGAATCCCCTCAATTGTATAGACACCACCCATGATGTGCTTAGTGGTGTTTTGCATAGCAGAATAAAAACGGTTAACATCAACTTCCTCTTTAGGAAGTTCATTAGGGTAAACAGGTAGAACAAAAAAGTGAATATTGTCCAGAGCATCCACCAATTTTGCGGTATTCCGGCAATCTTCCAAGGTCGATGGCCTTCTTGTATTATTAAGATCAAGCACATTCAAAGCGGTGCCACCTGTACCAAGATAAACACGCTTACCTCCTAGCAGCAAATCATTTTTCTCCTCCCTGCCGGCCAGCAAGACTTCAGAAGGAGCACTTCCTATGCTTTTTTCTACGAGTTCAGCCGGCAGATAAACGCGGTTTCGTTCCTTATCGACTCTGGCACCAGCGCTCTCCAGCAGTTCCTGGGCTGTTTTATTACTGATTTCAACCCCTGTATTACTTAACACTTCAAGTGTTGCCTTGTGTATTTGAGATATTTGTTCCTGTGATAATGGTTGGTACTGTCCACCATGCAACCCACCACTAATTCCCATAAACTAATCCTCCT
>DULM01000057.1 GCA_012840405.1 Syntrophomonadaceae bacterium | reverse complement strand
TGGCACCTGCGGGAAACCCCCAGGCTTTAAGGGCTGCGGTGGAAAATGGCGCTGATGCTGTTTATCTGGCAGGGAAGATGTTTGGGGCGCGAGCATATGCCGAAAATTTCGACCGCAGTGCCCTTAAGGATGCCTTTGAGTATGCCCATTCCAGGAATGTGCGGGTTTATATTACAGTCAACACCCTGGTGGACAACAGGGAATTCGGTGAATTTACCGATTACCTGTTTTTTTTGTACAGGGAGGGAGCAGATGCGCTGATCGTTCAGGATTTGGGCGCTGTGGCAGTGATCAAAGAACTGCTCCCTGAGATCCCTTTGCACGCCAGCACCCAGATGACAGTTCATAATGCCGCAGGTGTCAAGTTTCTGGAGGAACTAGGGTTTGATCGGGTGATTTTGGCCAGAGAAGTGGGGTATTCTGATCTGCTGCAGATCAGGAAGAAGACCTCATTGGATCTAGAGGTTTTTGTGCATGGGGCTCTCTGCTTTTGTTATTCTGGGCAGTGCCTGTTCAGCAGTATGGTAGGTGGGAGGAGCGGCAACCGGGGCCGCTGTGCCCAGCCTTGCAGGCTGCCCTATCAGCTCGTTGATGAGAAGGGGCGGGAGCTTTATCCAGACCATCAGGGGGATCACCTGATGAGCCCTCAGGATCTGATGCTGATCAGAGAACTGCCGGACCTGATCAAAGCTGGCATTTCATCTCTCAAGATCGAGGGGAGAATGAAAAGCCCAGAGTATGTAGCGACTGTTGTACGCATCTATCAAGAGGCTTTGCAGAGAGCATGGGAGGATCCGGACAACTATCAGGTAACCCCTGAAGAAATCCGGGATCTGGCCCTTGTTTTTAACCGCGGTTTTACAACCGGTTATTTTTACGGCAACCCAGGACCTGATCTGATGGGATACACCAAACCCAACAACCGAGGGCTTCACCTGGGGAGGGTGATCAAGGGTGGTCAAGGAAGGATCAAATTAAAAACAAAACTCCCCCTGATAGCTGGTGATGAGATCGAGTTTTGGACGAGTGAAGGCTGTAGAGGGGTTACTGTAGAGGAGATGTATGCACAGGGGAGAAGAGTGGATGAGGCGCTGCCTGGCAGTGAGGTGGAGATCAGTATCCCCTTTGTTGTGCACAAGGGTGACCGGATTTTTAAAACCAGGGATCGCCGGTTGGAAGATGAAGCAAGGGAAGGGATCACAGGCCCCTCCAGGCGGAGGGTCCCCCTTCATGTCAGAGCGGTGGCTAAAATAGGTCAGCCTTTTCTGTTGGAAGGATGGGATGAGGATGGTCATCATCATGTTGCCCAGGGTGAGTTCATCGGTGAAAAGGCGATCAAGCATGAACTGACCGAAGAAACTGTGCGGGCACAGGTGGATCGTTTGGGGAACACCCCCTTTGTTCTTCAAGACCTGGAGTGTGAGATCGAACCGGGGGTGATTTTTCCGCTTAGTGAGATCAATATTGTGCGGCGGCAACTCACTGAGGCTTTGGAAAGGGCGCGTCTTCTCCGCTACCAGCGCAACCTTCCTAGTGATACCCAAAAGAGGCAAAAGGAGTATTGGGCAGCACTACAGCAGCGTGCTGATCAAAGGAGAGAGCATGGCTTTCGACTGCCAGCACATGGGGAGAAGCGTCCCTCTCTTGCTGTGGCTGTGGGGGATTTTGCTGGTTTGAAAGCAGCCCTCAGCGGGGGCGCTGATCTCATCTATTTTGGCGGTTATTCTCTAAGGGGTAGGGAGCCCTGGACTGAAGAGAAGCTGAGAGCAGGGGTGGATCAGTGCCACAAACAGGGTGTGGCCTCATATCTGATGCTGCCCCGGATCTGGCAAGAGAGCCAGGAAAAGATGGTCATCAAATATCTGGAACTCGCCAAAACCCTGGCTGCTGACGGTGTGCTGGTTGGGGATTTGGGTGGCTGTTATTATGCCTTACAGGACAACTTAAAGGTGGTAGCTGACTTTTCCCTGCATGTATTCAATGACCCAGCAGCGGATCTGCTGCTGAAGGCCGGTGTAAGCCGCCTGACCCTCTCACCTGAGTTAAACCGCAGGCAGCTGAAGGGTTTTGCCTTTAAAGGAAGCGGCAGTTTGGAGATGATCATTCATGGGGCACTGCCGCTGGTGATCAGTGAGCACTGCATCCCAGGTGCACTGGCAGGAGGGAAGGGGAGGTGTGCTTTTCCCTGCAAGGGGGAATGTTTCTTAAAGGACCGCCGTGGTTATCTTTTCCCTGTGGTCAGTGATGAGAGTTGCCGCATGACCATTTACAATTCTCGGGAACTCTGCCTGATTGAATATCTTGCAGAGATAACAACTGGGGGATATGATATTCTTAGACTAGAACTCCGCCCTTACCCGGCAGAGCATGTATTTGAGGTGACCAGCCTCTATCGCAGGGCATTAACTGCCGCTGCTCATGGGGAATGGGATCACAGGAAAGCAAAATCTGCCTGGGAAGAGTTGGCTGAACTATCCCAGTCGGGATTGACCCGCGGGCATTACCTACGGGGTGTGCTGCAGGATGATAGCAGGGGAGAGGAAGAAGCCTGAATGGATAGATTTTCCCTTAAGAAACTAGAGTTTCATAAAATAAAAGAGATGCTGGAACGGCATTGTGCCACATCTTTGGGAAAGGCCTATGTGCGTGATTTGGAACCGGCAGTGGAACCAGAAGAGGTCCTGCGGCTGCAGCAGGAAACCACAGAGGCATGTCATCTCTTGAGAATGTATCCGGATCTTACCCTAGAGGGTGTGCAGGATGTGACACCTTCATTGAGGCGGCTTCTCATTGGAGGTGTTTTAGAGCCTGATGAACTGCTCAAACTGCTGGGACTGTTAAAGGCGGCCCAGCGCATGAAAAGGACCCTCTTAAAGGATGATCTGGACCTGCCCCTTTTGCAAGAACGGGCGGCAAAGCTGCAGGAGTGCTTACCGCTGCAGGAGAAGATCTCATTTTGTATTGAACCTGATGGCGAGATCGCAGACCGTGCCTCACCAGAACTGTTCAGACTGCGCCAGCAGGTGAAAAGTCTGGCAGGAAGGATCCGTGAACAGCTGGATGAGATACTGAACAAACCGGAGTGGAATAAATACCTGCAGGAGCCCATCTACACCATGCGTGGTGACCGCTATGTGGTGCCTGTTAAACAGGAATACCGCAGCCAGTTTCCAGGTCTGGTGCATGACCAGTCGGCCAGTGGAGCAACTGTTTTTATGGAGCCCATGCCTTTGGTGCGGCTGGGTAATGAACTGGCAGTAACACGCTCTGCGGTTAATCAGGAGGAGTTGCGTGTCCTTGAGGAGTTATCCAGATCAGCTGCGGTCTATCATGAGGAAATGAAACAGGACCTGGATCTGCTGGGAGAACTGGATTTTATTCTGGCTAAAGGGTACCTGAGCAAGGAAATGAAGGCTAATCCTCCCAGCTTCAATCAGGAGGGCTATCTAAACATCAAGGGAGGGCGGCACCCCCTGCTCAAGGGAGAGGTTGTCCCTCTGGATATCAGGCTGGGGCAGGATTTTGATTGTTTGGTCATCACAGGGCCCAATACCGGAGGCAAAACTGTTGCTCTCAAAACTGTGGGGCTGCTGCTGGCCATGGCTCAAGCCGGCTTGCACATACCGTCACAGGAGGGGACTGTTTTACCCATTTTGAAGGATATCTTCGCCGATATCGGTGATGAGCAGAGCATTGAACAGTCCCTCAGCACCTTTTCCGGGCATATGACTAATATTGTGCGGATTATGAAGAATGCAGACAGGGGAACCTTGGTGATCCTTGATGAACTGGGAGCAGGGACTGATCCGGAACAGGGTGCTGCCCTGGGGATGGCTATTTTAGACAGCCTGCTGCAAAAGGGTGTTCTGGTAATTGTAACAACCCATTTCAGCGAATTGAAGGTTTTTGCCCATAACAGGCCCCGGGTGGAGAATGCCTCTGTGGAGTTCGACAGCGAAACGCTGAAACCCACCTATAAACTTTCTATCGGTGTTCCTGGGGAGAGCAATGCTTTCGCAATTGCCGGTAGGCTTGGTCTTCCGGCAGAGATAATCGAACAAGCAAAAGGATTCTTGGACCCCAAACAAAGGGAACTGTCCGATCTGATCAGACATCTGAAAGAGGACCAGTTTGCCGCATCTTCAGCCCGGGCTGAGGCAGAGGAACTGCGCAGGGAGATGAAGGAGTTAAAAGAAAGGGTAGCCAGGGAAGAAAGGAAACTGAGGCAAAAGCAGAGGGAGATTTTGTCCCGAGCCCATGAAGAGGCCCGGGAACTGGTGCGAGCCGCCAGAAGAGAAGCTGAGCAGTTAATTCGTACCTTACGGGAAGAGGTAAAATACCAAGAGAGCAGGACAGGCCTAGAACATGCCCGGCTGATCAGGAGTGAGATCAGTAAACTGGCAGCAAGGATCGACGACAAGGTCAGTTCTGTTGAAATGCCTCCTGAAGGTGAAATCCCTGCTACTTTAGAACCGGGAGATATTGTGCTGATTCCCCGTTTCAACCAGGAGGGGTGTGTGCTAGAATCTCCCAATGAAGATGGAGAGGTGCTGGTTCAGGTAGGGGCCTTAAAGCTGAACATTTCCCTTAAGGACCTGCGCAAGAGCAAGAAGAAAAAACAGGACCCTGTACAGTCTTCTGTTTCCAAGGACCAGGCTATCGCCAGGAATGCGGCAGTACCCCCTGAATTTGATTTTCGTGGACTCAGGGTAGAAGAAGGGTTAAAAGAGGTGGATAAATATATTGATCAAGCATACCTTGCTGGTATGACCAGGGTTTCGCTTATACACGGCAAAGGGACAGGGGCTATGCGGAATGCGGTGCGGGATTATTTGGCAAAACATCCCCTTGTGGCATCATTCCGCAGTGGTGATTATTATGAAGGGGGAACAGGAGTTACCATTGTAGAGTTTAAATAACCATCAATAATGAGAGCCAGCAGGGATTGCTGGCTCTTTAGATCATTTATTGTTAGCCATTGCCGCCGTTATTATCATCTATTATCGGCAGTTTCTTTTTTTCCACCTGATGGTCCGGCAGCGGACAGCGCTCTTTTGGTGCTTCATCTGGTTTGAATTTCCGCTCTTCAATAAATTCTGCTGGACACCCGCCTGTTTCCAAAAGGCCTGGTGTGTTGGCCAGATAGAGCACACCGTTATGGCGCGGGTCGGTACAAACTTTGAGGGTTACCTCCTGCTGAATGTTGGGCCCGTGTTTGTCACAGACCTCTGTGGGTATTTTGATCTTTGGATCATTTTTTACGAAAACTGTTTTTACTTTGTTGGGGCAATATGGGCCAGCCAGCAGTTTGGTTTCTTCACATATTTCTACCTGTACATGTAGGTCACAGGTGTCTTTAGGCAGTGATCCCCGGACAAATACTTCTTTGAGTTGGGCATCTTCAGGGCAAAAAGCATTAGGCAGTTTACCTGATTTTAAGCAAATTGCTTGAGTCACAACTCCCGAGGGCCGTGGGAACTGCTTGACAGGAAGGCCCTCTGTGGCTTTTTGCATCACCGCTTTCCAGATTAAAGCCGGGAAAGATCCCCCTGCAGCCCGCGGGTCCTTGATCTTCTCTTCTTTGTCAAATCCCATCCAGACAGCAGCTGTGAATTCAGGTGTATAACCCATGAACCAGATGTCCTTTGTCTCTTCTGTTGTTCCAGTTTTGCCTGCCACTGGTCGATTCATCCTGGCTCTTGTGCCAGTACCGCTTTTGACAACCGTTTGGAGCAGGTCAGTCATGATATAAGATGTTTCTTCAGACATAACCACCCGTTTTTCCGGATTAGCCTCATAGATGACATTTCCTTCACGGTCTAATATTTTGAGTACAGTGTGGGGCTCAATATAAACACCCTGATTGGCAATGGCGCCATAAGCCCCTGCCATCTCTAATGGGGAGATGCCATAGGTTATCCCACCCAGAGCAAGGGCTAAGTTGCGGTCACGGCTATCATCAAAACTGGTTATACCCAGTTTTTTAGCAAACTCCAAGCCATAGTCAATACCTATGGTGTTCAACAGCCGCACAGCATAGGTGTTTTTTGACACCTGCACAGCGTAACGCATAGTGATCATACCTTCGTATTTATGGTCATAGTTATGAAAAGTCTTGCTTCCTACCTTAACAGGTTCATCCAGCAGTGAGAGGGCTGTGGTATACCCTTTTTCCAGAGCAGGACAATAAACAACCAATGGCTTAATAGCAGAACCCGGTTGGCGCTTAGCTTGGGTTGCTCTGTTAAAGGAACGCTGTCCGGAGTGTTCTCTCCCGCCAACCAGTGCATGAACCTCTCCTGTTTTGTTTTCTAGCAGCACTAGTGCCCCTTCTGCCTTTTTATCCCCCTGATCCCTGGGGAAATTGGCGCTGTTGGCAAAGACCTCCTCAGCTTTTTGCTGTACCTCAGGATTAAGGGCTGTGTATATTTTTAGACCCCCGCGGTAAATAAGTGCCTGGGCGTCTTCCATTGACATTCCCTGTTCCTGGAGGATTCCTTCTGTTTCTGCGATCACATGATCTGTGTAGTAGGGGTATTTATAACTGGTTACTTCCCCCTCCCGGTACTGGAGTTCCTCCTGTTTGGCCTCTTCTGCTTCTGCTTTTGTGATCTTGCCATACTGAACCATTTGGGCTAGGACTAGTTCCTGCCTCTTCTTAGCCAGTTCTGGATCCTGTGTAGGGTTATAGTTGTTGGGGCTGCGCACAATACCGGCCAGGAGAGCGCTTTCCGCTAGTGTAAGGTCCTTGGCATTTTTTCCGAAATAATGCTGAGCTGCGGTTTGCACACCGTAAACTCCATTGCCAAAGTAGATGCGGTTTAAATAGAATTCCAGGATTTCATCCTTGGAGTAGCGGTG
>DULM01000056.1 GCA_012840405.1 Syntrophomonadaceae bacterium | reverse complement strand
TGGTTTAATGAATTTCTAATCGGAGAGATTGACTTGCAATCTTATGCATTTTACACTGTTCAGGAAAGGATATAGTGTTACCTATGTCCTGAACCAAATGTGTTACCTATGTCTTGAACCTGTACCCAATGCCCCCTATGCCGATAATGGGAAGTGCTGCAGAAGTAGATGTCGGAAACCGGAAATTAGAAAATCAGATTAAAGTAACCTGTTACCTTTATGACGAATCACTTGCCAACTGAAATACCTGCCTTACCCGCTCGAAAACCGGAAACCGCCACCGATAAAAAAAGCAGCCTCAGACCCAGCTGCTTTATACTTTACCCAACTCCCTCGATTATGCAGGTGAATTGTATTTCGATACGTGGTATTCCTTGATCAACCGGATCGCCTCTTCCGGAGTCTTGACGGACCATAAAAGCCCTTCACTGCGGTAATAATCAAAAAGGTCTCCTGTATCAAAATCCAGCAGAATCACCTTTTTACCGCTCTTTAACGCCAGAGCGATCTCAGAGATAGTGCCTGCCCTGCCGGGCAGTGCCACCACAATATCGCTGGAGAGAACATTAATATAATTGCGCCCATCACCCATCCCAGTGCAGATAGCGATATCGATATACCGCGAGGCCATACTTTTATCCCGGCCTGGCAGGATACCGACAGTCAAGCCCCCTGCTTCCTTTGCACCCTTTGCAGAGGCCTCCATCACCCCGGCAGCACGCCCTCCGCAGAGGAGCACCCATCCTTCATTTGCCAGCAGCTTACCCAGTTGATAAGCCATCTCCGCCGTTTTGCGGGAAACACCTTCCCCGCCACCCATTACTCCAACAATGAACTTATGAACCTTTATCATTCCTTTCTAGCTCATTACCTTTCTGCAATTTAATATAGCCGCGTCTCTTTAAAAATTCCTGTATTTCAAAAGCCGCCTGCACCGCCTCTTCCCTGAACTCCTTAAAATCGGATTCCGTGAAGAGAAAAGATGGGTTATAGTCACAGTGGTATCCCCTCACTTTCGATATCTAGGACAATTCTGCGCTCCCGTTTTTTTAGAAATTCAAACTGCTCCTCAGATATCACAAAAGTTGACAACGGGATAAGGTATTCCAGCTCCAATTCGCCGACATCATGATAAATCTGGTTCCTCAGCTCCCTGGTCAGTCCGCGGACGATCACCGCCACATCCAAGTCCGAATCTGAATCAAAATCCCCCCGCGCCTTAGAGCCGAAAAGGGCTAATTTAATGAGCTGACTGCCCAATCGTTTTTCCAAGATTTTTTTGAGTTCTTGCAAGACATGTTTTTCCTCAGAAGACAGGTGCTCAAGCATAGGATTACCTCCCTGAAACCAGCACACGCAATCCACTTCTCCTTTTCATCTTACCAGTTTCAGGATGTGATTAGCAAGTGGGTTTCCCACCATCCCTTTGCCTTTGGAGAAAAATGAGTAAGTCGAAGTCACCGTCCCCTTGACTCAAAGATGGCACCGGTGCCGGCGGACGTGAGTCAAAGTCACCGTCCCCCTGACTCATGTCCCGGTGATCGGTCCTCAGGGAAGTGCCAGTCCTTATGATGGAAAATATACAACAGATAGCGCGCCCGGGAAATGCCCACATAGATATCCTCTATTGTACAGGCCGGGCTGCCCTCTATCACTCCGATCAAGAAAACAACATCTGCCTCCAGCCCCTTAAAAGAGCGGACAGTGGCAAACCTAATCCCGTTTTGCCCGGTATCTTCTAAACTTATCAGGGGCCACTCCCGGATTTTTTCGACACCGGCCAAACTGCTGTTGCTTTTTCTGTGGGGTGAGAGTATTGTGATGCGTTCAGGTCGCAGTCCCTGGCTGACCAGACGCCCAGCCTCCCTTTGAATAAGCCTCTTCTCTTCATCAGCATCATTCCAGGCAAAAAACGCCACCGGCAAACCGCCGACAAGCTTTACCCTCGGCGTTTTTTTCCCGATCAGGCTCCCCATCAGGTTATTGATCTGCTCAGTATTGCGAAGGTTCACAGTCAGCCGGTGCTTCGACACAGGATATTTCTTCAGGGCCTGGCTGTCAACACCGAAGATGTTTTGATTGGGGTCAACAAATATATAAAAATAGCCGTTTTCTTTTAAAGCCGCCTCCAAACACAGCAGCCATTCCTCATAGAAGTCCTGTCCTTCATCAATTATGATCCCGTCAAACTTCCTCTCCTCCGGGAGGCTTAAAAAATATTCCATCCCTAATTCAGGCAGGTCATGCCGGAAAAACCTGTCTATTTCGTCCTGGGGGACGTCACCTGTGAAAACCCCCTCTGCCCTAAGGGTCCCCAACACAAAGTCATGGAAGTTCTTCGCTGTTATACCCGGCATTGAACAGTGCTTTTTAAAAAGGTGCAACAGGTTCTTATTAAAACAAGTCAGCAGAACACGGTTCCCCTGCCGGGCAAGGCGGCGGGCCTTTTCCATAGCCACAAAGGTCTTACCTGTTCCGGCAGCTCCATAAAATATCTTTTGGCGGTCTTCCTCTGTTTCATCTAATATCCGGTTCTGCTCTTCGGTGAGGATTCTCTCTGCGGTGAGGTTAAACATTTTAATTTTATCTTCAAGGGTTGAGAAAACAGTGAATGACGGTGCCAACACCTTTTCTATCAAAATCTTTGCGGCTTTGTCATTTCGCTCAACAGCCCGGCCGGCAAAAAGTTCGGCAATTCGCTCCGCTAAGTTGTCCAAATCTCTAAAGGTCCAGATTCCGCCTTCCTTTAATGTCTGGGGCAGGGAACCGGTAATATGGCCGCATTCCGGAAAACAGAGGGCATAGCGAATGGCCAACGGGAAATAAGCTTGCCCGGTTTCCCTCTTGTATGCATCTAACACAGCATACATCGCCCTAATGGCTTGCTCCTCTGGATTATCGCGCATCGGTTGATAGGAACCATTTTTGTACTCATACCAGATGCCGTTATTAAAACTCACATCCCCCTGCTTGACTTCAACAACAACATATCCAAATGACGGATGCACAATAATAAAATCCGCTTCCCTGATTGAATCAAATTCATCATCTTCTGAGCGATACTTATATGAATATAAAACTGTATAGTCGTCAGGAAGCTGTGCAGCCGCGCCATAAAACAAGCGTTCACCGTTATTTGTAATGCTTTCCGGAGAAAGATCAGGTATCATTTCAGCCATGCAATCACATCCTTTAAAAAAGGTCAAAAGGCATTACATGACCAATGCCGCTAGCAGGCAATTATCCAAGCTGAAAAGAACAGTCCTCTCAAAAAACATCCAAACAAAGTGAACAAGCACATACCATGGAATTCTTATACAATGTGAGACTTTTCGTGGAAACCGATGGTTCCTAAAACATACACTGATTGGTATAATTACTTTTATTTGACATTCTTTGTGTTATTCCCTGCTTATTGGTA
>DULM01000055.1 GCA_012840405.1 Syntrophomonadaceae bacterium | reverse complement strand
TGCTCAACCTGGGTGGTTACTACCTGATGCGGGTTTTGGGCAGGCGGATAAGGGGTGCTTAAATGCTGACAGACATCGACTCAGTCACCATCTTGGTCTCCATGTAAGCCCTCCAGGAATTTTTCCTTGATCACTATCAGCCAGCCGTAGATAAAAATAAGAAACCCTGAGATTTGGGTGCTGTTCAAAGCAGACTGTTCTGGGAGCCGTTTTTCCAAATAGGAACTGATCATAAGCAGAAGACCGACAGCAAGGAGGTCTATTGCCCGTGCCCTCTGTTTTTTTTACGCTTGCTGCCACCAAGAAATAGTAGAATATACCAACAGTAATAATGATCAGCATAATAAGATAAAAAGGATCCATTCGTATCACCCTTTAATGCAATAAAACTCCTGAAACCTTTTTCCATAAATGTATCCTTTTCCTTCCTAGCATTAGAAAAACCTCCGGTGTCAAGGGTACACGCGTCAAGGGGACGGCGTGAGTCAAGGGGACATTGCCATGCTCCCCTCTGTCACCGGGAAGCAAAAAGACCGTCCCCGTGCTTCCAGAGTGAAGCAAAAAGACCGTCCCCGTGCTTCCAAAAGACCACCCCCGTGCTTTCCGTGCTTCCTGTCACATCTGGCTGGCGTGCCAAGACCCTATCCCTTTGTCACACCGAACCATTTTTGTTACCCATGTCCTGACTGAACAACACCAACGACCAACGACTAACCACCAACCACCAACCACCAACCACTAACAACTAACCACTACTTTGGTTGACAAATGCTGCAATAAAACCGTACAATTGAGAAAAGAATTGGATGAGAGCGGATTTTATAGTAATAGAGGGAGGAAAAATGGCTGAAGACAGTTTAATACCGAAAACCTATGACCCGCATCAGGTGGAGGAAAAGTGGTACTCTTACTGGATGCGGAAAAATTACTTTCATACTGAACCTGAGAAGGGTGGAGAGCCCTTTTGTATTGTTATTCCCCCTCCCAATGTAACCGGTAACCTGCACTTAGGACACGCCCTGGACAACACCATACAGGATGTGCTGATTCGCTGGCGAAGGATGCAGGGTTACAATACCCTCTGGATGCCGGGAACAGATCATGCAGGGATTGCTACCCAGGCTCGGGTGGAGGAACACCTGGCCAAGGAAGGGTTGAGTAAATATGACCTGGGCCGGGAAAAGTTCTTGGAGAGAGTCTGGGCTTGGAAGGAACAGTATGGCGGGGAGATCATAAAACAGCTGAAGAGATTGGGGGCCTCCTGTGACTGGGAACGGGAGCGCTTTACTATGGATGAAGGATGTTCCCGGGCTGTACGGGAGGTTTTTAAACGCCTCTATGAAAAGGGGCTGATCTATAAGGGCAAATACATCATCAACTGGTGCCCTAAATGCCAGACCACCATCTCCGATATTGAAGTGGAACATGAGGATGAGGAATCCAAGTTATATTATGTGAATTATCCCGCCGCTGATGAAGGCGAAGGGATCACAGTAGCCACAACCCGGCCGGAAACCATGATGGGGGACAGCGGTGTTGCTGTTCACCCTGATGACGAGCGTTATAAACACTTGATCGGCAAAAAGGTGATACTTCCCCTGATGAACCGGGAGATACCGGTTGTAGCTGATGAAGCAGTTGACCCCTCTTTTGGAACAGGTGCTGTTAAGATCACACCTGCCCATGACCCCGCTGACTTTGAAATGGGGCTTCGGCATAACCTGCCGGAAATTTTCGTCATCGGAAAGGACGGGGTTTTGACCAAAGAGGCAGGTAAGTATGCCGGGATGACCAGAGAAGAGGCACGGTCTCAAGTGGTGCAGGATCTTGCAAAGCTCGGTTTCTTGGTGAAAGTTGAGGATTACACCCATGCTGTGGGACACTGTTACCGCTGCAGCACAACCATTGAGCCTCTGGTATCAGAACAGTGGTTTGTACGGATGAAACCTCTGGCAGAACCGGCTATTCAGGTGGTGAAAGATGGGCGCATCCGTTTTGTGCCTGAGCGATTTACCAAGATCTATCTCAATTGGCTGGAAAACATCAAGGATTGGTGCATCTCCCGGCAGTTGTGGTGGGGGCACCGCATCCCGGTCTGGTACTGCAGGGATTGTGGCGAAATGATCTGTGCCGTAGATGAGCCACAGAAGTGCACCAACTGCAGCAGTGACAAATTAGAACAGGACCCGGATGTGCTGGATACCTGGTTTAGTTCTGCTTTGTGGCCTTTTTCCACTATGGGTTGGCCGGAAAAAACAAAAGAACTGGATTTTTATTATCCTACCTCTGTACTGGTCACTGGAAGGGATATCATCTTCTTTTGGGTGGCCCGGATGATCTTTATGGGGCTTGAATTCATGAAGGATGTGCCCTTCCATGAGGTGTTTATCCACGGTTTGATCCTGGATGCCTTGGGACGCAAAATGAGCAAATCCCTGCGCAATGGGATCGACCCGCTGGAGGTGATTGATAAATACGGGGCAGATACACTGCGTTTTACACTGGTTACGGGGAACACTCCAGGGAATGACCTGCGCTTCTACTGGGAGAAGGTGGAGAGCACCAGGAATTTTGCCAACAAGGTCTGGAATGCCTCCCGCTTTGCTATGATGAACCTGGAGGATTTTAAGTTGCAGGATGCTGTTGATCTTGAGAACCGGGAGCAATTGGAACTGGCAGACCGCTGGATTTTAAGCAGGCTGAATCAAACCCTGGAGGCGGTCACCGATAATTTGAATAATTATGAACTGGGTGAGGCAGCCCGTGTCCTTTATGAATTTATTTGGAATGAGTTTTGTGACTGGTATATAGAACTGATCAAGCCCAGACTTTATGGGAAAGAGAGCCCGGAGAGCAGGCGGGTTGCACAAACAGTGCTGCATCATGTGCTGACTACTACAATGGAAATGCTCCATCCCTTTATGCCTTTCCTGACCGAGGAGATCTGGCAACACCTTCCACACCAAGGGGAGAGCATTATGATAGCCCCCTGGCCTGTAGTCAAGCCTGAGCAGTTTGATCAGGATAGTGAGAAAAAGATGGAATTTTTGATGGAGGCAACCCGCGGTGTCAGGAATATGCGTGGTGAGATGAAGATCCACCCGGGTAAGAAGGTACGGTGTGTGGTAGTAACAACCCCTGAGGACAGGAGAATATTGGAGGAAAATAAAGGATATATAGAACTGCTGGCCAACTGTGAACTGGAAATACAGGATCCAGGCGATCCTAAACCGAAACAAGCAATCAGTTCAGTTGTGTTTGGTACAGAGATTTATCTGCCTTTATCCGGGTTGGTTGACCTGGACAAAGAGCTTGCCCGTCTGGAAAAAGAGATCAAAACTATCACCGGAGTCCTGGAACGGGTCAAAAAGAAACTATCCAACCAAGAGTTTTTGGCCAAAGCACCTCCGGAGGTTGTAGAAAAGGAAAGGGAAAAGGAGGCAGAACTAGAGAAGAACCGGGAAGCGCTTTGTAAACGCCTCAATTCCCTGAAAGCATGATTTGAAAATAAGACGCTGGGGGCTCTTTTCCCCGGCAAATTTATTTATATCTGGAGGAGAAGGAATGTACCTGCGGGAAGAAGCACTGGATTTGCACAGAAACAACAGAGGAAAAATAACGGTCCAGGGGAAGGTGAAGGTGAGCAATGCCCGTGACATTTCTCTAGCCTATACCCCAGGTGTTGCCGAGCCCTGTAGGGAGATAGCAGCAGATGCTGGTAAGGTTTATGAATACACCAACAGGGGAAATATGGTCGCTGTGGTCAGCAATGGCACTGCTGTTCTGGGCCTGGGTGATATCGGCCCTGAGGCTGCACTCCCTGTGATGGAGGGCAAGGCCCTGCTCTTTAAAGCCTTTGCCGGTATCGATGCCTTTCCCATCTGCATCAGATCCAGAAAGGTTGAAGAGGTTGTCCAAACAGTTTTAAATCTGGAACCTACCTTTGGTGGTATTAATCTGGAAGATATCTCAGCTCCCAGCTGTTTTGAGATCGAACGCCTGCTTAAAGAAAAGTGCAGGATACCTGTTTTTCATGATGATCAGCATGGAACAGCTATTGTCTGCCTGGCGGCACTGCTCAATGCCATCAAGTTAGTCGGTAAGGAATTGAAGGAACTTCAGGTTGTGGTCAATGGTGCCGGAGCTGCAGGCACTGCGGTCAGCAAACTGCTGATCAAGGTTGGAGTAGGAGATCTGCTCCTCTGTGACCGGGAGGGAGTTATCTATCCTGGGCGGAAGGGTTTGTCCCCTGAAC
Source organism: Syntrophomonadaceae bacterium (assembly GCA_012840405.1). Classification (GTDB taxonomy): domain Bacteria; phylum Bacillota; class DSM-12270; order Thermacetogeniales; family Thermacetogeniaceae; genus DTU068. Next base: position 5,411 of record DULM01000055.1, on the reverse strand, counting down.
AAGAAGCTTTGTCCAGGATCACCAACCGGCAGGGGCTGAAGGGTTCTCTGGCTGATGCCCTCAAGGGGAGTGATGTTTTTATCGGTTTATCTGCAGGCAATATCATGACCCCTGAGATGGTAAAAATGATGGCCACTAACGCTATAATCATGGCTATGGCTAATCCGGAACCGGAGATCTATCCAGAGGCAGCACTGCAGGGTGGTGCAAGGGTTGTCTGTACTGGTCGCTCTGACTATCCCAACCAGGTGAACAACGTTTTAGCCTTTCCAGGTGTGTTTAGGGGAGCATTAGATGTCAGGGCGGTTGATATCAATGAAGAGATGAACATTGCCGCAGCTTATGCCATTGCGGGTCTGATAGATGAAAATGAACTGCGGGAGGATTATATTATTCCTGATCCCTTTGACCGCAGGGTTGTCCCTGCAGTTGCAGCAGGAGTTGCCCAGGCTGCTATGGAGAGCGGTGTGGCTGAAAAGCCTGTAGACCCTTCAGAGGTGGTCCGTCGGGCCTGGGAAATAATTCAGTATTGAGTAGAGGAGATCACAGACATGAAAACGAATCGCAACCAGCTGTTGCAAGAACTCAAGACCTCGATCATGAGAGGTGACACTGAGGGGACTGCACATCTTATTGAGCAGGGGCTGAAAAATAACTTGAGCTCTGAGGAAATAATGGATCATGTGCTAATCCCTGTGAGCAAGCGCATCGCTGAAAAGTTTCGCGGATCAGATTTTTATATCCCTGATGTGCTTTTTGCAGTGCGCCCAATCAAAACCGGACTTGCAGTGCTTAAAGAACTTTCAGCCAATACGGTCAGACACCCCCATAAGGTTGTGGTGGCTACGGTAGCTGGTGATATTCATGATATCGGTAAAAATCTGGTTGCCATCTTTCTTCAAGTAAATGGGTATCCTGTTATTGATTTGGGGGTTGATGTGCCAGCCGAGCAGATTATACAGGCAGTTGAGGAACATCAACCTGCAGTTATTGCTCTCTCCTCTCTGCTGACTACAACCATGGGGGAAATGGCTAAGGTAATTGAAATGTTAGAAAAAAATCGGCTGCGCCGATCAGTAAAGGTGATTGTGGGAGGGGGGCCTGTATCAGAGAATTTTGCAGAGTTTATAGGAGCAGATGGTTATTCCCCCCATGCCCCAGATATTATCAATTTGGTAAATAAGCTTATCTAAATCTTTTTATCTATTTTAGAATCTATTTTTATAATCACTGGGACTTAAGCCCACCTGTTTTTTAAAAACCTTGCAGAAATAGCTGCGGTCAGTAAAACCTACCTTGGCAGCTGTTTCATTAACTGTTGCATCTGACATTTGTAAAAGGCGTTTTGCTTCTTCAATGCGGGTTCTGTTCACCTGTTCTGTGAGACTGAACCCCATTTTTTTCTTAAAAATGCGGCTTAAATAGGAAGGGCTGATATGGCAGTGGTCGGCAATTTTCTCTAATGAAAGATCCGGTGAAGAATAATTTTCATTGATAAAAGATATGGCATTGTTAATAATAGTTTCTTGTGGGTCCGCATCTTTTGTTGTCAGCAGATCAATATAACTGTCCCCTGTTGTCAACAGCCAGAGGATTACCTTTTCCACAGTATCTGCCTCTTCCAATTCATTAAGGTTTTTGAAGCTGTAGCGGATAGACTCTTCAAACTTTGTGCCGCATTCTGTGGCAAAACGGGTCAGCAGGCTGATAAACTCAATACACATCCCTTTGATGATCTCTATTTTACCTTTGCTGTGGGTGAAGAATTTGAATGCTATTTTTTTCAACAACTCTCTGGCTTTTTCTTGATTAGAAAGCCTGATCTCTCTGAGAAGTTCATTTTCCAATTCTAATATATCCTGTTCTTCAGATCTGTGTATTTGTAGATGTTCTTTTTCATTGTAGTTTTCGTTCCAGAGCCAGGAACTGATCATCCGCAGTTTATGCTGATAGTCAAGGGTAGATGTGCCGCTCTGGGCGAAATAATTGGCAACAACATATAAAAGGTCAGCAGCGGCCTGCATTTGTTCAGCTGAAACAATCTCCAGCTTTTTGGCGGCCTTTTCCAGTGCAGCATTGTCAATATCCAATTTTTGGGTTGCATTCATGATCTCCTTAATGTAATATTTATCAGGTTGCCACATCAGAACCTGTCCGCAGATAAAATTACCTTCATGCCTGCCATTTAAAATAATAGGGCATACCCAGGCGATCAATCCTGCATGGCATTTAAAGAAATAAGGTTCATTCCACTTTTCAGCTTCCTTTCCTGCTCTGGCATAGGATCCGTGGCAGCATTCCAAGCCTTTGGGGGTTGATTTAATCAGTTGGCAAAAATCTGTATCCCCTTTATTGGAGGAAAGTATAGTGCAGCCATTAACATCAGTTACAGCCACATACATCTTGGTAATAGTTGAAAAGGAATCAAGCAGGCGCTGGAGCAATTGCATGTCATTGAGGTTTTCATTTTTTAAATGAATTGCGGACATTGGCTCTCCTCCTAGTATGTTTTAGTATCTATTGTTGTGATCGGCCCCCATAATGTCTGCAGGAATGTGGTATTGAGTGTGTTATTTTTTTACCTATGTGAAAATTCGCACATGATCGGCAGATCTCCTTTTTTTAAATGTAATTTTTAATAATTTTATCATTGGGTTTGTGCTTTTTGGAACAAATTAATACACACAGATTATCTTTTTTTTCTACCAAATAAAAAAATAATTCACAGGTTGGTGAAAAGCTTATGGAGAAACCAAGGATATGTAAACAACCGACTGTTAACAAAGCTTCAGGGGCCCGTACGTGAAGTTCCAGGTGGTGTTTGCTTTGGGAGGTACAAATACTGCCTGGGTGTTTTTTTATTGCTGGTAAAGCTGTCCGATTTGCAACCAAACTTGACACCCCGAAGTCTATTCAGTATAATAGTGCCACAATTGAATGACTTGAAAGACAAAGAACGGGAAGAGTAGCTGATAGCGAAGCAAAAGAGAGGAACCGTCACCGGCTGAAAGCGGTTCTGGTGGAGCTGCGGTGAAAGTGCGCCCGGGAGTCGTGGTGTCGAATATAGCAGTAGACACCAACGGTGGAAGCCGTTATATATCCATTTGAGGGGTATCATACCTGAAGTAGAGTGGAACCACGGAGGAAATCCTTTCGTCTCTAAAGGCGAAAGGTTTTTTTTGTATATATGCGAAATAATGGAGGGGATAACTATGGGTTTTTTCAGAAGAATTAAACGGGATATTCAGGTTGTATTTGAACGAGATCCCGCAGCAAAAAACATTCTGGAGGTAATCTTCTGTTACCCTGGTTTCCACGCCATCTTACTGCATAGATTCGCTCACTGGTTCTATCAACGGGGTTTTGTTTTCCTGCCCAGGTTGATCTCTCAATTTAACAGATTTATAACAGGAATAGAGATCCATCCAGGGGCTAAAATCGGTGAGGGTTTCTTTATTGACCATGGTATGGGAGTGGTGATCGGGGAGACCACAGAGATAGGTGATAATGTGACCATCTATCAGGGAGTGACACTGGGCGGTACCGGAAAAGAGAAGGGCAAGCGCCATCCCACATTGGGTAATAATGTGGTGGTCAGTGCTGGAGCAAAGGTATTAGGGTCCCTCAAAATAGGTGATAATGTAAAAATCGGTGCTGGCTCAGTTGTCCTGCGGGATGTGCCCGACAACTGCACAGTTGTGGGTGTACCTGGGAAGGTTGTGAAACGAAACGGACGCAGGGTCCAGGATGTAGAAGCAGATGCTATAGACCTCAGGCACAATATTCTGCCGGACCCTGTTGGTGATATGATTGTTGCTCTGCAGGAAAGGATTATTCAGCTAGAAAAACAAATAGAGCAATTGGAGGAGAAGATCGATGGCCCTAAAAGTGTACAACACATTGTCTAAGAAAAAGGAAGAACTGGTTCCGGCGGAAGAACAACAGGTGAGGATGTATGTGTGTGGCCCCACCACCTATAACTTTATTCACCTGGGAAATGCCCGGGCGCTGGTGGTTTTTGATACAATCAGACGGTATTTGGAGTACAAGGGATATCGCGTTACATATGTTCAGAACTTTACAGATATTGATGACAAGATCATCAAGCGAGCCCATGAGGAGGGCATGGATCCCTTGGAACTGGCAGAGAGGTACATCAAGGAGTATTTTCGGGATGCAGATGCCCTCAGGGTTAAGAGGGCAGATATCCACCCCAGAGCCACTGAGCACATCGATGATATGATCCAGATGGTCAAGGTGCTTGTTGAAAAGGGCTTTGCCTATCAGGTAGGTGGGGATGTCTATTTCTCTGTGAGGAAATTTAAGGATTACGGAAAACTATCCGGCCGTACACCGGAGGAGATGCTCTCCGGAGCCAGGGTGGAGGTAGATGAGCGCAAACAGGACCCACTGGATTTTGTGCTGTGGAAAGCAGCGAAAGCTGGAGAACCATATTGGGATAGTCCCTGGGGGCCAGGACGCCCAGGCTGGCATTTGGAATGTTCGGTGATGTCCCTCAAATATCTGGGTGATGGCTTTGATATCCATGGTGGCGGCAGCGATCTCATTTTTCCCCACCATGAAAATGAAATCGCCCAGGCGGAGGCTTATACCGGTTCTGCGCCCTTTGCCCGCTATTGGATTCACAACGGCTTTGTAACTGTTGACCAAGAAAAGATGTCCAAATCTTTGGGAAACTTTTTTATTGTAAGGGACCTGCTGCAGGAGTGGGCACCTGAAATTCTGCGCTATTTCCTCCTTTCTACCCATTACAGAAGCCCACTTGATTTCAGTCCGGAAAGTTTGAAGACAGCCCGTAAAGGCTATAACCGTTTGGCTAATACCTTAGAACTGCTGGATGATACGATTGGGGACCGGGAAGATAGTGCAGTGGGTAGGCTTTCCAAAGAGGCAGAGGAATTTCGGGACCGGATAGCAGCTTGTGTTGCTGAATTTGAAGAAGCTATGGATGATGACTTCAATACAGCTCTGGCATTTGCTGCCCTCTACAATATGGGACGGGAAATCAATAGTTATATCAATGACCGGGCATTTGTTCCTACACCTGCGGCTATTCACGTACTGGTATTAGCCCGCCGCTATTACCAGACCCTGATGGATATTTTGGGGCTGCTGCCCGGGGAAAAAAGGGAATTATGGCCTGAGTACAAAGAGATGCTCCAGGAGATAATTAATGCTGTTCGGGAGCAAGTGCAGGATCTGCTGCCTGGGGAGCTTCCCGATAATTCATCAGAACTGTTGGATCTGTTGATCTCACTTCGCAATGAAGCCAGAGGCAGGAAGGATTACCAGTTGGCTGATCAGTTGCGGGATGCCCTGAAAAAAATAGGGATTATTTTAGAAGACACCCCACGGGGTACACGCTGGCGCCTTGTGTGATCTTCTCTGCT
>DULM01000054.1 GCA_012840405.1 Syntrophomonadaceae bacterium | reverse complement strand
TTTGGAAGTTTGTACGCTGTTGGTATTTATGGATACGCTCCGATGGTACTCGGGGCGGTGATCACAAATATCCTGATTATGTTTACAGCTGTGGAAAATATTGCTAAGGTAAATCTCACCCTTGCCGTGTTTGCCCCAAACCAATCCGGCTTTTTATATTCTTTTCTTTCGGCCTGCAGCCCCTTTACCTGGTGGAGTTTAATCCTGTATGGGATCGGAGCTGCTGCTGTGATGAAAGATAAGCAGCCAAATGGTGCTATAATCTTTTTGTTTGTACTTTGGCTGATATATGCCTTAATATTAGGTGCACTTGGAAACTAGGCATCTGCTCTCTACTAGAGGCTGAGGAAGGAGGATTTTGTTGAAGAAAAAAATCGCAGTATTATTAGGCCTTGCATTGATCGTTGCAGTTATTATCGGAGCGGTGATTAAAAGCAGCAGTGAGTCGGTGGTAGAGGTTAAAACCGCCGAAGCCAAGACCATGGAGTATGAGGATAAGGTCTTAGCTACCGGAAAGGTTGAAGTGGTTGACTCGGTAGATCTGGCTGCTTCATTTCCTTCCAAGCTGACCTTAAAGGTGCAGGAGGGTGACCAGGTTACAAAGGGACAGGTTTTGGCTGAACTGGATGTCTCTGAGCAAAAAGAGCAGTTAAAGAACGCAGAGGACAATTTGGATGCTGCTGAAAAGGCTCTGGCTAATGCCAAAAAGGCCAGTCAGGAGATCGCTGCTGCTAAAAAAGAAGCTGAAAGAAATCTGGCATTAGCACAACAGCGATTGGAGGCTGTCAAGGCACTGATTCAGGAAGGAAAGGCAGGGCAGGAAGAGTTACTTGAGGCACAGCAGGCAGTTGCTGCGGCAGAACAAGCAAAAAATGCAGTAGAAATGCAAGCAAAGGGTATGGATACTTCAACTCTGGAGTTTCAGGTGGAGCAGGCCAAATCAGCTGTTAATGCGGCGCGCTCCGCTGTTGAAAAGGGAAAGATTAAGTCGCCTATAGATGGTGTTGTGCTTCAGATCACGGCAAAAAACGGGAGTTATGTCCAGCCGGGTATGCCCCTGATAACCGTTGGTAAGCCGGATCAACTACAAGTTGTTGCTAATCTAAGCGAACAGGATATCAATGGTGTTAAGGCAGGGCAGGAGGTAGAGGTGCGCTGGGCGGGTGCGCCTGAACAGGTGGTTAAGGGCAAAGTGGACCGGATTGCCCCTGTGGTAAGCGCTCCGGAAATGGGCCAAACAGAAACCTATATTAAAGTTTACATAACTATAGATGATGGGGCGGCCCTCAAGCCTGGTGCTACAGTGGATGTGGTTATTTACCGGGTGAAACCCCGCCAGTCTCTCTTGATCCCCAATGAAGCGATCACAGAAGAGGGTGAAACAAAATCTGTTTTTGTGGTGGATAATGGGACCGCAAAAAAGGTAACAGTTCAAACAGGCCACAGCAATGAACTATACACTGAGATAAAAGAGGGAATCAAAGCAAACACCAAGGTGATACTGGAACCCAAAGACATTAAAGATGGGCAGAAGGTGCGCCTAACTGGCGGTGGAGCCAAGTGATCAGGGTCAGCGGACTGACCAAGGTGTATGGAAGCGGAGATGCTGCTGTACATGCACTGCGAGGGGTCGATCTGGAGATTCCCGAGGGAGATTTTGTGGCCATTATGGGTCCCTCCGGCAGCGGTAAATCCACTTTTTTGAGTATTTTAGGGTGTTTGGAGCGCCCCTCTTCTGGTGAATACTATCTAGATGGCAGGGATGTCAACTCACTAGAGGATGATGAACTAGCGGACCTGCGCAACAAAAAGTTGGGTTTTGTTTTTCAGAGCTTCAACCTATTGCCTAGGCATAATGTTTTGCGTAATGTGGAAATGCCCCTTATCTATGCAGGTGTACCTGGCGATGAACGGCGTAAACGGGCGCAAGAGCTGTTGGAGCAGGTGGGATTGGGACACCGGTTAACCCATAAACCAGCAGAACTATCGGGTGGTGAACAGCAGCGGGTGGCTATCGCCAGGGCCTTGGCCAATAACCCGCTGGTTATTTTTGCTGATGAGCCTACAGGCAATTTGGATACTAAGGCCAGTTTGGAGATTATGGAGATCTTTCAACAGATGCACCGGACCGGTAGAACCATTGTTATGGTGACCCATGAACCGGACATTGCCGCATATGCCAGGCGGGTAATCCATTTCCGGGATGGGAAGATTGTGCGGGAGGAGGCAAAGGATGAACTTCGCTGATCTAATACAAATAGTTTGGGAAAATCTGCGCGCTCACCGCATGCGGGCTGTGCTCACAACGATCGGTATTGCTATCGGAATTGCCGGTGTAATTGCTGTTGTTGCAGTGGGACAGGGAGGGCAGGCTGTGATCATCTCTGAGATTGAGAAGATGGGCAGCAGCCTGTACTTTGATATCAGCCCCGATTATATGCGGGGGGAAACAGCTGATTCCAATACTTTCAGCATTGAGGATCCCACAATTATTAAAGAATTATCTCCAGCAGTGGACAAGATGGCCCCTATTACTCTTGGGCCGATGGTGGATGTTCGGCTGCCCAACAGCGATCAAAAGACCATCATGGCTTCCCTTTACGGCACAAATCCTGATTTGATCCATATTATGAACCTATCTTTAGAAAAGGGGCGTTTTATTACTGATTTGGATGTGACCTCCCACTCCCGGGTGGTGGTGATCGATGCCGGCCTTGCTGAGGACCTGTTCCCTAAAGATGACCCTCTGGGAAAAAAGATCTTTGTACAGGATACACCACTTACTGTGGTGGGAGTCCTGGAGAAAATCCCATCATCAATGATGGATACCTTTAATGTCAGGACCCTTTATTCACCTATCACCCAAGTCCAGGATATGCTGAATACTCGGGTGATCAACCAACTCTGCGGCACTGCGGTGTCTGAGGAAGCGCTGCCCCAGGCCATTTCTGACAGCATCAAGATACTGGAAAGCAGGCACTCCAGTGTGTCCAAGCACTATGTGGGCACAACTTTAGAGGAGCAACTGGAAATGGTGGGTAAAGTGACCTCCATTCTGACCACCGTTATCGGTGCTGTGGCAGGGATTGCTCTCTTAGTAGGTGGTGTGGGTGTGATGAATATTATGCTGGTGGCGGTTACCGAAAGGACCCGGGAAATCGGGCTCTTAAAAGCACTGGGTGCCCGCAGACGGGACATTATGCAGCAGTTTTTGGGTGAGGCTGTTGCTCTTTGTCTGTTGGGCGGTTTTTTCGGTATGGTGGTTGGTATCGGCGGTGCCTTTGCTATCGCTCTGGCAGCACACTGGCCGCCCTTAATCTCAGTTTGGACTGTACTGCTGGCTATGGGTTTTTCCGTAGTTATCGGTATCTTTTTTGGGCTTTACCCTGCCAGCAGGGCGGCATCTTTAAGCCCTGCAGAGGCATTGAGGCACCTCTAAATTGCTTTTGCATAATTGCTTTATTTGTTGTGTAAAATTGAATAGAGGCAGCAGGCGTCCTCTGTGGCGCCTTTTCTCTTTCTACTGCCAAAGCAGTTTTTCCAAACAAGGGGGTTTGAATATGCCAGAGGGCAGGGTAAAGATGGTTTTTCCTGGAGGGAATACCAGTCTGGGCTTTTACTCATTTTATGATTATATTATCGGTGATGACGCCAAACGTGTCTTTTTGCTCAAAGGAGGCCCGGGAACCGGCAAGTCGACCTTTATGAAGCGGATCGGAAAAGAGTTGCAGGACAAAGGAATTGACCTGGAATACCACTGGTGTTCATCTGACTTCAACTCTCTCGATGGGCTTGTGCTGCCCGCCTACGGGGTAGCTATTATCGATGGCACAGCACCTCATGTGACTGATCCCCTTTATCCAGGTGCAGTAGATGAGATCATTAATTTGGGCGACTACTGGGATCAGGAAAAACTGGTGCTTCATAAAGAAGAAATCATCTCTTTAAAAAAGCGGGTGACCCAGTGTTTTGCCACAGCTTACAGCAGCCTGAAAATGGCAAGGATGGCCAGGGAAGAGGAGAAAGTCTACCGGGATAAAGCCCTGGACTACCAGTGCTTTCACCGCCTAATTGGTAACCTGTTAAGGCAGATCTTCGGACAGGAGTTGATCTGGGGGGAGGGGGTTCCCCGGGAAAGGCATCTTTTTGCTTCTGCTCTGACCCCACAGGGGATTGTCCATCATCTTCCCACACTACTGGATAATCTTACTTTTCTTTATTTGATTGAAGGTGAACCAGGATCGGGAAAAGAGGAAATATTAAAAGAGGTGGCGGAATTCGCTTACCGTTCAGGGTTGACAGTAGAGGTATACCATTGCGCCTTTGATCCAACACTGATCGATTTGGTAGTGCTGCCGCAGCGCAAAACTGCGGTGCTCAATGTTTTTAAAGAGCTCAATTTTGTCCCAGAATCCCTTCCCAATTTGAAATACAGTGAAACTATTAACTGCAAGGACTGTTTGGATGATGGAGTTCTTATGGAATATGAGCAGGAACTGCGGGAGGCCGGAGAACTGTTTGACAACTGCCTCGAAAGAGGCCTTTCCTATCTCAAAAAGGCCAGACAGTTTTATGAGGAACTGGAAAAGCATTACCTGGAGGCAATGGATTTTGATGGGGTAGAAAGGTGTAGAAAAGAGGTTCTTGAACGAATACTAACTATAGTAGGCGAAAAAAAGTAAGGGGCAACATGCCCCTCAGCATCTGTTTACTTTATTTAAAATACCTGTCCAGCAGTCCCTGTAATGCTCTGGCATGGCGTGCCTCATCTCAAGAGGACTCATCCAATGCATCATGTGCTTCATCGAAACCTGCTTCTTTTGCCTTTTTGGCTGCTTCTTTTTTGCCGTTGTTGGCTTCGATTTCACCTTTGAGCATTTTCTCAATATTTTACTTGGTTGATGTAGAAATTCTTCCGTTGAGTTCGGCGAACCTAGCAGCATGTGCTGCCTCTTTAAAAGCGATAGTCTTTAAAACTTCAGCAACCTCCGGTAATCCCTCTCTTTGAGCTTGACGGGCCATCGCAAGATAGAGGCCGACTTCTATAGTCTCTCCCCGAAATTCCATCTGTACATCTTCTTCCAAGGGGTACCCTTGGTCAGACCTATTTTGTTTTCATTGATCAGGTCCATTAACCAAAACCTCCTTTTGTTGTTCAATTTTTTTCCGGATTTCTTCTTTACCCGACATCTTAAATCAATTTATCCAGCGTTACTTCCAGTTCCTCCAGCAGGGCATCCTGTGCTTTGATCCAAACCTGGTGAACTTTGCAGTGGGGTTTTCGTGTGCAACTTCCTGCTTCACTCAAGCATTGGTTGAGGTAAAAGGGCCCTTCTACAGTTTCAATTATCTTTCTGAGCGTAATTTCTTCCGGTGGCCTGGCAAGCATGATTCCGCCTGCGGATCCCCGCTGGCTGATGATAATTCCTTCTTTAATTAAAGGGTTAAGAACCTTTGTTAAAAATGCAGATGGTATGTCCTGTTTGGCAGCCACATCCTTTGTGGTCACATGTTTTTTGCCAAAATTTCTTGCTAACTCCAGAACGCATCTTATAGCATATTCTCCCTGCCTGGTAAGTTGAATAGGACCACCTCCTAAGTTGACTATTTAGACCTTTTTTATCATATTCACTATCTAACCAGAAATTCCTTCTTCAAAAAAAATTTTTTTGTTCTTTGAATTGCATCTCACATCACTAGCTAACACTTACGGTTCTCATAAGCGGTTTCATTTTTTCAAAATCGTTTATCCCTGCTAGCGTAGCGATCTTTTAGCGGCTATTATAATGTTGCTTACTTGTTCTAAAGGATGAAAGAATGACGACAGATGAAGCTAAACAATATCCCAAAAAGTTGCTAAATACTGGGGCACTAACTCTTTCTTCTGGACAGAGCCTACAATCGATGACTAACAGCTAATAACCGAATTTAATATGTGGATTAACCGTTTCCCGTGCAAATAATTTTTTATCAAAATAATGGTTGACAGCTAAGATGCTATTCCCTATACTAGTTGGAAATATATTTTTATCGGAAATGTATTTTTATTGGAGATATATTTTTATCAGTTGCATACTAATTTATTCATAAAAGTGAAACTGATTAAAAGTCATGACGGGAACATGTTCTGCTGCATCCTAGGTCACAGAGAGCTGGGGTGGCTGAAATCCAGTACCGGGAGCAGAAAGAATACTCATCCCTGAGCACTGCTATCTGAAAGGCTATAAGGCTTAGTAGGTGCTGCCGGACAAAACCGTTGTCCGTTATATGAACGGGTTGAGAGCGGCTGCTTCAATTCTTGGCAGCAATCAGGGTGGTACCGCGGGTCCCCTCGTCCCTGACAGATATCGTCGGGGAAAGAGGGGTCTTTTTATACTAATGCCGGGATATATTTGCAAAGCAAACCGGAGACTTAGAAAAAAACTAGAAGGGGGCTTTTTAAATGGGATTGATTATTTATCTCAATGGTGAATTTGTTAATGAAGAAGAAGCAAAAATTTCGGTCTTTGACCACGGTGTGCTGTATGGAGATGGTGTTTTTGAGGGCATTCGAGCCTATAATGGTCGTGTTTTCCGCCTTGATGAGCATATTAACCGTCTTTATGAATCAGCAAAATCGATTCTCCTGGATATCGGGATGACCAAAGAGGAGATGAGTGAGGCCCTTTTGGAGACCCTGCGCCGCAATAATCTGCGTGATGCTTATATCAGGCTTGTGGTCACCAGAGGGAAAGGGGATCTGGGGTTAGACCCCCGCAATTGTAAGAAACCAACTGTTTACATCATCGCAGCAGGGGTCCAGCTGTATCCTGAGGAGTTATATGAAAAAGGGCTGGAGGTTGTGACCGTACCCACCCGCCGCAATATAGTTGAAGGGGTCAATCCACGCATCAAATCTTTGAATTACCTGAATAACGTTTTGGCCAAGATCGAGGCCAACTTGGCAGGAGTTTCAGAGGCGATTCTGCTCAATAGTGAGGGTTATGTCACAGAGTGTACAGGGGATAACATCTTTATTGTGAAAAACGGTGAACTGATCACATCTCCTTCTTACCTGGGTATTTTGGAGGGGGTAACCCGCAATGCTATTCTGGAGCTTGCTGAAAAGATGGGCTACCCGACAGCAGAAAAGGTATTTACGCGGCATGACATCTTTGTGGCAGATGAATGTTTCTTAAGCGGTACCGCAGCAGAGATGATCCCAGTGGTGAAGGTGGATGGCCGCACTATCGGTGAGGATGGCAAGCCAGGGAAGATCACAAAGGAACTGATGAAAGCATATCGGGAACTGGTGATGAGTGAAGGTACCGAGATTTACCCTGCGGACTAGGAGTTGAAATAGGGGTTAAACCGATGCTACTCCAGGGCAGCTTGATCACACCGTTATTAGATAAAAATCCATAGGAGAGGGGGTAAACCCACATGAAGAGTGAGATCATCAAAAAGGGGTTGGAAAAAGCACCCCACAGGTCCTTATTAAATGCATTGGGTTTGACAAAATGGGAGAAGGACCGCCCTTTTATCGGAATTGTCAACTCGCAAAATGATCTTGTGCCAGGACACATTCACCTTAATCAGATCGCTGATGCAGTAAAAGCAGGGGTACGTGCAAATGGGGGGACCCCGCTGGAGTTCCCGGCGATAGCTGTTTGTGACGGTATTGCCATGAACCATGAGGGAATGCGCTATTCCCTGGTGAGCAGGGAACTAATCGCTGATTCTATCGAAGTAATGGCGATGGCCCATGCCCTGGATGCACTGGTTTTGATCACCAACTGTGACAAGGTGGTACCGGGGATGCTGATGGCTGCGGCACGACTGAATCTCCCCTCAGTGATCATCAGCGGAGGCCCTATGCTTGCTGGTCGTTTCCAGGGCAGGGATGTGGATCTGAACACTATTTTTGAGGGTGTAGGGGCTGTTAAGGCAGGAAGAGCCACACTGGAAGAATTAGAGGAACTTGAGGAAGCGGCCTGCCCGGGATGTGGCTCTTGTTCCGGTATGTTTACAGCTAATACCATGAACTGCCTTAGTGAGGCACTGGGAATTGCCCTCCCCGGAAATGGCACAATTCCAGCAGTCAGTGCTGCCAGAATCCGCCTGGCAAAAAACGCCGGATGGCAAGTGATGGAATTGCTGCGCAGGGGTATTTGTGCCCGTGACCTTTTGACTGAAAAGGCCTTTCTCAATGCATTAGCCCTAGATATGGCATTGGGCGGATCTACGAATACAGTTTTGCATCTCCCGGCTATTGCCAGGGAGGCTGGGGTCAGCCTTGACCTGGAGATCATTGATCAGATCAGCAGCAGGGTTCCTCATTTATGTAAACTGAGTCCTGCAGGGAGCGCCCATATTCAGGATTTGGATGCTGCAGGAGGTGTCTCTGCTGTGCTCAAGGAGCTGCTGTCCCATGGCTTGATAGAAGGGGATACCTTGACAGCAACAGGGAAGACCCTCTCTGAAAATGTAGAGTCCAGTTCCATCAAACTGCCTGAAGTGATCCGTACAGTTGAAGATCCTTACAGCAAGACCGGGGGCTTAGCTATTTTAAGGGGCAACCTGGCGCCAGATGGGGCAGTGGTCAAACAGGCTGCTGTAGATCCCGAGATGTATCAGCATACAGGGCCTGCTCGGGTTTTTGATAGTGAAGAAGAGGCAGTGAAAGCTATTTTAGATAAAAGAATCAAACCTGGGGATGTGATTGTGATCAGATATGAGGGTCCCAAAGGGGGGCCCGGTATGCGGGAAATGCTGACACCTACATCAGCTGTAGCCGGGATGGGGCTTGACCGGGAAGTGGCTCTGATCACAGATGGTCGTTTCTCTGGCGCGACACGGGGGGCATCCATCGGCCATATTTCCCCTGAAGCAGCTGAAGGTGGCCCTATAGCCTTGGTCCGGGAAGGTGACCTGATTGAGATTGACATACCCGGGCGAAAATTGAATATCCTGGTAGATAACCAGGAGTTGGAGAAAAGGAGGAAAGAGTGGCAGCCTCCTGAGCCCAAGGTCAATCATGGTTATCTTGCCCGCTATGCTCAGCTTGTTACATCTGCCAGTGAAGGCGCTGTTTTGAAAAGCGGTGGGAGGTGAAAACCATGAAAATGACTGGAGCTGAGGTTGTTATTAAAGCCCTGGAACAAGAGGGTGTGGAAGTTATCTTCGGTTATCCGGGAGGAGCGGTTATTCCTATTTATGACAAACTGTATGACTCCTCCATCAAACATGTATTGGTGCGCCATGAACAGGCCGCAGCCCATGCAGCTGACGGCTATGCCCGGGCTACAGGTAAAACAGGAGTGGTAATCGCCACATCTGGGCCTGGCGCCACCAATTTGGTTACAGGTATTGCCAACGCCTGTATGGATTCTATTCCCATGGTTATTTTTACAGGGCAGGTTGCACTCCCTGCCATTGGAAGGGATTCTTTCCAGGAGGCTGATATCACCGGAATTACACTCCCTATTGTCAAACACAGCTTTCTGGTGAGGGATGTGAATAAACTGGCCTCAACCATAAAGGCTGCCTTCCAACTGGCAGGCACAGGGAGGCGCGGACCGGTTTTGATCGACCTGCCCAAAGACATACAGACAGCTGAGGTAGAATTTGATTACCCTGAACAGGTATCCTTCCGGGGGTACCGCTTGCCTGCTGAACCCAGTGAAGCTCAGATCTATCAAGCGGTCAAAACCATCGGACTATCCCGGAGACCTGTTATATATGCGGGAGGAGGTGTCATCGCTTCTGGTGCCGCAGAAGAACTCAAGGAGTTTGCCGAAAAGACTCAGATCCCTGTAACTACTACCTTGATGGGAAAAGGGGCTATACCGGAGGATCATCCTTTATCTTTAGGGATGGTGGGGATGCACGGCACTTATTATGCCAATTATGCTGTATCCCACAGTGATCTGCTGATAGCCGTAGGGGCGCGTTTTGACGACCGGGTAACCGGCAGGCTTGATACCTTTGCAACCCAGGCCAAGGTAATCCATATTGATATTGATGCAGCTGAATTAGGGAAAAATGTCAGGCCCCACCATATTCTCAATGGGGATGCTAAACAGGTCCTGCAGGAATTGCTGTCTCGGGTTGAAATACCCCAGACAAAAGAATGGCTGGATCAGATCGCTGTCTGGAAGAAGGAACACCCCCTTACTTACTGCCAGGATGGGGATAAAATTAAGCCCCAGTATGTTATAGAGAAACTCAGAGAGCTAGCAGGGGAAAAGGCTATTGTTACCACAGAGGTGGGCCAGAACCAGATGTGGGCAGCCCAGTACTATAAGGTGAGCAAACCCCGCACCTTTATCTCTTCTGGAGGTTTGGGAACTATGGGGTTTGGACTGCCGGCTGCTGTGGGAGCTCAAATAGGCCGGCCTGATGCTTTAGTTATCAGCATTTCCGGAGATGGCAGCTTCCAGATGAACCTGCAGGAACTGGCCACCATTGTCCAGCAACAGCTGCCGATTAAAATAATCATCCTCAATAACGGTTATTTGGGGATGGTGAGGCAGTGGCAGGAGCTTTTCCATAATAAGAGATACTCTCAGACCAAACTCATTCCTGTGCCTGATTTTGTTAAACTGGCTGATGCTTATGGAATTGCCGGTTATCGTGTAAAGAGACCTGAGGAGGTGGGCCCGGTACTGGAACAGGCCCTTAATCACCCAGGAGCGGTGATCGTAGATATGGTTATCGACCCTGAAGAAAATGTCTATCCTATGGTTCCTGCGGGAGGAACACTAACAAAGATGATTGGGGTGTAAAAGATGAGACATATACTTGCAGTATTAGTTGAAAACCAACCGGGTGTTTTGACCCGTGTTGCCGGTCTGTTCAGCAGGCGGGGGTACAACATTGAGAGTCTTGCTGTTGGCCAGACCCATGACCCTGAAATCTCCCGCATGACCATTGTTGTTGATGGGGATGACCGAGTGATCGAACAGGTGGTCAAACAGCTGGAAAAGCTGGTGGATGTCATCGATGTGCGGGATATCTCTGAGGCTGAGCATGTTGACCGGGAGTTGGTATTGATCAAGGTCAAAGCTGAGCCGAAGGTCAGGGGCGAAATTATGCAGATCGTTGATATATTCAGGGCACGTATTGTGGATATCGGACATAATTCACTGATCATCGAGTGTACAGGTGATGAAGGAAAAATTAGGGCGATTGAAAAATCGCTGAAACCCTTTGGTATATTGGAACTGGTGCGTACCGGCAAAATTGCCATGGTGCGGGGACCGAAATATGAGGAGGAATAAAAAAGAAAAGCTGCAGATGGAGTGAAGGCAGCAGAGTATAAAGAGGTGATGGCATGGAAGGGAGAGTTTATATCTTTGATACCACACTCCGGGATGGTGAGCAGACTCCTGGAGTGAGTTTAAATACTGAGGAAAAATTGGGAATCGCCAGGCAGTTAACCAAACTTAATGTGGATGTGATTGAGGCAGGGTTTCCTATTGCCTCCCCTGGGGATTTTGATGCTGTGCAGACCATCGCCCGGGAGGTAAAGGGGCCGGTGATCTGTGCACTTGCCCGAGCCAATAAAGATGATATAGACCGGGCGGCAGAAGCCTTGAAACCGGCAGAACGCAAGCGGATTCATACCTTTATTGCCACATCGGATATTCATCTTAAATATAAGCTGAAGAAGAGCAGGGAAGAGGTACTGAAGTTGGCAGTAGAAGCAGTAAAATACGCCAAACAATACACAGATGATGTGGAGTTCTCCGCTGAGGATGCTTCCCGCAGTGACCTCAACTTCCTGTGTGATGTGCTGGAGGCAGCAATTGAGGCAGGAGCAACAGTGATCAATATACCTGATACTGTGGGCTATGCTGTGCCTGCAGAGTTTGGTGAATTTATCAGCGCGATCCGTCAGCGGGTCAAAAAGATAGAGCAGGTTGTGTTGAGTGTCCACTGCCACAATGATCTGGGCCTGGCTGTAGCCAATTCACTGGCAGCCATCCAGGCGGGAGCAAATCAGGTGGAGGTGGCTGTCAACGGTTTGGGGGAGAGGGCCGGCAATGCAGCCCTAGAAGAGATCGTGATGGCTCTCTACACCAAACAGAATTATTTTAACCGCAAGACCGGGATCAGGTATCAGGAGATCTACCGGACCAGCAGAATGGTCAGTTCCCTGGCAGGAGTTCAAGTACAGCCCAATAAAGCGGTGGTAGGCAAAAACGCCTTTCTGCATGAATCAGGGATCCATCAGGACGGAGTATTAAAGGAACGCACAACCTATGAGATCATGAATCCTGAACTGATCGGCGCCTCCAGGGATAATATCGTACTGGGCAAACACTCCGGGCGCCATGCCCTCAGGGAGCGGTTGGCGGAGTTGGGCTATACACTCAAGGAAGAAGAGCTGGACAAAGCATTTGCTCGTTTTAAAGAGATCGCTGACCGCAAAAAGGAGGTCACTGATCTGGATATAGAGGCCCTGGTGAAAAATGAGATCCGCATCTCAGGGGATCTTTATCAATTGGCCTATCTGCAGTTTTCCAGTGGAACAAATATTATTCCTACGGCGACAGTGGGCCTCAAAAGGAATGGGCAGACCTTTGAGGAGGCCGCCTGTGGGGACGGCCCGGTGGACGCGGCCTTCCATGCCATTGATAAGATACTGGGAGCGCATCATATTGCCTTAGATGATTACAACCTGACTGCGATCACCGGGGGGAAAGATGCCCTTGGTGAGGTCACAGTGCGGGTGAGGCATCAGGATAAATATTACATCGGGCGCGGTGTCAGCACAGATGTGGTAGAGGCGAGTGTCAAAGCCTATTTGAATGCCGTCAATATAGTAATCCAAGAAGTGGGAGAAGATGCTTTATGAGTATGACCATTACTGAAAAGATCCTGGCTGCCCATGCCGGGAAGGACCGGGTTTCTCCGGGAGAATTGATCAACTGCCGGCTGGATCTAGTTCTGGCCAATGATGTCACAGCACCTGTGGCGATCAAGGAGTTTTCCAAACTGGGCTTGGATCGGGTGTTTGATCCTGACAGGGTGGCTTTGGTTCCTGATCACTTTACACCCAATAAAGACATTAAATCTGCGGAACTGGCATTGTGTGTCAGGGAGTTTGCCAGAAGCTACGGTATCACCAATTACTTTGAAGTGGGGAAAATGGGGATCGAGCACTGCCTGCTCCCGGAACAGGGTTTGGTGCTTCCAGGGGATATGATCATTGGAGCTGATTCCCACACCTGCACCTATGGCGCTCTGGGTGCCTTTGCCACCGGTGTTGGCAGCACAGACCTGGCCGCAGCTATGGCCCTAGGAGAGTGTTGGTTCAAGGTACCGGAGAGCATGAAATTTATCTATCATGGTAAAATGCGCCCCTGGGTAGGGGGGAAGGACCTGATCCTCTATACCATCGGAGATATCGGAGTGGATGGTGCCCTTTACAGGGCCATGGAATTCACCGGGGAGGCTATTCAGGATCTGTCAATAGAGGGCAGGCTGACCATGTGTAACATGGCCATTGAAGCGGGAGCGAAAAACGGGATTCTTGCTCCTGATGAAAAAACAAAAGCCTATGTGGAAAAGAGAGCAAAAAGGCCCTACCGCTTTTATTACAGTGATCCCGATGCAGCTTATGTAGAGGTCAAGGAGTATGATGTCAGCCAGATCGAACCCCAGGTAGCTTTCCCCCACCTGCCAGAAAACTCCCGGCCGGTGAGTGAGGCACAGGGTATAGAGCTGGATCAGGTGGTCATCGGTTCCTGTACCAATGGCCGCATCGAGGACCTGCGTGTTGCAGCCAAAATACTCAAAGGAAGAAAGGTGCACCCCAGGCTGCGGGTGATTATTATTCCGGGAACACAGGAGGTTTACCTGCAGGCCTTGCGGGAGGGGCTGTTGGAAACCTTTGTGGAAGCAGGCACAGTGGTCAGCACACCCACCTGCGGCCCCTGCCTGGGTGGGCATATGGGAATCTTGGCCAAAGGGGAAAAGGCTCTTTCCACCACCAACCGCAACTTTGTGGGGCGCATGGGACACCCGGAGAGCGAGGTTTATCTGTGCGGTCCTGCAGTGGCTGCAGCCTCAGCAGTTACCGGTATGATCACTCATCCGGAGGAGGTGATGGGTGATGCAGATTAAAGGAAGGGTTTATAAATTTGGTGATGACATCGATACGGACCAGATCATACCTGCCCGCTATATGAACACCTATGACCCGGCTGAGCTGGCAGCCCACTGTATGGAGGACGCGGATCCCTCCTTTGCCGGGAGGGTAGAACCCGGGGCTGT
>DULM01000053.1 GCA_012840405.1 Syntrophomonadaceae bacterium | reverse complement strand
GGACCAGAGCACAGCAAAGAGTCCGGTCTCCAAATAATTGGGCTCTCTCCCGAGAATTTCACAGATTTTTGCGTATTCTTCAGAACTAAGACCCATCTCCATCCAGGCAGGTTTTTGTTCACTCATCTGTCATTACTCCTTCCTGTGTGTGAATACCCCACCAATCCAATACCGACAAAAACAGCCGTAGACCATAGGCATTACCTAAAATCTCTTCTGAACAGCGTTCCGGGTGAGGCATAAGGCCTAAAACATTCCCTTTCACATTGCAAATCCCAGCAATATTCCCCACAGATCCATCAGGGTTGGCTGCGGGTATAAGCTCTCCATCCTCATTGCAATAGCGGAAGACAACCTGCCCGTTCTGTTCCAACTGGGCAAGGCCATCTGCATCTACATAGTAATTCCCCTCACCATGGGCTATTGGGTACTTGATAACCTCCCCCTGATGGTACCTGTTGGTAAAAGGTGTCCTGCTGTTCTCTACCCTGAGAAAGACATCACGGCAGCAAAAGCGAAAGTTTTCATTTTTTCGCATCGCTCCGGGCAGCAGTCCTGCATTTAAGAGAATCTGGAAACCATTGCCGATCCCTAAAACAAGCCCCCCCTGTTCTGCAAAATCTGCAATCTGTTCTACCACTGGGGCTGCTCCGGCCAGCGCTCCGGCTCTCAGGTAGTCACCATAAGAGAAACCACCGGGAAGAATTACACAGTCAAATCCAACCAGTTCCCGTTCCTCCGGTTGTATAGAACTAACAGGATGACCGATCACCTGATCGATAACATAAAAACAGTCAGCAGCATTAGCACCGGGAAAGAAAACCACTCCAAATTTCATCTGCCAACCTCCCGGAGTTCAAAAGTGTAATCCTCCAATACCTTATTAACTAAAAGTTTTTCACAGATCTGGCGCACCTCTTCTTCAGCAGTTTTGCGGTCCTGGGTTTTTAGTTTAAGGAGGAATAACTTGCCGGATTTTACCTCTTCAACCTGCTCATAACCCAGTGACCTAAGACTGTTCTTTACCGCTTTTCCCTCGGGATCCAAGATCCCTTTTTTTAATGTCACATAGACCGCTGCCTCAAACATTTCATCTACCTCCATAGTATCAGACTTAAAACAGAAAAACGATGCCTGGCTCGTTTATTGTTACCTAACGGTTCTGCCGCGTGTTTATTGTTTTCTTCGGTTTACCCCTGCGCTTGCGACTTAAGCTCCGGTTGAACTCGCCCATATACTTTCACGACAGCCGATCAGTTCCTCTGACGCCATCTATTTTAGAAGTAGGATGCCGGAGATCTGATGCCAAAATTTGAAATTTGAATCAGGTGTCATTACCAGCTCTTATCTAGAAATTCCTATTAAGTAATCGTTCTGCCTAGTTGGGGACTGCTTCCTTTGGAATTTGCTTCGGCTGTCATTAACTGCTCCTTCAAGGGCAATTAACAACCTTCGCAGGTCGCTGCGCTAGCAGGGATAAACACCGAACACCAACCACTAACCACTAACTACCTTTTTAGTTTCTCTGCCTTTTTTGCTGTTTTCTCAGCAAGTTCTTTTTTGTAAGCCCTGAACTTTTCCCTCAGCTCCGGATCCTTGATGCTCAGCATTTGAACCGCCAGCAGAGCAGCATTGCGCGCCCCATCAATAGCCACTGTAGCCACAGGAACACCTGGCGGCATCTGAACTATGGAATAGAGGGAATCCAGGCCATTGAGGGCACCGCCTTTCAGGGGAACTCCGATCACAGGCAGACAGGTGTATGCAGCCAGAACTCCTGGCAGATGGGCAGCCATCCCCGCCCCGGCAATAATCACCTCAATACCTCGTTCCTCCGCACTGCGGGCGTATTCAGTTGCCAGATCCGGGCTGCGATGGGCAGAAGCAATGGTCATCTCATAAGAAACCCCAAAATCCTGCAAAATGCGGGCTGCTTCCTCCATAACCGGAAAATCAGAATCACTCCCTAAAACAATTCCTACCCTGTGTTTTTCCATGCTTTCACTCCCTATCAGGTGCCAAAAGAATGATCCTTTTAACTCCCAAACAGAAAATATCTATAACTCTCGACCATCTCCGGCCGTTCGTTCCCTACGCTTTTTGACTATATTGACACACACTAACTTTCTAACCACCAACTACCATTTCTACTCCCACTCAATGGTTCCCGGGGGTTTTGAGGTGATATCATAGAGCACCCTGTTGACCCCTGAGACTTCACGCACAATGCGGCTGGCTATCTGTTCCAGGAGATCATAGGGCAGATGTGCCCATTTTGCGGTCATGGCATCTTTACTATTGACAGCGCGGATGACAATGGGATGAGCATAAGTGCGTTCTCCATCTGAGATCCCCACACTCCTGACTGGCAGCAAAACAGCAAAATACTGCCAGATCTCCTTATCCAAACCAGCTTTTTGGATTTCATCCCTTAAGATATAGTCAGCTTCCCGCACCATGGCGAGCTTTTCCTCTGTTACTTCACCCAAGACACGAACCGCCAAACCTGGTCCAGGAAAGGGTTGGCGCCAAATAACATCTCTGGGCAGGCCCAATTCCTCACCGACGAGGCGCACCTGATCCTTGTACAACTCTCGGAGCGGTTCCAGCAGCTTAAGTTTCATATTTTCAGGTAGACCGCCCACATTATGATGGCTCTTCACTACACCTGCTGCGTTTTTTCCAGATTCGATCACATCCGGGTAGATCGTACCCTGCAGCAGAAATTGAAAATCACCAAGCCGGGCGGCTTCCTCCTGAAACACATTGATAAATTCATTGCCAATAATCTTCCTTTTCCTTTCCGGATCTGTAACACCCGCTAATTTTTTCAGGAACCGCTCCTTGGCATCTACAGTAATGGTATTAACACCTAGCTGTTGGAGAATCTCTGTCACCTGTTCCCGCTCACCTTTTCTCAGCAGTCCATGGTCAACAAAAATACAGGTTAACTGATCTCCAATTGCCCGCTGTACTAGAGTTGCAGCAACTGTGGAATCAACTCCCCCGCTCAGTCCTCCCACAACCCTGCTCTTACCTACAGTTTTTCTGATAGAAGAAATCTGTTCTTCGATAAATACAGCTGGTGTCCAATCCCTGCCCTTCTGTTTACTCACAACCGGCTTCCCCCTTAGTCAGGCTTATATCCTGGCATTCCTGATGGAGAATGTAGATACTGGGAAGATTACGATAGCGCTGAGCACAATCCAATCCATAACCAACAACAAAGTGATCGGGAATAGTAAAACCATTGTAATCAGGGGTGAATTCTACCTTGCGCCTGCTGGGCTTGTCCAGAATTGTACAAACCTTGAGGCTGGCAGGTTTCCTGGCCTCAAGGGTTTTACAAAGGTATTTCAGTGTTAAGCCAGTATCGATGATATCCTCCACTAAAAGCACATGCTTGCCGGTGATGGTTTCATCCAGGTCTTTCAGGATCCTGACAACACCGGAACTAACAGTATCATCCCCATAACTGGATACTGCAACAAAATCTATAATCACCGGCATCTCTAAGTTACGCACCAAATCAGCCATAAAGACAAAAGCACCCCGTAGGATGCCTACCACCAGGAGTTCTTTTCCTTGATAATCCCGGTTAATCTGCTCGGCCAATTCCTTTACCTTTGACCGCAGTTGCTCTTCTGTAAAGAGTATTTCAAGTCTTTCCAACACACTCCCACCATTCTGTTATAGCTAGTATTACCACATTAAGATAAAAGTTATTAGAAGAAACAGCTATTTCAAAAAAAATCAAGTCATATTATATCACAAAAATGGCTCTTACCACTAATACTACAAAAAAAATGTATACTAATAAAACACCGGATATCAGGTTCCCATCTCCCAGGAGGCCAGATATGCTTTCTGTTCCTCAGTCAGTTCCTCGATCTCTATTCCATAAGCTGCCAGTTTAAGTCTGGCTACCCGCTCATCGATCTCCTGGGGTACCCGGTAAACAGCAGGTTCTAGTTTTCCCCGGTTAGCCACCAACCAGGCTGCAGAGAGGGCCTGATTGGCAAAGCTCAGGTCCATCACCTCAACCGGATGCCCTTCCCCACAAGCCAGGTTAACCAACCTACCCTCTGCCAGTAAATAGATGCGACGGCCATCTTCTAGGGTGAATTCCTCAACATCTTTTTTCACAAGCCTGCGCTTGCATGCCAACTCAGCCAGGAACGGAATATCGATCTCTACATTAAAATGACCGGCATTAGCCAGAATAACCCCATCTTTTAAATAGGGTATATGCTCTTTGCCTACTACATGGATGTCTCCGGTTACTGTTACAATAAAATCCGCCCTTTTGGCCGCTTCTTTCATGGTGGTGACCTCATGACCATCCATCACAGCTTCCAAGGCTTTAAAGGGATCCACCTCAACAACAATTACCCTTGCTCCAAGCCCTCGCGCCCGGGAGGCAACACCTCTACCACACCATCCATAACCTACAACAACAAAGGTTGAGCCTGCTATCAGGTAATTGGTCGCCCTTAAGATGCCATCCAGGGTTGACTGTCCTGTGCCGTACCTATTATCAAAAAGGTGTTTGGTTAAAGCATCATTAACTGCCACTAAAGGATATTTGAGAGCACTATCCCGGGCCATGGCCTTCAGCCTGATCACACCGGTGGTGGTCTCTTCTGTGCCCCCAATTACGTTTTTTACCTGATCAGGCCTTTCTTTATGGAGGGTTGTCACCAGGTCTGCCCCATCATCAATGGTCAGATCAGGCTTTATATCTAATACCGCATTGATTTGGCTGTAATAAGTATCATTGTCCACACCTCTCCTGGCAAAGGTCGGAATATCATAGCACACATTGAGGGCTGCGGCAATATCATCCTGAGTGCTCAAAGGATTAGAAGCACATAAAGCCAGGTCAGCGCCACCGCTTTTCAGCACCCGGGCAAGGTTGGCTGTTTTCGCAGAAATATGGAGGCAGGCAGCGATTTTAATCCCTTTTAGGGGAAGTGACTGCTCCCAATCATCCTTGATCTGTTGCAGTACCGGCATCTTTCGCCAGGCCCATTCGATACGTTCCTTGCCAATTCTGCTCAAATCCTTGTCAGACAGACGTAGGCATTCTTTGCTCATTTTTTCTCTCCTTTGTATGTTTTTTTGTTATCTTCTTCAAAAGCTGCTAATTATCCTTTTCCCAATGCACCCACTATCCTACCGCTGAAAACAGAGGTGTTCTGATTAATCTGGAAGCAAAAAGGGGCAGCAGTCCAAAATAGCTTATTCACAAATGGTGCAATAAGTAATATATTCATAATTTTTGAAAAATATTTAATAATATACGGATAAAGGAGGGATTCAGAATGCAACTAAGCGCACGCAACCAACTGAGAGGCCGTATTAAGAAGATTAACACCGATGGTATTTCGTCAGAGGTTATACTCGATATTGGTGGGCAGGAGATATGCTCCAGCATAACCACAGATTCTGTCAACAGGCTAGGGCTAAAAGAAGGAGATGAAGCCTACGCTGTGATTAAGGCAAGCTCAGTTATGATTATGAAGTAACATCAACCCACCCCTAAAAGGGGTGGGTTCCCTTTTATACCAAGCCAAAATCAAGGCCTGCAGTTAACTGATGCAGGGGTATAAACCAACCACTGCTTATCTGATCGGTGGTGAAATCTTAATCTTCTTATTATAATCACTGAAATTCACGGTCATCGTGAGGGTTGTATCACTGCTGTTTTTGCTTTTGGCTGTAGCTTGAGCCTGTAAAAGCACATGTTTTCCCTTATCGATCCAGAAACGATAGGTAAAATCCTGCCACCAGGCCTGCATATATTTACTCTCTACATCTGCTTTTGCTTCTAAAACCCAGCATTTACGACCCTCAACTTTTTCCTTCCCTATCAGACGCGGTTCTTCCATTGTTTTAAAGCGGAAATTGCTCAAAGGATCAATTTCTGCCATGAAAAGCTGTTGTTGGGTGAGATCCACCCCCTCCAGAACAGTCCACTTCCCGCTGACCGGGTCCTTTGTATAGCTTTTTAACCCGATCTGATAGATCTCCACAGGTGTCCCAAGGGTTTCTCCTTTGAAGTGATAATTATCAGAGGCACACTCTCCCTGCACCTTGATCCAGCTTTTTTTCTTACCACCCATATCCAGGTCAGCGTTTAGTTTATACCTGTAGCTCTCTGCCTGGTATGCCTTTTTCATTACTTCTTCAAGCAGTGGGGCAGGCTCTACTTTTAAAAACCTGATATAGTAAAAGACCGCCCCTGCAGCCAGCAGGATAATAAAGACAACCAACCCTGCCCACCGGATCCCTGTTTTCCTTTTCACACAATTCCCCCCAAATATATGGAAAAGATCATAACAATTTTATGCAAAGGGAAATTATTTTATGAGACTTATCCACAGCAGGGGAGGGGAAAAGAAAAAGGCCTGCTAATTATTAACAGGCCTTCCTTCAGTTTCGATTATTTATTTTTTTATTTATTTTTTTCTTTGTCTTCTTTCTCCTCAACCTTATCAGCGATTAAACATTCGGTTGTGAGGAACATGCCGGCAATACTGGCTGCATTTTGCAGAGCTGAACGTGTTACCTTAGCGGGGTCCACAATCCCTGCAGCAAATAGGTCCTCATATTTTTCGGTCAGTGCGTTAAAACCATAGCTGCCTTCCATCTTTTTGACCTTTTCTACAACCACTGATCCCTCAAACCCAGCATTTTCCGCAATTAATCTAAGGGGTTCCTCCAGTGCCTTTTTGACGATCATTGCACCTGTTGCCTCATCACCCTCAAGTTCTATCTTTTCCAATGCTGGGATCGCTCTGATCAATGCAACTCCTCCACCGGTAACAATCCCTTCTTCAACAGCCGCTCTGGTAGCTGCCAAAGCATCTTCAATACATGATTTCTTTTCCCGCAGCTCTACTTCTGTTGCGGCCCCTACCTTGATAACCGCAACACCACCTGACAATTTGGCCATCCGCTCCTGGAGTTTCTCCCGGTCGTATTCTGTTGTGGATTCCTCGAACTGATTCCTGATCTGAACAATCCTCTTTTCGATCTCTTCAGTAGAGCCTTTACCCTCTACAATGACCGTTTCTTCTTTTCCTACCTCGACTCGGCCGGCCTGTCCCAGCATGTCAAGGGTTATATTCTCCAGTTTAAGACCCTTCTCTTCAGAGATTACAGTTCCGCCGGTCAAAATGGCGATATCCTCCATCATGGCTTTCCTGCGGTCTCCGTAACCCGGAGCCTTGGTAGCGGCACAGCTTAATGTTCCCCTCAATTTGTTGACCACCAGTGTAGCCAGTGCTTCACCTTCAATATCTTCAGCTACGATGAACACCGGTTTACCTGTGCGGGCAATCTTTTCCAGTACCGGAACTAATTCTGCAGCCGATGACAGCTTTTTATCTACAACTAAAATATAAGGTTCTTGCAGTTCAGCCACCATTCTGTTGGCATCTGTGACCATATAAGGGGATAGATAGCCACGGTCATACTGCATACCTTCAACAACATTCAGAGAAGTTCCAAAAGTTTTGGACTCCTCAACAGTGATCACACCATCATTGCCCACTTTCTCCATGGCATCGGCCACCCATTTCCCAATTTCCTCATCACCTGCGGAAATGGAGGCAACCTGTTTGATGGCTTCTTTACTGTCCACTACCTTGGCCATCTTTTTGAGTTCTTCAACTACAACCTGAGTAGCCTTCTCCATACCCCGTTTAAGAAATGCCGGGTTAGCACCTGCTGTCACATTTTTTAATCCTTCCCTGATCATTGCCTGTGCCAGTACTGTGGCTGTAGTTGTCCCATCACCTGCTACATCATTGGTCTTTGAGGCTACCTCTTTGACCAGTTGGGCACCCATATTCTCCCAGGGATCTTCCAACTCGATATCCTTGGCAATGGTTACTCCATCATTGGTGATTTGTGGTGGGCCAAAGGATTTCTGCAAGAGTACATTCCGCCCCTTGGGCCCTAAAGTTACTTTAACAGTGTCAGCCAGGATATTGACACCTCTTTCCATTGCCTGGCGTGCATCATGGCTAAAACTCAGTTCCTTAGGCATTTTATAACCTCCTTGAGAAGCTATGGGGTTGTCCCTTTTGCTTCAAAATTTTTATGTATTATGGTTTGGTATGCTAATCAATTACTCCTAAAATATCCCGCTCATTGACCAGGAGGTACTTCTCTTCCCCATCCTTTACCTCATTACCGGCATAGCGGGAGAAGATTACTTTATCTCCTACTTTAACTTCAAGCGGAACCCTTTTCCCATCAGCAGTTACCTTCCCGCTTCCTACAGCTACGACTTCCCCTTTTTGCGGTTTTTCCTTGGCGGTATCAGGCAGAAAAATGCCTCCTTCGGTTTTTTCTAATGTTTCAATGACTTTCAATAACACCCTGTCTCCCAGAGGCTTGAGGCCCACAGCTAGCACCTCCTTTTAGTCATATTAATTATTAGCACTCAATGTCATTGAGTGCCAATAAACTACCTACAATAATAATATATATCTTAGAAATTCTCAATAAAATTTTCCCCTAAAACTACAAATTATACAATAAAACTAAAAGTTGGCCATAAGATTTCCAAAAAGATTGTAAATTACATATAAGATGAATATTTATCATAATTTCCCTGACCTAATGATGCATATCGCACCCTACTTCGGAAATAATAAAGCTAGGATTCACAGCAAAGTTCTCGTACTTCCCAAAGGAATTCCCTGAGGGAGTTGACGAGACCTGCGGAAAGGCTGATTCAATTCTGCAGTTTCATCAGGGTTCGAATTAGCCTGGAAGCATTGCTGTGAATCCGTTTATAATGAGCCAAATAATAAACGGGTATGGAAAAATCCCCATACCCGTATGTTGTAATTGATCAACTTCAACCAAAACTACCACTCCGGCGGCAGTTTTTTGAGCTGTGCCAAGCTGAACACAGGGCCATCCAAACAGATGAACTGGCTGCCGATGTTACAGCGCCCGCACTTCCCAATACCGCACTTCATACGCATTTCCAGTGTGGTGATCACCTGATCTTCATTAAAACCAAGTTTCTCTAAGGTCTGCAGCACATATTTGATCATGATGGGAGGACCGCAGGTAATGGCAACTTTGCCTTCTGGTGAGGGTTTAAGCTCCTCCAGGTAAGCAGGAACAAACCCCACCTTACCCTTCCAGTCATCATCACCACGGTCAACGGTCACATAGACCTCCATATCCCTTACCTTGGGCCAGTTGTCGAAAAGGTCATATTTAAACACCAGGTCCGCCGGAGATCTGGCCCCATAGAGCACTTCCAACTTACCGAACTCATCCCTGTTGACAATACAGTGATTGATCAGGGATCTGAGCGGTGCCAGTCCGATACCGCCCCCGATAAAGAGCAGATCCTTCCCTTTCATAATCTCTACTGGGAAACTGTTTCCGTATGGACCCCTAATACCGACAGTTGTCCCTACATCTGCATCATGAAGGGCATCGGTCAGCACACCAACCTTTTTGATGCTGAACTCCAGGTAGTCATCCCCCTGCCAGGTGATAGAAAACATCCCTTCCCCTACCGGGATCAATGACAGCATTGCCAACTGCCCAGGCTTGGGTGTGAACGGTTTCCCATCGGCTGTTGTAACATGAAATGTTTTCACATCAGGTGTTTCATCAATGATCTTAGTGATCGTACCGAGCATCGGCACAAGCGGGTTTTTATCAGCACTAGCCATCTACGGTCACCTCCTCCAACCGGTTGATAAAAGCTGCGATATTCGTTCCTACTGGACATTCACGCAGGCAGCGCCCACACCCGGTACAGAGGAACAATCCGTAGCGTTCCTGGAAAAACTGCAGTTTATGGAGAAATCTATTGCGGATCCTCTCCACTTTAGAGGGCCTTACATCGTGGCCACCGGCCATCAAGGCATAATCATCGAACACACAGGCATCCCAGGTGCGGTATTTAAACCCTTTTGTGGCGTCTATATTCTTGCTGTTAATATCGAAACAGTGACAACTGGGACAGAGAAAAGTACAGGTCCCACAGCAGATGCACTTCTGGGAAACCTCTTCCCAGATGGGATGTTCAAACATTTTCTGTAGTTTTTCAACAATCCCCTCGCTGTTGACTTCAAGTGAAAAGGAGGGAGCTGCGGGCTTCTCTTTATTTGTCTCCTCTAAGAATGAAGACAGCTTTTTTGCTATTTCCTTTCCCTTATCTGTCTTTGCTTCAAAACCATACTCCCCATCCAGGTCGAAAATAACTATATCTGCGCCTTCGGCCTCCACTGGATTGACACCCATATCTTTGCAAAAGCAGGTGTCCTCAGCAGCAGTGCATCCCAGTGAAATGATGATCAACCGATCCCTTTTTTCCTGGTAGTAGTTGTCAACATAGGTCCTAGTCAAAAAGACCTCATCCAGGCACCTGATAGCCTGTACATCACAGGGCCGCACCCCGAAAAGAATGATCTTATCACTGCCTGGGGAGGGAGGTTCCACAGTGTTCTCCTCCCCAAACTTATAGTTGTATATAACCTCGGTCTGCGGAAAGAGCAGTTCTTTAGGAGACATGGTTGTATTATGCTCCAAATCAAGCTTGACATCCCTCTTCCAAGGAACAAACCTGCTCATCTCTCCTGCCTGAGAGGGTACATATAAATCCCCCTCCTTAGACAACTCCTCCAGCAGTGCCGGAAGCTTATCTTTGGGAACAGCTTTCATCTTAAAACCACCTCCTTACACCATATCCTACATAAACTCTTCGGGGTCACCGGTATCGTACTGGGTAAGTGGTGGCCTTTGTTCAAGGTCCATTCCGGCTTCATAGGGACCAAAGAGTTCATTGATGTCCTTGAGCAACTTCCTGTTCAACTGCATCAGAGGCAAACCGGCAGGACAGACCCGTTCACACTCACCACATTCAATACAGCGGTCAGCCACATGCCACATCCGAATCATGTGGAAAAACTGATTCTGTACAGTACTTACTTCTTTATCCAACCAGCGCGGTTTGCTGCAGTCAAATATGCACTCCGGGCAACTGCATGCCGGACAGATATTCCTGCAGGCAAAACAGCGCAGGCATTTATCCGCCTGTTCCTTCCAGTAGGCATACTTTTTATCTGTAGATTTTTTCTCCAGTTCTCTCACTTCAGCAAACCGGTCTATTTGCTGTGGCTCCTCAACCGGTGAGCCGAGCATTTCATCATAAAGTACAGGGTTGGGATGCAGACACTCCTGGCACTTTTTCGCTTTTGGTACCTGACCGGCATCTTTATAATATCCCCTCACAGCTGTTTTAGGGTCCTTCAGCCCCGGGCAGGGAACACCGATCAGGTAAAGGTTTTCCCGTTTAACCTGCTTATCCTGGATCATTCTGACCACACCCCGGGAATCACAGCCTTTGACAAAAAGGGCAACCTTTTTCTCTTTGTTCTGCTTATCCAACAGGTAGATGGCCAGGTTGTTGATGGCAAAATCATCCCACACCAGTTTTTCCGTTTCTTCTGGTTTATCAATAACAACCGGTGTTGTTGAATAAAAGAACATGCCTTTCTCCCAGCCGATAACCCTCTCAACCACACCTTTTTCCAGCAGTTCCTTTGCTTTCTTTCGCATCAAGCCGGTAATCTCATTCATAGTGCTCCCTCAACTTTCTGTTGGGGCCTAATGCCCGGACCTTTTCTGTCAATTCTTCGACTGTATCCACAAACTTCTGGGCTTCAGAACCGGAGACCCACTTTACCATCAAGCGGTCCGGATCCAGCCCGATATATTCCATCATCCTGGTCACTAAAGAAAAACGCCTTCTTGCAAAATAATTGCCACTAACATAGTAGCAGTCGCCGGGGTGTCACCCGGCCACCAGTACCCCATCTGCTCCCTTTTGGAATGCCTTAAAGACAAACTGTGGGTTGATCCGCCCAGAACAGGGTACCCGGATGATGCGCACATCCGGTGGGTACTGCATGCGGTTCAGACCAGCCAGGTCCGCACCCGCATATGCACACCAGTTGCAGCAAAAAGCGACAATCTTGGTGTTTACAGACACAGGGCATCCACCTCCGCCAATAGTTGTTCATTTGTAAAGCCTTTCAAATCAAGGGCACCGGCCCGGCAGGTTACAGTACAGGCTCCACAGCCTTGGCAGAGACCGCTGTTAATGGTAGCTACCTGACGTGGACCACGGTGCCTGTCCTCAATTGTTTTTAGCTCTATTGCCTTATAGGGGCAGATGGAAACACAAAGGCCGCAGCCTGAACAAACCTGCTCATTCACTTCTGTGATTAAAGGACTGGTAGCCATTTCATCCCTGGAAAACAGCACTGTTACTTTTGCTGCCGCGCCACTTGCCTGGGCCACTGAATCAGGAATATCCTTGGGACCCTGGCAGGATCCTGCCAGATAAACACCAGCTGTAAAGGTTTCCACAGGTTTCAGCTTGGGATGTGCCTCCTGGAACCACCCATCAGCATCAGTGGACAAACCAAATAGCTGGGCGATTCGATCCGAATCTTTACTTGGCACCATGGCGGTGGCCAGAACCACTAAATCAGCGTTTACCTTCACCTGCTTCCCTAATAAGGAGTCCTCACCACAGACCACCAGTTTATCTCCCAACTGATAGATGCGGGATACCCGCCCCCGTAGATACTGGGCTCCTTCATGGACAGTCCTCTGGTAAAACTCATCATAGGCCTTACCCGGTGTCCGCACATCCATGTAAAAGACAATTGCTTGGCCGCCCTCGATCTTTTCCAGCACCTGATGGGCATGTTTAGCTGTGTACATACAGCAGGTACGTGAGCAGTATTTCTTCCCTTTGGTATCATCTCTAGAGCCCACACACTTGATAAAAACTACAGTTTTCGGTTCTTTCCCATCAGAGGGCCTTAAGATTTTACCTCCCGTGGGGCCTGAAGCATTCACTAACCTTTCAAACTGGAGGCTTGTGATCACATCCGGATATTTGCCATAGCCATATTCCCCATATGCCTGTTTCCAATCCCATAGATCAAAACCGGTAGCCACCACAACTGCGCCAAAGCGATCCTCAACGATCTTGTCCTTGTCCTCAAAATCGATGGCCTCCCGGGGACAATACTTTGCGCAAACACCGCATTTGCCCTTGGTCAGTTTCCGGCAGTGTTCAGGGTCGATCACAGGCTTATTGGGTACCGCTTGGGCAAAGGGCTTGTAGATAGCTGTCCTCTGTCCCATCCCCTCATCAAACTCACTGCTGATCCGTTTGTTCGGGCATTTCTCAAGACAGATCCCACAGCCTGTGCAGAGGTCATGGTTTACATATTTGGCCTTCTGCCGGATTTTCACATCAAAGTTACCGATATAACCGGAAACTTCTTCCACTTCTGAGTATGCCATCAAAGTAATATTAGGGTGCTGTGCCACAGCACTCATCTTGGGAGTGCTGATTCATGCCGAACAATCAAGGGTAGGGAAGGTTTTATCCAGTTGGGCCATCCTACCCCCGATGGTTGCATCCCTTTCTACCAGGGTCACCTTGTAGCCTGCATCAGCGATATCTAAAGCAGCCTGCATCCCGGCGATACCACCGCCGATGACCAGGGCCTTCTTTTCAATGGGAATATAATCTTCTTGCAAAGGAACAACTCTCGCCACCTTATATACTGCAGCCCGGACCAGGTCCAGAGCCTTCTTTGTGGCCTCTTCTTTGTCCTTGGCATGAACCCAGGAAACCTGTTCCCTGAGGTTGGTCATCACCATCAGATAAGGGTTACCACCTGCATCTCCGAAACATTTGCGAAAGGTTTCCTCATGCATACGCGGAGAGCAGGAAGCCACAACGATCCGGTCCAGCTTATGCTCTTTTACCATTTCTTTGATCAGATCCTGACCGGGTTCTGAACACACATATTGATAATCAGTGGAATAGACCACATAGGGAAACTTTTTTGCTTCTTCTGCAACCCAGTGGCAGTCCACTGTACCGGCGATATTTGAACCACAATGGCAAACAAAAACACCTATTCTTTTCACCAGGCTCCTTACCCCCTTTAAGCAGTTTCTTTCTTGCCGATTCCTGCTAACAGCGGCAGGGAATTGACAAAATGCTTATCCAAGCCGATCTCTTTTGGTTCAGCACCAAAAGTGAGGGCCATTAATTCGGTAAAATAAAACACCGGCAGGTTGAAATCTGCTTTGTATTTTTTGTTTACACTTTCCTGGTGAAGGTCCAAGTTCATCAAACACATGGGGCAGGCTGTAGCCAGGCAGTCTGCACCACACAGCTGAGCGGCACGGAGTATTTCATAGGTTAAGGGCAGACCATCTTCAGGAGACAGTGTGATCATACCCGCACCACAGCACTCGGTTTTATGCGGCCAGTCTACAGGAGTACCCCCTAATTTTGCGATGAGCTGATCCATGCTCTCGGGATCCTCAGCCCGGTCAAAATGCCCCAACTTCGGTGGGCGCACCAGGTAGCATCCATAATAGCAGGCAACCTTTAAGCCTGACAGCGGTTTTTTTACAGCTGCCTCGATCTTGTCCAAGCCTACTTGATCCACAAAAACCTCCAGGAGTGATCTGGTGTTGTTGGTAGCCCGGTAATCCATATCGATAACCCTGGCTACATCCTGCTGCACCTTTTCATCCTGGCGTACTTCGGCCTCTACAGTCTTAAATCTGCTGTAACATGCTGCACAGGGCACAGCCACATCCAGGCCCTCTTTTTCCGCAATGGCCAAATTGCGTGCAGGTAAAGCCAGGGACAATAATTGATCTGTAGAATGAGCCGAACTGGCACCACAGCAGTTCCAAGCAGGCACTTCCCATAGATCCAGATCTAATTGATTAGCACAATAAGCTGTGGAAAGCCTGAACTCGACACCGGTGGTGTCCAATGAACAACCGGGGTAATAAGCGATCCTCATACTTTAGTTCCCCTTCCTTTCCCGTACCCTCTCAAAGAGCTTTTTGACTGCTCCTCCATCATCAGCCTTAGGAGGCATAAAATGCAGCTTTCCTTTACTCATCATTTTTGGTCCCAAATCAACATTATTAAAAAGCTTTCCAGTCCGCATATTGAACTTCATCATCAACTCCATCTCATAAACCCGGCCGTACCTTTCCACTGATTCCAGAAAAGTCTTATGGAAAATAGGGACTTCCGGTACTGCGGCAACCCCGGTACGGTTCGCCTCTATGCGGAGCAGATCCATCAGTTTAGCAACATCCACATCCCGTGGGCAGCGTGTGGCACAGGTTTCACAGGATGCACACATCCAGATGGTGCGAGAACGCAGCGCATCATCTGCTAAACCCAGCTGCAGCAGCCTCACAATCTGCCTTGGTGAATAATCCATTGATTGGGCCATTGGGCATCCGGCAGTGCATTTGCCGCACTGGTAGCAGCTAGTGATATCAATTCCAGCAGCCTGCAGTTTTTCCGTCCATTCTTTGGCTACAGCTTGCACAGCAGATAACTCAATACCTGACATATTTTCATCTCACATCCTCTTTTGTTTTGTTTGGTAAATGGATATAAATAGATAACTGATCAGCTATTATCCAAACTGCTTTGCAGTTTTACCCCTACTGTTTTAACAGCGAAAAACAAAGCAGATCGTATTACACATTTCGTTTAGGTTGCTGTGCAGATAATTATATTTACATAATTCATAGTACCTTCATTGTATAATAGGTAGACTGCTATTTCATTGTCTATTAAAACCAATGAAAACAGCAGAAAATAACAAAAGGTATAGCTGAAGACAACTATACCTCTCTAACCCCCGACCTATAACTTTCAACAAAAAGGCCTTGCCATATTATATTATACATATAAAAATCGGTCAATCATTACACAGTTAAAGACCTATGGTTAGATCACCTTTCCCCCAGGATCTATTGTTAAACCAGAAGGAACAGGTAATCACCTGGCACACTCTCCACCACGGCCCTGTAATATTTCCAATGCATGTGGTATCGCAGGCAATACCACCTCCAAGTTTTCCCGCACAGCCCGGGGACTACCCGGGAGATTGATGATCAGAGAGCCTCTCCGGCTTCCGGCAACAGCCCGGGACAGCATAGCATGGGGTGTTTTTTCCAATCCCTTGAGTCTCATAGCTTCCGCAATACCCGGTATCAACCGCTCTACCACATCCATGGTTGCCTCTGGTGTTACATCCCTTGGCCCAAGGCCAGTACCACCGGTTGTCAGCACCAAATCTACGTGCTTTTGATCTGTATATTGGATAAGCTTTTCAGCTATTACTTCTCTTTCATCAGGCACCACATCATAGGCAACCACCTCACCGCCTATCTTGGTGATTAACTCTTTAATCACCTGAGCGCTGCGGTCCTCCCGTTCACCCTTTGCTCCTTTATCACTGGCAGTCAGAATAGCGACTTTCAATCAATTCACCCCATCTCGATCAGCTGTTTCCAATAACCTCAATACTATCATTCACTTTAACAGGACCACCTTGAAGAACCCTGATAAAGATCCCCTCTCT
>DULM01000052.1 GCA_012840405.1 Syntrophomonadaceae bacterium | reverse complement strand
GGCGCATCATCTCCAGCATTCCTCTGGATATACCGCGCAGGACACGCCTGGCACTTTCCCCCATTTCCTCTGCTTTTCTCATATCATTTCCCTGACGAGATGAAATAAATGCCCCCAAAACCGCCCCAAGCAATCCTCCCGTCACCAAACCACTAAGATAACTTCGCTTTGCCATGATCCTCACCCCTTGCTGTAAATCTTATTGAAGCAATTGTACATATCTGAAAGACAACTCTATTTAAGCTCATCCGCATTGATTGCCATCAAATTTCCATCCTCACAGATCTCATAGACCTCTCCATCTCCCCGAGTGCTGAACTCTACATAGCAGGACCAGCAGTAATACTGATCTGAGCCTACCTTACCGGTTTGTTTACCATTGCATATCGGACACTGCACCTTGATCACCTCTATTTGCGCCGGTACAACCAGCAATGATTGCTTCCTTTCCCCATGTGGCTACCATTTCCGGAGACATAACCATTCTGCCGGTCAGCAGATCACCCACCAGACCTGTTGACAGTTCATAACCCAACAGCTTTCCATCATTGACATCGAATATTACATCATTCAGTGTCCCCAGATTCTCCCCATCTTGGGTCAAAACCAGTTCACCCTCTTTTTGGTTTAGGCTTGCGGCATCTAAATGCTCTCTCTCCTCCTCCATAACCTCAGCACTTGACACAGTGACTGCATCTTTACCGATGCTGTTAATATTGGTAAAGGGAAGCTGGTGTTTGTGATTAAAACCGCTTTTTTCCTCTACCACCAAGCAGATTATCTTTTTTTGAGGATGACTCCACAAAAGATCAGTCACCACTCCTATTTCTTCTCCTGTGTCAAGGCTCACTACCGGTAGTCCAATAATCTCCCGAGCCTTATGCAACTGACACCCCTTCTCTATTTAAGAACTTGCGGTTTTTATATTATTACCGCTTTGGCAAAAAAAATGCACCCGCAAAGGGTGCAAGGTTTTAGAGCGAGCCTTTGATAATGCCTCCTCCCAACACTAGATCATCCTCATAAAACACCACCGCCTGACCCGGTGTTACTGCCCTTTGGGGTTGTTTGAATTCAACCCGAACCTCCCCATCCTCAGCAGGGGAAATAACAGCCGGCACATCTTTTGAGTTATAGCGGATCTTCACCTGTGCCTGGTAGGGACCATCCAGTGATGCTAAAGCGATAAAGTTCACATCCCCTGCCACAAGCCCGCCACTAAGTAATTCCTCTCTCTTCCCTATAATAACAGCATTGCTCACCGGGTCCAGTTTAACGACATAAGCCGGATACCCCAAAGCAAGATTGAGCCCATGTCTCTGCCCGATGGTATAAAAAGCCACTCCCCGGTGCCTGCCCACAGGCTTTCCTTTTGTATCATAAATAATACCCGGTTGGGCTGCTTTGGGAAAACGCTCTGTTAAAAAGCTGCGGTAATCATTGTCCGGTATAAAACAAATCTCCTGGCTCTCTTCTTTTTCAGCTACCGGCAGCCCCACCTGAAGGGCAATTTCTCTCACCTCTTCCTTCCTGTACACTCCCAATGGGAATTTCAGCAGGGGCAGTTGTTCCTGACGGAGGTTATAAAGCACATAACTCTGATCCTTGCTGGGATCAAGCCCTTTTTTTAAAAGCCAGCGGCGGCGCACTTCATCATAAGCAACCCGCACATAATGGCCTGTTGCAAAGTATTCTGCCCCTAAAGAGCGTGCCTTTTGCAAGAGTGCTTGAAATTTAATGGTTTTATTGCAGATAACACACGGGTTTGGGGTACGGCCCTCCAGGTATTCTCTACAAAAGTAATCGATCACATTCTTTTCAAAAACATCCCTGAAATCACAGGTATAATGAGGGATCCCCAGGTAGCTGGCGACTTTGCGGGCATCTTCAACAGCAGGCGGCAGACAGCTCTGGTCAAAGCTATGGTCTCCGCCAGGCCCAACTACCATAGTGATGCCACAAACATCATACCCTTCTTTTTTGAGCAGGTAGGCGACAGTAGAACTGTCAACCCCTCCGCTCATAGCCACAAAAACCCTACCATAACTTTTTGCAACCATTAGCTTAAGTTATCTCTCCTCAACATATTTACGACCTCCACCAGATTATCCAGGACATAATCGATATCCCCTTCAGTAGTAGAGCGCCCCACAGTCATCCTAATGGTACCTGCTCCGTTTTCCGGAGTAAGGCCAATAGCCTCCAGCACATGTGACAGCTGTGATGAACCTGAACTGCAGGCAGAACCTGTTGAAACAGCGATCCCCCGCTGATCAAGGCCGGTGAGCAGGCATTCCCCTTTGGTTCCCTCGATAGTGACATTAACATTATGGGGGAGCCTTTTTTTCGGATGCCCGTTTAACCTGGTCCCAGGGATCCGCTCCCTGATACCCTGGATTAATTTCTCACACAATCTCCTGTATCTCCTGCTTTCAGCAGCATGTTCCTTTGCTGCCAGTTCAGCTGCCTTTCCCAGGCCTACAATACCAGGGATGTTTTCTGTCCCCGGGCGCTTATTTCTCTCCTGTCCTCCCCCATGCAAAAGGGGCTCAAGGGGTGTCCCTTCCCTGACATAAAGGGCTCCTGCTCCTTTTGGCCCGTAGATCTTATGGGCAGATAGAGAGAGTAAATCAACACCCAACTCATCAACATTGATTGGCAGATAGCCTGCGGTCTGAACAGCATCAGTGTGAAAAAGGATTTCATACTCTTTGGCGATTTTCCCAATCTCCTCTATGGGCTGGATGGTGCCGATCTCATTATTGGCATGCATAATTGTGATCAAAATAGTATCAGGCCGAATGGCTCTCCGCAGTTCATCTATATCAACCATCCCATACTGATCAACAGGTAGAAATGTTACATCAAAGCCATTTTGGGACAGCATTTCACAGGTATCCAAGACTGCATGATGCTCTATAGTTGAGGTTATGATATGCCTGCCCCTTCCCTGCAGTGCCCATGCAGTGCCGATAATAGCCAGGTTGTCGGCCTCAGTGCCACCACTGGTAAAGTAAATCTCTTCATGTTCGGCATTGAGCAAACGGGCTACCCGTTCCCTTGCTATTTCCAGGCGCTGCTTAACTGCCCTGCCGTAAAAATGGAGGCTGGAGGGATTGCCAAAATGTGTTTCCAAAACAATGCGCATTTCTTGAAATACTTCCGGGTGAACAGGAGTTGTTGCTGCATGATCCAGATAGACCTGCCTCTTTGGAGTCATCATTCCTACCCCCTGTCAATAATTTCAAGTTGCTTCTATATATTATTACTCTTTCTTGTTTTGTGATTGCAAAAATTCGAGCCATCTTTTAATCTGTTTTTCCCTGCCGGATTCTGATGGCTCATAATACTTCCGCCCTATGAGAGGGTCAGGAAGATACTGCTGCTGAACATAGTTGCCTTTAAAGTTATGGGGATAGAGATAACCCTTGCCATGGCCGAGTTTTTTCGCACCGCTGTAACTGCTGTCCCTCAGATGGTTTGGCACAACACCGATATTCCCTTTCTCCACATCCTGCATAGCCTTTGCTATCCCTTTATAAACACTGTTGCTTTTGGGAGCACAGGCCACATATAATGCTGCTTCAGCCAGGATCAACCTTCCTTCAGGCATTCCTACATGCTCGACCGCCCGTGCTGCTGCCTCAGCAACCACCAAGGCCATTGGGTCCGCCAGGCCAACATCTTCTGCAGCATGAATAACGATCCTTCTGGCGATAAAACGGGGATCCTCCCCTGCTTTCAGCATACGAGCCAGCCAGTGCAGAACAGCATCTGGGTCAGAACCGCGCATAGATTTGATAAAGGCAGATATCACATCATAATGCTGATCACCATCATGGTCATAGACCACAGGTGCCTGCTGAACAGCTGCTGCCGCCTCATCCAAACCGATCCTGATTACCCCATCCGGCCCGGGTTCTGTCAACTGCACTGCTACTTCCAGAGCATTAAGCAGTATGCGGGCATCTCCCCCTGAAACACGCACCCAGTGGTCCCTGGCTTCTGGAGCAACATCCAATTTCAGTTTGCCTAAACCCTGCTCACTATCCGTTAAGGCCCGATCCAAAATCTTATGCAGGTCTTCAGATTTCAATGGATAAAAAGGAAGAACCCGGGTTCGGGAAAGAAGAGGAGAATTAATGGAAAAGTAGGGATTTTCCGTTGTTGCTCCGATCAAAATCACTGTTCCCTGTTCTACCGCTGGCAGAAGCACATCCTGCTGGGCTTTATTAAAACGGTGCAGTTCATCGATAAACAAAATGGTTTTCTGGTCGTACAGCTTCAGTCGATCCCTGGCATCCTGTAGTATTTTGCGCAGTTCTCCGACACCTGTACTGGTGGCATCAATCTGTATAAAAACACCATTGGTTTCCCGGGCTATAATACCAGCTAGGGAGGTTTTTCCTGTGCCAGGAGGGCCAAAAAAAACCGCAGAGAAGGGGTTATCCGCCTTAAGTGCTGAATGAAGCAGTCGGCCAGGAGCAACCAGATGGTCCTGGCCGACGAATTCCTCAATGGTCTGCGGTCTCATTCTATATGCCAGGGGGCCCTCATGTTTCAGCTCCCTTTGCTGAGCATAGTCAAACAGGTCCACCAGATACACCCTCTTTATCAGTTCACAGTTTGCTCTAGATTACTCCCCTGCGAATACTCAACCGGTTCAGACCAAGTATGGTTCCAAGGAACGCATGATTTCACTTTTCGGGCGAAACCCGATGATTCTGGTAATTTCCTTTCCATCTTTGAACAGGATCATTGTCGGAATATTCATAATTCCATACTTTTCTGCTGTCCGTGGGTTTTCATCTACATTGAGCTTACCAAGCCGTAACCGCTCAGCATTTTCCTGAGCGATCTCCTCCAGTACTGGTGCAACCATACGACAGGGCCCACACCAAGCTGCCCAAAAATCAACAAGAACAGGCAACTGTTCCTGCTGTAGTTGTGCTTCAAAATCATGGTCTGTTAAAGTAATAATTTCTGCACTCATCACAGGCCCTCCTTATCCTGGCTTTTCCTTCAGAATATAATTATACCAGCAGCCTGTCAAGCCTGTCTAAGTATTAACTGTCGGTCCTTCCTGTTTTTCGCCATGGTAGGTGTCCCCGTTTCAAAGGTTGTCTAAGTATTAACTGTTGGCTCTTCCTCTGGAGGGGAATCAGGTGGCGTTATTTCAGGCCGTTCACTACCTGGATGCAGAGGAGCAGGTGTGGGCTGCGGTATTTCTAAAGGACTCATATCAGGATGAGGAATACGAAAATTGACCATATTTATCACCTCTCCTTTAATATTCCCCAGGAGAGGTTATTCTATAATGCCTTTCAACTAGATGGCTCTAATCCTGACCCATAACAGAATCTATTCCGTATTTTTCAAAGTGTTCTCTTAAATTACTGATCACTTCTTTGGATACACCCGTCTGTTGCGCTATTTCATCATCTGTTTTTCCTTTGCTTATATCTTCCAGAAATGTGTCAATCTCTAAACCAGCTTCTTCCAGCATTAACTGCAAACTGGGCTGTAGGCTCCAAGGAGGTCCAATTCCAGACATAATATACACATCCTTTTTTTAAAGTTTGCTTTCCCTATGATTAACTATATAATATTAATGTTAAAGAAGCAGAGATCTTATTCATTTTTTTATCCCACTGTAAAAATATAACCACATCTACTGAAAACCGCAAAATTTCCTGGAGGAGCCGCTTTATTAATTAATTATTATAGGGAAAGGAGAACTGGAAAATGAAAAACTACCTCCAACTGACACGGCACACCGGCAATAATTCTCTTTTCTTGGCGGTGGAAATGTCACTTATCTCAACCCTGCGCGGCAGTCCCTTCCACATACATGCAGAGGGATTACGGGGAACGGGAAAAACAACCATTATGCGTTCTGTGAAACAGATACTGCCGAAAATTACCCGCATTAAGGGGTGTCTTTATAATTGTGACCCAACTGCCCCCCACTGCCCGCAACACAAAAACATGACAGCAGAGGAAATTGCAAGTATAGGCACAGA
This sequence comes from Syntrophomonadaceae bacterium, assembly GCA_012840405.1. Classification (GTDB taxonomy): domain Bacteria; phylum Bacillota; class DSM-12270; order Thermacetogeniales; family Thermacetogeniaceae; genus DTU068. Next base: position 8,029 of record DULM01000052.1, on the reverse strand, counting down.
AGAAATCACCGTACCTTTTTTGGAAATATCACATTCTGCAAAGATCGGAACAGTTGCAGGGACTATCGATCTAAGCAAACTTACCAATCCGAACCAACCGGAGGCCGCTCTTTTACCCGGGATCATCCCTCAGGCACACAGAGGTATCATCTTCATCGACGAGATAAACCGCTTGGCAGATACCTCTCCTGAGATCACCGATGTTCTGCTGGATGCCATGGGAACCAAGCCCGGCCGGGTCCAAATCGAGGAAACAGGCCTTCCCATTGTGGAGGTTCCGGTTTCAGTATCAGTTTGGGCTGCTTCAAATCCCGATGAGGAACCAGGGCCGCTGGCAGAGATCCGCAGACAACTCTCTGACCGTTTTGATCTGGTGATCCCGATCGGAAGACCCTCTACACCAGAAGAGGTGGTAGATATCCTGGAAACAAATGAAACCAGCCAACAAAAAAATGACCGTGAGCTTTCTCCCCAGGAGAGAAACCGTTTGGAACAACTCAAAAATAATTTAGAGAGCATTGCTCACCAGGATGAACTGAAGATGCCGGACTATCTGACTAATTTCCTGGCCAACCTCTATATCAATTACAACCTGGAAAGTCTGAGGGCCTTGGAAGCAATAAGACAAGCTGCACTGCTTCACGCCGCGCTGCGCAAAAGAAATCAGGTAATGATCAGTGACATTATCACAGTCCTTCCTCTTGCTCTCTATCACAGGGTAAGCTCTGCTACACTGACTGAAATCATGAATACCGTGAATAGCAACAAAATTGTGGGAAGCAGTGCCCCCAAAAATGAACCAACGGTGAGACTGCCTCGCTTATTTAAGCAAAAGCCAGCCCAGTCTCAACTTGATGATACTCCACCGCAAAAAGCCCGGTCTTTGCGGGACCTGCCAGAGGATGAGTTAATCAAAAAAGAGAAGCAATAAGCAAGAGCAGTGATAACATGTCTGACATTTTTATTTTAGATAAACTAACAGCTGAACAGCTTGAAGAAATTGAACAGCAGATAACAACAAGCCTAGCGCAAAAACAGGGATTCATACTGGGTGAATCCACTGTGGTCAGTTATTGCCTACACAGCGTCAACCCCTTTCAGCCAGAAGAAATTAGAATCCTGACCAACAAAGATGCGGGACAGTCATTGGCACAGCAGAAAAACCCCGGCCGGGTTATACATATTGATATCTACCACGAACCAGCAGTAGTCAAAAGCAGACCCCTTATTCTAGCACTTGCTCAAACAGTAAAGGCTTATCTCCACTTTCGCCTCAAAGGAAAAGAGATAGAATCATTGCTGCGCAGCTTATATAAACAAATAGCAGTCCGCGCTGGGGATAACTCTATTAGTTTGGAAGAACTGTTGAGTCCTGTGGAAAAACAGGTCACTGACACAGAAGACGGTGGGAAGAAAAAAAACCATGTACATATTCTGATAACTGATCTCTTGCCGGCACACTACACCTTGATCCCCTGTCTGGTGGATACTGTAGAATCTGAATTGCTCAAACAAGAGATCGAGATCAGAAAAGTAGAGAATATTGTTCATGTAGAAAAACGGGAAGAGACACAGCCGCTGACCTTTATTGGACTGCGCCCAGAAGAGTATAAACTCTGGAATCTGGCCATGTCGCTTTCTACAATCTTAAGCGGGCCGGATGATGTGATTGAACTGCTGCAGAATTTTCAGCCTGGTCCCTTCCGCCGCAAACAGCCCCTCTCCAGCTTGCGCAACAGAAATGGTAATCTGCGGGGGCTGATCTTGGGAATGACGGAAATCGGCCTCATTAAAAGAGAATGGTTTGCTGATACCCTGACCAAGGAAGGGCATGAACTGCTTAATTTTATGCTGCAGCACAAAAATGAACTGGAAGCCCAACTGCGGCGTATGATACGGAAACTGCCTGTGCCCCAGGGCAAGTACAAATCAATTCGCAATACTCACCTCAAGAGCAGGCAGAAACAGTACAGTTATGTCAGCAAGACAACAACATTGATGAAAGATACATGGCTGGGGAGTATCGCTATTCCGGAAACCATGATCGAGGCAGCCAAGAAAAAGATTATCGAAAAACGCCCCTACTACCGGATTACCAGAGAGGATATCAGAGTGCATGAACAGGAGATTACCCAACCTGTGGATATGTGCCTGGTTCTGGATGGAAGCGCCAGTATGGTGGGGCCAAAAATGAAGGCCTTAAGGTATCTTGTGGAACACCTCTTTTTGGTAACCAGGGACAAGGTGGCTGTTGTGGTTTTTCAGGGGCGGCAGGCCCGTGTGGCTGTTCCCTTTACCAGAAACTATTCCCGTCTCAAGGCTGGATTAAAGTCTCTCCAACCTCAGGGGCTGACACCCCTGGCAGATGGGCTTGTTCAAACGGTCAAATTGATTAAAAACCGCCAGGTGCGCAATCCACTGCTGATTCTCATCACAGACGGCATCCCTACCACAGGGAAGTGGACTATTAATGCAAAAGAGGATGCTCTTAAGGCAGCAGAGAAGATCAAAGAAACCAGAGCCAAACTGATCTGTATAGGAGTTGCCTCCAACCAGGAGTTCCTGAAGGAACTGGCGGAAAAAGCAGACGGAAATGTCTATATTTTGGACAACTTGGAGGATCACGCCACTCTGATAGAAATTGTCCATAAGGAAAGAAGAAACCGCCGCCGTTAATTCCTAGCTTTTGTCCCATGCTGTTCCAGGTATAACCATAAAACTGTTATATCTGCAGGTGAAACACCTGGGATGCGAGAAGCCTGGCCAAGAGTGCGGGGTTTAACCTTTTCCAGTTTCTCCTGAGCCTCCCGAGACAGGCCCTGAAGATCATTGTAATCAATCCCCTCAGGGATCCGCTTGTTTTCCATCTTTTCCATACGGGCTATGTGTGCCTCCTGCTTCTGCAGATAGCCGGCATATTTAATTTGAATCTCCAATTCTTCGGCAACTTCAGGCAGCACATCCCGCTCAGTTCCAGTCAGCTTCTGGAGATCAACAAAGCTTATTTCAGGCCGTTTGAGAAGTTCCTCCAATTTCATACCACCTTTTAGTGGTGAACTTCCCTTCTTTTCCAGGTATTCCTGTACGAAAGCTGTTGGTGTAATCCTTGTTTCCCTCAGCCATGCCCTCTCCCTTTCCAGCTGTTCCACCTTTTCAGTATAAATCCGGTAGCGCTCATCTGATACAAGCCCCACTTTCCTGCCGATCTCTGTTAAGCGAAGATCAGCGTTATCCTGGCGCAGCAGCAGCCTGTACTCCGCCCGGGAAGTTAAAATGCGGTAGGGTTCGCGCACACCTTTGGTGATCAGATCATCTATTAACACCCCAATATAAGCTTCAGATCTTTTAAGCACCAATGGTTCCTTTTCCTGAACATAGAGGGCAGCATTAATCCCTGCCAAGATACCCTGAGCCGCCGCCTCCTCATAGCCTGAGGTTCCGTTTATTTGCCCGGCTGTAAAAAATCCTTTTATTTCTTTAGTCTGCAAACTAGCCTCCAGTTGAGCCGGGACCAGGGCATCATACTCAATCCCATAACCGCAACGGAGTATACGCACCTGTTCCAAACCGGGGATAGTGCGCAGTACAGCTAACTGTATTTCCTCAGGTAGACTGGTGTACATCCCCTGGACATAGTATTCATCAGTAAACCATCCCTCAGGCTCCAGAAAAACCTGATGGCTGCGGCGGTCCGGAAAATGCACAACCTTGTCCTCAAATGATGGACAGTACCTGGGGCCAACACCACGCAACTTTCCTGTATGGAGAGGAGATCTGTGCAGATTCTCCCTCACAATCTGATGGGTGCGTTCATTGGTATGAGTCAGCCAACAGGAGAGCTGCGGCCTCTTTTCCCTTTTGGAAAGTGCGGAAAAAAACAAAGGTTCCTCATCACCAGGATGTTCAATTAACTTGGAAAAGTCGATGCTTTTGCGATCAACCCTAGGAGGTGTTCCGGTTTTAAAGCGTACCAGTTCGAAACCTAGATCAGACAGTGACTCCGCCAGTTTTTGAGGAGCCAGCTGTCCATTGGGACCCCCGTCATAGGCAGCTTCACCAATTATTATTCTGCCACGCAGGTAGGTTCCGGTAGTCAGCACAACCGCCTTTGCCTGGAAGTTGGCACCTGTTTCGGTCACAACACCGGTCACCCGGTCACCAGATATAATAATCCGTTCTACATTTCCCTGCCTTAGCTGTAGGTTCGGCGTACTTTGCAGTGTTTTCAACATCTCCTGTTGGTACATCACTTTATCAACCTGGGCACGCAAGGCACGCACCGCAGGGCCCTTTCCTGTATTAAGCATCCGCATCTGAACAAAGCTTTTATCTGTATTAAAGCCTATTTCTCCGCCAAGGGCATCAACCTCCCGCACCAAATGGGACTTACCAGGCCCTCCCACTGCAGGATTGCAGGGCATCAATGCCACATAATCAAGGTTTAAAGTGACGAGAAGTGTATTGCAACCCATCCTTGCTGCTGCCAGAGCAGCTTCACAGCCGGCATGTCCTGCACCGATAACAATTACATCATAATTCCCTGCTGTATATATTTCACTCATCATTGTTACCTCCAAAAAAAACACAATATAAACAATAGCATTTTCGGGCATATTTTATCACTAGATACCTTCTGCAACAAAGCTAAGTAACATCCATCAAAATTAGTGTTTATTGCTTTTAAAATTTGATAAAATGTTAACAGCAATGGCAAATAAAACCCTTTGCAAAGTTGTTGGTTTGGGTAGTTCCCAAACCTAGGAGGGAATTCAATGATCCCGCTGCGCGACAGCACCCGTTCACGCACTTTTCCTATTGTTAATTATACCCTGATAGCCATCAACTTCCTGGTCTTTTTTCGCCAATTGACCTTTACCGACCAGGAGTTAAACCTTTTCTTTTATACTTATGGTCTGATACCTGCCCAGGTAACACAGCACTTCGCTGCAGGCGCTCCTCTCCAATCAACACTGCTCCCTTTTATCACCGCCATGTTTATACACGGCAATTGGCTGCACCTTTTAGGGAATATGCTCTATCTCTGGATTTTTGGTGATAATATAGAGGATCGCATGGGGCATTTAAGATATCTTTTCTTTTATCTGTTTGTGGGTATCACCGGCAGCATCGCTCACATCCTTTCCACACCCGGATCGGAAATTCCCATTATCGGTGCCAGTGGCGCCATTGCTGGTGTGCTTGGTGCTTATTTTCTCTCATTTCCCAGGGCAAAGATTCTTACCCTGGTGCCCATCTTCTTCCTGATCACATTTGTCCGCATACCAGCTGTCATCTTTCTTCCCATCTGGTTCGGCATACAACTCCTCAACGGGCTGAGTACCGCTGGTATGCCTGCGGAAGCTGTAGCCTGGTGGGCACATATCGGCGGCTTTATCAGTGGAGCAATACTGCTGCCCTTTTTCAAACGGAAAGGCAATTATATCTAAAACTGACTTCTCCTGAAATGACAAGAAGCTGCGCATAATCACCCCCACCATACGAAATAATTTAAGTAGGGGGTGAATGCAGTGTTAAGAAGAAAAAATAAAGCCACAACCACCAGCAAGGCTGTCATGGGTATTGGTGCTATGGTTGCAGGCCTGGGCAGGCTTGTTGGAGGTAGGATCGGGGACAGTATAACCGGTTTTGGTCTGGCACACATAGTCTTGGGAGCGCTAGACATGTTCAGACCATCAACCAGAATCCGGTAGATTAAGCTGGGCAGATAAGAGCCCAGCATCTCTTCCCTGTTTCTTTCACTGATTCACCTCCTTCTCCCTCCCTACTCCCTAATTTTTTAAAAAAGGTGCTCCTTAACCATTCCCCTGTAATAAAACCCCAATAGGTTTGATCAGAATCTCTGTTATCATTGGGCAATTTTATTTTTTATTACCAAGATATAAAAAAATATGTAATAATTGAACCAAAGAAAGGAAGCTGGAACCCTTTCATCAATCAGCCCAATAACCATTGTTTTTTATTCTTTCCATGGGTTCCAGTTTGAACAGGAGGGATGACAGTGTCTACGCAAGAGACTGTTAGTGAACTTTACCGCAATATTACCGATGTTCCAGGAATACTGATGGGACATGTGTCAGATTATGAAGCTCTGACCGGCTGTACAGCAGTGCTTTGCCCTGAAGGAGCTGTAGGAGGAGTGGAGGTCAGAGGCGCCTCTCCCGGTACTAGAGAAACCGATCTGCTGCGCCCAGGGTATCGGGTGGAAGAGGTACATGCAGTGATACTGGCCGGAGGAAGTGCTTTCGGCCTTGATGCAGCCTGTGGTGCTGTCAGCTATCTCGAGGAACAGGGATATGGGTTTGACACCGGCATTGCTAGGGTGCCTATTGTCCCTGCAGCCATTATTTTTGATCTTTCCATAGGCAACAAGGATGTGCGCCCTGATGCCAAGATGGGATATGATGCCTGCAAAGCAGCCAATGCAGGGGAACAGCCTGAAGGCTGTGTGGGAGCCGGTACCGGAGCCATGGTCGGGAATATACTTGGCCCCCGCTCTGCAACTAAGAGCGGCCTCGGTTCCTGGTCTTTAAAGCAGGGTGATCTGATCGTGGGGGCTGTGGTGGTGGTCAATGCCTTGGGGGATGTTGTTGATCCGGTTACCGGGAAGGTCATTGCCGGTTTGCAAGATCCCCAGAACCGGGGATTTTTGAATTCCAGTGAACTGATCTTAAGAGGCAGCACAGGACAGATCCCCCCAGGCACCAACACAGTGCTGGGAGTAGTGGCTACCAATGCATCCCTCAGCAAGGTACAGGCCTGTCGGCTGGCTGCACAGGCCTCCTTAGGGATAGCCCGTACCATCAAACCAGCCCATACCAGCTATGATGGGGACACCATCTTCGCCCTGTCCCATGGGTCTGTACAGGCACACCCTGATCAGATAGGGATTATGGCAGCAGAATGTGTTGCCAGGGCAGTGGTCAGAGCTGTGGAGCAAGCATGGTCCTTAGGTGGAGTGCCTGCTGCCTCTGATCTTTGCAAAGACTAACAAACTGGCCTCGCCAGAAAGGGACCTTTTCAGCAGAGAAGATAAACTCTTCTCTGTTTTAACTGGCAGGCGGAAAAGACAAGTCTTCATATATAGTTCAGGGGGTCAGAAATGAGGCTAGAACAATTAAAGACGCTCCAGCACAAACTGTCCGACCAACCAAATCTTCTGGGCAGGGAGGACCACATCAACACTGGTGTGCTGATGCTGCTGGCTTTGATAAATGATGAATACCACTTCCTGCTTGAGGAACGCCAGTGGGAAATCCGTCAGGGTGGAGAGATCTGCTTTCCTGGAGGAGTTTTTGATCCGGAACAGGACTCAGATACCAGGGATACTGCAATTCGGGAGACAGTAGAAGAACTGGGGATTCAAAAGGAGCAACTGGAGTTAATCGGAGCCCTGGGCACACTTTACACCTCAATGGGGGCTATCGTTGACGCTTATGTGGGGGTTTGTCACCTACAGAAGCTGAATGAACTGCAAATCAACCACAGTGAAGTAAGGTCTGTTTTTACCATTCCGGTGTCACACTTTATGAATGCTGAACCTGAGGAGTACCGGGCAATAGTACGGGTGCACCCAAGTTACATAGATGAGAGCACTGGAGAGGAACGCATCCTGTTTCCAAGCAAAAAGTTAGGTTTACCAGACCGCTATTCCCGGCCCTGGGGCTCCAGAAGCCATCGTATCCTGGTATACAAGATAGGATCCAAAACAGTTTGGGGGCTCACCGCCCGTCTGATCTACGAACTGATCAGGAGAATGTGAATCGTTGGATAAGTGTCAGAATGCTCTCCAGTCCTGGGGGTATTAGCCAAAGTAGATATCGGATCAGCAAATCAAAAAAGTCCCCACCGGATTTATCATCCGGTGGGGATAACTTTACTACTGGTAGCCCTAACGGGACTCGAACCCGTGTCTCCACCTTGAGAGGGTGGTGTCCTAGACCGCTAGACGATAGGGCCAAAATAAATGGCTGCGGGACCAGGGATCGAACCTGGGCTAGATGATCCAGAG
>DULM01000051.1 GCA_012840405.1 Syntrophomonadaceae bacterium | reverse complement strand
TTCTTTTTGGCCTTTGCAAGGTGTGTTGCCAGGTTATTAAAAGTTGATAAGGCTTTATCATCATCGGGATGGGTATCCAGGTATAAGTTGAGTTCTACCAGTGCAAACTCAAGCTCCTGAAGTTCCCGCAGCATTGATACACGTGATCTATCCATTTTCTACACCTCGCCTTTCATAGGATAGCGCCTGTAAGGGCGATATAACTCTGGAAAAAGTGTGCCTTTATTCAAGGCCTCCGAAAGTGGGAACATGTCCCTGAACACCTGCGGCGGTATATATGCTGTGGCAAGTCTGAGCCGTGGAATACCCGGGTAATGGGATAATGCATCTGCCGAGTTTTCAACAGTGGTATAATCCTGTTCAGTCATCTTGTTTCTACCCCCTTATATTTGTTTATTAGCCAGGTCAGCCCATGTTTACCATATAATATGCCGCTATGGAAAAAACAGTGATTGAACTGGTTTATTTCCCTTGAATACTTCTGCTTGATGGCGTATGATACTTATGTTGATCAGTAAAAGGAAATATTGTGATATAAACACCAGCCGTTAGTGATTTTTGCCCGTAGGGATGGGAGGAGTAGTCAGTGCAGCAGCTCAGTCTTCTTTTTTTATTGAGTCTTGGACATTTGGTTACAGATATGACAGGTGGGGCAATACCGGTTTTGCTTCCGGTGATCAAATCGGAGTTTTCCCTTTCCTATACCGCAATCGGTGTGATTATTTTAGTCTCCAATCTGATCTCTTCAGTAATCCAGCCCTTTTTTGGTATTTGGAGTGATCGTAAAGCCATTCTTTGGCTTTTACCTGCTGGCTGTTTGCTGGCTGGTGTGGGGTTGGCTTTGGTAGGTCTCGCTCCCGGTTATCTGCTTATTCTTCTTGCTGTAGCAGTGAACGGTATTGGCGCTGCTGCCTACCATCCTGAGGCATCCAAACAGTCCTTTTTAATCAGTGGGGAAAAAAAGGCCACAGCGTTGTCCATTTACTCTGTAGGGGGAAATATTGGGCATGGGCTGGGTCCCATCATGGCCGCCTTACTGCTGGACCTTGGTGGACGCCGGGGTGTGGGCATCTTTCTGATTATTTCGGTGATTACAGCGATTCTGCTCAAAAGTTCACTGCCTGCAATAAAACAACTGGCAAATAAGAACACCCATGATGCTGAAAAAGATTTAGGAGCAAACCCTGCAGATGGCGGGATGAGAAAGGGCGTAATCTTAGCCCTCTTTCTGGTAGTGATGATCGTGATCTTACGCTCTTTAGTACACCTTGGAATGACCAACTTTATACCTCTTTATGTAGAGGAATACCTGAAGGGTAGCAAGCATTTCGGTGCTCTTCTGCTGACTGTTTTTCTCCTCTCTGGGGCTGTAGGCACTATTTTTGGCGGTTTGGCAGCTGATCGGATCGGCAGAAAAAGGGTTATGGTGCTTTCCTTTGCCCTGGTAACACCTTTATTATGGCTTCTTCTAATTAGTAACGGTATCTGGGCAGTGGTATTCGCTGCTTTGAGCGGATTTGTATTGATCTCAACATTCTCTGTCACTGTGGTTTATGCTCAGGAGTTGATTCCCAACAGGGTTGGCCTTGCCTCTGGGTTAATTCTAGGGTTTGCCTTTGGGGTTGGTGCTTTAGGAGGCCTAGCTTTTGGCGCTGCTGCCGATCTGTGGGGTGTTCCGGCAGTGCTGAAAGCTATCAGCTTGCTGCCGATCCCTGCATTCTTCCTTTCTTTATGGCTACCACAGGAGGGGAGATCTGAAAAATCACTTGCCGGTACACATTAACTGATATAAATCAACAGGAAAAAGTTTTAGGTCAATAGACAAGTTGTTATAATGAGGATGAGTTATAGCCCATAATGAAGAGCAAAAAGAGCATAGTTTTGGGGGAAAGAGTTGTGAATAAAAATTCCATTAATAAGGGTTTCCGTTTTTGGCTAGCTTTTTATGCTGGTCGGTTTTCAGCTTTTCTCTGCCGCTTATTCCGGCTCTCAGGCACCTCTTTGCCCGGAGTTGTTGCTTTAAAGCTCTGTCCGCAATTATTATTTTATTTGGGATCTGCCTATGAGAAAGTTATTGCTGTAACCGGTACCAATGGCAAAACCACTACAACTAATCTGATCAGCTATTATCTCCAGCAGGCAGGAGAAACTGTAGTAGGGAATGGAGAAGGAGCCAACATGATCTCTGGGGTGGCGACGGCACTGATCAAGGATTGTAACCTTTTAGGTACTGCTCAAAGCCGGACTGTTGTGCTGGAGGTTGATGAAGGCAGTGTGGGAAAGATCCTACCTGCTGTCAAACCTGATCTGATTGTTGTTACCAATTACTTTCGTGACCAGCTTGATCGCTACAGTGAACTTGACCAGATCATCACTCTGCTGCGCAAAACCATAGATGGTCTTCCTGAAACTGAGCTTTTACTGAATGCCGATGATCCTTTAGCTGTGGCAGTGGGGCGTGGCAGATCTGCTGTCCGGTACTATGGGGTAAAAGGTGAGAGGGACTGCAAAGAGGTAGAGGAAAATGAGATCCGGGAGGGGGGATTCTGCCCTGACTGTGGAGAGTTGCTGGCCTATAATTACTATCACTATGGCCAGTTAGGCGATTATCGCTGCACAAAGTGCTCTTTCAAAAGACCGGAACCTGATTTTGTGGCTTTAGATGTTGATGATAGTGATCTGCTACATTTCTCCCTGTATCTGCAAAATAAAAACACCGGTGAACAGGAGCCCCAAAAAGGCAGCCTCGATCTGCATTCCCAACTGCGGGGTTTTTATAATGTTTATAATATTCTGGCTGCCAGTGCAGCAGCAGTGATTATAGGTATTCCCCAACAGATTATCGAAGCATCACTCCCTGATTACTCAACTGCTACCGGAAGGCTGGAGCAATTTATTTATCAAGGCCGTCCCTGTACACTGGCTCTTATCAAAAACCCTATAGGGGTCAATGAGGTGATCAAAACCATTTTGCCTCAGGAGGGGAAAAAGGCTTTTTTGATTGCCATCAATGACCTGGCAGGGGATGGGAAGGATGTTTCCTGGCTATGGGATGCTGATTTTGAAAAATTGAACCAATCCATGATCAGCAAGGTTGTCTGTTCCGGCAGGCGGGCTGCTGAGATGGCTGTTCGGCTTAAATATGCCGGCCTTGTCACAAGCAAGATAGTGATTGAGCCTGGATGCAGGGAGAGTTTAGAAGTCCTCGGCCTGCAGAAGGTGGATCAGTATTATATCCTGGCTTCCTATACAAGCCTTTTCAACTATGCTAAACTTCTGCGGAAAATGGGAAAGGCGGTGGTGAATGATGCGGCTCAGGGTCTGCCATCTTTATCCTGATGTCTTGAACCTGTACGGTGACCGGGGGAATCTGTTGGTTTTTCAACGCAGAGCTCAGTGGCGGGGTATAGAGCTGGATGTGGATCAGATTATGCTGGGCGACAAGGGGGATTTTAACAGCTATGATTTTATTTTTATAGGTGGGGGATCAGACAGCCGCCGGACCCTGGTTTTAAAAAATCTTGAGAAAATAGCGCCCTATATTGTCGATGCTGTGGAAAAGGGGGCTGTTCTTTTGGCTGTAGGCCTGGGGTTTCAGCTTCTGGGTCGTTATATCATGGCTGAGGATGGAACTGTGATAGCTGGGGCCGGTGTTTTTGATGCATACACAGAGATGGGCTCTAACCGGGCGGTGGGTGATATACTGCTGGAGGCAACTGCGGATCTCCAGGAGGAGTTGAAGAAGGCAGGGAATAAAGATATTACTACTTTGATCGGTTTTGAAAACCATTCTGGGCGTACCTATCTGGGTGAGCAGGGGAAACCCCTAGGCAGGGTTATTAAGGGTGAAGGGAACAATAGCAGGGATGGGACTGAGGGTGCCTGCTATAAAAATGCTTTCGGCACTTTTTTACACGGACCTGTGCTGGCCAAAAACCCTCATTTTGCTGACCTCTTGTTGCTTAAAGCCTTATCGCCTCAGGAAGAGATATCACTGGATCCACTTGATGACAGTTTGGAAATCCTGGCTCATAATACCATGAAAAAGCGCCTGATATGATAATGTTCCCGATCCCCTATGTAACCGCTGCCGGACCTGCTAAATAAGGAAAAAAGGCAGGACCGGCAAGTTGGTGGTTAGTGGTTAGTCGTTAGAAAACGGTGGTGTTCAATAAGACAATAAAGCAAGCTTGGTACCATAAATGGCGTCAAAAAATAAAAGACGCAAGGACATCTCCTTGCGTCTGCTGTTTTACTATATACTCTCACAACTATGGTGTTTCATAGGGTATGATTTTATTTTCCCATGTCCTGAGCAGAATCTGGTTGCCTCTTTTGCCCAACATATAATTTGGAGCAATCGGTGTTTTGCCATTACCGTAGGGGGCATTGATGATATAAGTTGGAACAGCCAGCCCAGAGGTGTAACCTCTTAAATGCTCCATAATTTCCAGTCCTTCATCGATAGATGTGATGAAGTGGCTGGTTCCTTTTACATTTTTGGCGTGGAAAATATAGTATGGTCTGACCCTCAGTTTCAGCAGTTCCTGGTTAAGTTTTTTCATAATATGGGGGTCATTGTTTACACCACGCAGCAATACTGCCTGATTCCCCAACACCACACCCGCTTTGACCAACCTGTCACAGGCTTCTTTAGCCTCAGGTGTTATTTCCAATGGATGATTGAACTGGGTGTTAATATATAGAGGTGGATACTTCTCCAATATAGCACACAGTTCTGGAGTAATCCTCTGAGGCAAGGTCACAGGGGTACGGGTTCCGATCCGTTTAATCTCCACATGAGGAATTTTGTGCAGTTCCCCTAACAGCCAATCCAATGTATTATCGCTTAAGAGCAGGGCATCTCCGCCTGTAACGAGCACATCGCGAATTTCCTCATTGTCTTTTACATATTGGAGAGCTGCCTCCAATTCTTTGCGAGTTTTATTGGTATCTCTATTACCAATATTACGCCTGCGCTGGCAGTGGCGGCAGAACATTGCACACCTGTTGGTAACATTGATGATCATGCGATCCGGATAGCGCCTCGTTACACAGGGAGCGGGGGAAGTCCAGCCTTCAGCCATGGGGTCCTCACTACCGTTGGTATCAGTGATTTCCTGATAGCTAGGAATGGACTGCAGCCATACACCACCATGGGGTTTATCACACATCACCAATGCCAGATAATAAGGGGATAAGGCCCAGCGTAGCTGACCGCTTATTTCATGAAGCTCCTCTTTTTCCTTATTTGTTAAATCAACAAATTGAGATAGCTGCTCAACTGTGCTAATTCTATTGCGCAGCTGCCATCGCCAGTCTATCCAGTCCTCATCGCTTGCATTGAAGTAATTCAAGATACGGGAGCGAGCTTCATTATACTTCTCCACCAAATCAAAGCCTGTATAAATTTTGTCTTTGACGGCAAGGTAATCTTTAATCTTCCCCTTGAGTTCGGAGGCTCTTTTCAGAGCATGCTGCCTTCTGGTATCCGCGTCATTGTTTTGGTGAAGATGCTCCGGATGATAAACACTAATTTCATCATGCTTGATAGCCATGCACTTCCACCGTCCTTTCTTTGGAGTTGTTGCTTTTCTGTGCTTCTGAATGCTCCCTGCTTTGGGCATGGGATAATAAAATGTGCATGTAATCGCAGGAGTTAAGTAGATCAGACAATTAATATTGCCAGATTCTCCTGTTTACAGAGAAGGACTATTAAAACTGTGCTTCGGGTTAATGCCGAGAACAGAAAAATAGATACACTCTGTTACTGGAGTCAGTGGTTAGATTCTGCCATCTGACTATGGGGAGAGTCATAAAGAATGAAAAAACTACCCGGAAAGCATTTGAAGGGTAGTGATTCATGACCAAATCAAGACCATGAAGGCTTTCCTTCCCACGCTTGCGAGGTTAGCTGACGGGTTCGGGTCGAAAGGTAACCCTACCATACACTCATAATTATCGTTTCCTAAAACCACAGTCAGAATAACATTTGGTATTAGGTATAAAGCTGAGTGTGTGGATTCACCCCAATAAGTGGTTTCCCCGCTTCTCTCCAGGAGAATTCAGCGTTTACTGTATTTTCATTTAAGTTATTTTATAACAATATTCAGAAAAAATCAAGTAGAGAACATGGCGAGTCTGTGTCAAGATCTTGTAGGTGAACTCCCCCGAAATTTTTTTTATAACAGCTCAGGTACCATCTTAACGATCTTCCTGAGCATGTAACCCGTTAAGTAAGGTGTATCTATAGCAGGTACATGTG
>DULM01000222.1 GCA_012840405.1 Syntrophomonadaceae bacterium | reverse complement strand
TTGCGCTCCACCAGATGGCTACTCGCTATGTGGAAAAAAGCGGACAAGGCTATTGGGTGAGGATTTACGGGGATGTACCGCAAACAGAATTAAACAAGGTGTTGGATTCCTTAAAGTAAAAGGATGCCTTGAGATAACAGTTGAGCTCTCTGTTGTCTTTAATAGCAAGTAATCTTCAGGTAACACAACAGTATGAGTTTGAATTGAATAGAGTAGCGCCGCAGCAGCTTTCTGCGGCGTTATCCATCTCACAGGACTTGCCTTCCCGCTGGTTAGTCTTTCAACCCACCGTTCAGCTTACATCTATGCATATTCTTGATAACAAAGCAGGAATTTTACAAATTATCTAGAATTAAATTGTTTTATTGGATATATTTACTTTTTGTTAATATTTATTTGCTCAATAATCTGAACCATGAAGGTTCAGCATCACAAATAAATTATCACCTAACAACAAGAGCCATGAAGCTCCTATTTCCCGCCAGAAGGCTGGAAGGGATCTTCATGGCTTTTTGTTTGTGAGGAGGTGAGCTTTTAAAATCTTTTCACGATCAAAAAGGAGGTAGATCAATATGCAGTCCCCCACAACAAACACTGATTTTTGGATCAATCTGTGGGAAGAAGCAAAACATAAATCACCCATGAGAAAGCGGCGACAGCGCACAGAAGAAGAGATGATTGAAACTTGGAACCGTCGAGCTAAAGGGTTTGCACGACATGCTAAAGATAAAAAGGGCCAACAGAGGCGGCAAAAAGTGCTGGAATTTCTTGAACAAGAAGGTGCTCTGCAAAAAGGTTTTAAGGTGCTGGACATTGGAGCAGGTCCAGGGACTTTTGCCATTCCCATGGCTCATATCGTGGAACAGGTTACAGCTATAGAGCCAGCCTCTGAAATGGCAAAAATCCTTCAGGAAAGGGCAGCAGAGCATCAACTGGACAATATCAAAATAATAAAGCGCACCTGCCAGGATATTGACCTTTCAGAAGAAGGTTTCGTTGGGCAGTTCGATTTGGTCTTTGCATCAATGACACCGGGAATACAGGACGGGGAAACTCTGAAAAAAAATGATCAATGCTTCACGAGGCTATTGTTATTTGAGCTGCTTTTCCGGCCGCCGTTGGGGAAAAGCCTACAGAGAACTCTGGCAGCTGTTTTTTCATGAAGATCTGGGAGACAGTCCGGTGGATATTCTTTACCCCTTTGGTGTGCTCTATTCTATGGGCTACAGGCCGAATTTGCGCTTTATCAACCACCATTGGGTACATGAACAGCCAGTAGAAGAAGCAGCAGAAAGCATCATATCGTTTTTTGAAAACTACATGGATATAACAGCAGATGCCAGAAAAACCATTGAGGATTATATTGCAAAACACTCAGATAAGGGCATCTTCCGGCAAGAGATCAACAGTTGCTCAGGGATGATGGTATGGCAGGTAAAAAATCACTTTCATCAGGAGGTGGAACAATGCCAAAGAAACACTCAATAAAAATTATTTCACTGTTGGTGCTGCTGACCTTCTTTTCCTGTCTTTTTTACGGCTGCAGCAAAAACAACGACAATACAACGAAAACAAGTAAAACCGAAGAAAAAAAACAGCAGATGTGATCAGACTGGCCGGTGGGGATTGGGGTTATCCCACCCCTTATGGGCTCTATCCTCGGGGGCCTGGATCACGCAAAATGAATCTGATCTTCGATTCACTGGTCAAAACCGATTCAAGCGGTAAAATCGCACCAAAGCTTGCCAGTGAATGGGAATCCAGTGAAGATGGCCTGACTTACACATTCAAACTCAATCCAAAAGCTAAGTGGCATGACGGTAAGCCGTTTACAGCAGAAGACGTTGTTTTTACCTACAACTATATGAAGCAATATATCCCGGTATCCGGTGGATGTCCTGATTCCATTAAACAGGTGGAGAAAGTTGATGATCAGACTGTTAAGATTAAAATTGATGAAGCAAATGTTGATTTTCTATCAAACTCATCCAGCTGGATCATCATCCCCAAACATATCTGGGAAAGTGTCACTGACCCCAATAACTTTACTTCTGCTGAAGCTGCTGTAGGCACCGGTCCTTATAAATTGGTCGATTACAGTAAAGAACATGGTACCTACCACTTTGTAGCCAATCCGGACTTCTGGGGTAGCAAACCCAGGGTCAAAGAAATAAAGTTTGTCCCGGCTGGGGAGACAATCCTGGCCTTTGAACAAAATGAAATCGACCGAATCAGCGTTACCCCAGACATTTTATCCCGCTATGAGAATAATCCTGAGTACAAAATTTTAAGCTATGAAACCAGCTGGGCTTACCGCTTATACTTCAATATGAAAGCCCGGCCAGAACTAGCTGAAAAATCTTTTCGCCAAGCCATTGCCTATGCCATCGACCGCCAGGAACTGGTGGACAAAATTGAGCGCGGTGCTGCGGTACCAGGAAGCCCGGGAGTGCTGCATCCTAATAATGAATTTTACAATAGCAAAGCAGCTCAATACACCCACAATACAAATAAAGCCAAAGAACTTATGAGCAATCTGGGCTATAAAGATGCGGATGCAGACGGAATCCTGAAAAACAACAAAGGTGAGCGCTTAAGCTTCCGGCTGTTGTGTGATGATGGTAGTGCACGTTTAGCAGAGGTAATCAAGCAGCATCTGGCTCAAGCGGGTATAGAAGTAGTTATCAATTCAGTGGACATGAAAACCAGGGATGCTCGATTCAAAGACGGGGACTTTGAACTATGCATCAACGGCAGCGGTAATGGTGAAGATCTATCCGAATTAACAACCATCAAAAGCGAAGGGAAAGCAACATCCACCACTGCCCAGGCAATCGGCTATCAGAACACGGAAGTAGATGAACTATACATCGCCCAGCAAAAAGAAAAAGATCCGAAAAAACGGAAGGAAATCATGTTTAAACTGCAGCAAATTGTGGCTGATGATGTTCCTAAACTCACTCTCTACTACAAAAATTCATTAAATGTTCACAGGCCATCAGTGTACGATGGTTGGAGCTTGGATACTTATCACAGTGACAGCCGTTCCAACTTTGTTGATGATTGATTAAAACTGAAACACTTTGCCGGGCAGTCAATAGTTGTCGACTGTCCCGGCAAATATCTCAAAGAAGATTTTTGGGTTAGGCCCAGGAGCCCAGCATAAAACGTTGAAACAGCCTGACCCAGTAATAAGGAGATTTGAGCAAATGCAACATAAAAGCCGTATGCGAATTATTGAATACGCTATCACCATCTGGGTTATTATCACCCTGAACTTTTTACTTCCGCGGCTTATTCCAGGTGATCCCTTTTTGGTTCTATCTTCTCAGGAAGCCGAAGATGAAGAGATCATCTTAAGTGAAGAGCAGCGGCAGTATTTATTCGAATACTACGGCTTGGACCAGCCTATCCATAAACAGTATTTTGTTTATATGGGTGAACTATTGCGAGGAAACCTCGGCTTTAGTCTTTATTACAAACAGCCGGTGAGCGAGATCATCATCAGCCGGTTACCATGGACAGTGTTCATGGTGATTTCCGCGGTTGTGCTTAGCACATTGATCGGGACAATAATAGGTTGTATATCTGCCTGGCACCGGGAGAAATGGGTTGATAAATCACTTTTCCTTTTCATGATCTTTTTTTCTGAAATTCCGTCTTTTTTGATTGGACTTATTCTGCTCTTTGTTTTTGCGGCAGGTCTTGGGTTGTTTCCATTGGCGGGAGCTGTAACCCATTTTGCTGATTTTCAAAGCGGCTGGAGCAGAATATGGGATGTCATCCATCACGCCATTCTACCTGTCACCGCTTTGACTATTTCACACCTAGGAGGTACCTATTTGCTGGGAAGAAACAGCATGACTACAGTATTAGAAAAAGATTATCTGCGTACCGCCTGGGCAAAAGGGCTTTCCCAAAGCCGGATCATTTTTCGCCATGCCTTGAAAAATGCCCTGCTACCCATCGTGACCCGTGTTTTCATAAGTCTTGGTTCCCTGGTGGGAGGGGCTATCCTGGTAGAAAATGTTTTTTCCTACCCCGGTTTAGGAACTTTGATGAGACAATCTGTACGGGTCCACGATTACCCGGTCATTCAGGGCATCTTTCTGGTAGTGACCATCTTAGTTTTACTGGCTAATTTTTTAGCGGATCTTGTTTACAAAAAACTTGATCCACGGGTTAGCAGTTAAGGAGATAAAGGAGAAAAACCATGGCAATTAATGCACATCTGATCAATATAAGCAAAAAAATTGGTGTTCTCAGTGACCCAAAAAACCTAACAGCAAAAGCCAAGGGTCATTGTCAGAAAATTGCTGCAACAATTAAAAGTTTTACCTTACTGGGCAAATTTGGTTTAACAGTGGTTACTTTTTTTGTACTACTAGCTGTTTTTGCCCCTCTCATTACTGTTCACCCTTACGATCTACCATCAGGACCACCGCTGATGGCGCCAGGTGAAGGGCACTTATTGGGAACAGATGACTTGGGGATCGATATCTGGGCACAACTTTGCCGCGGAGCAAAAATCAGCATAATTGTAGGTCTGGGGACGGCCCTTTTGGCAGGCCTTGGTGGTGGGTTGATTGGAATTATATCCGGATATGTTGGCGGCATACTCGATAAAATCATCATGCGGTTGATAGATATCATGCTGGTAATACCCGATTTTCCTGTGATGATCTTATTAGCAGCCTTTTTAGGCCCCAGCTTAACTAATATTATCATTGTTTTGGCCCTCTTCTCCTGGGTATCTTCAGCCAGGATCGCCCGTTCACAGATCCTGATGTTAAAAGAAAAAACCTATATTAAATCAGCGGTACTATACGGCGCAGGTACCTGGTATTTGATGCGAAAACATTTTTTACCGGAAATTTTTCCCCTTATAGCTGTACAGATGATACGGCTAACCGGAAGGGCAATAATATCTGAGGCAGGTCTGTCCTTTCTAGGACTGGGTGATCCCACATCAAAAAGTTGGGGGCTGACCATTCACTATGCCACTAGTTTCAAAGGGATTTATTACACAGACTTTTGGAAGTGGTGGCTGTTTTATCCTTGGCTTTTTTTGATGCTGATGGTTGTTTCCCTGGCTTTTATCAGTCGGGACCTGGAGCGCATCGCTGACCCCCGCTTGCGGAAAAAATAAATGTATATTGAGAGGAGAACGATCATGAGTGCTGACAAACCCTTACTTGACATCAGAGAACTGTCAGTGACTTACACATCTTCTAACCCAGCTGTAACAGCGGTTTCCAATCTATCCCTGCAGATCAGAAAAGGAGAAAGCTTGGGTATTATCGGCGAATCAGGCTGTGGAAAATCCACCCTGGCTCTATCCATCATGAGGTTACTGAAAGATGTGCGGACCGAAGGTGAAATACTTTTTTCAGGCGTAAATCTTATGGATTTGACTGAACAGCAACTCAGAAAATACCGCTGGGAAAAAATAGCGATTGTTTTTCAAAATTCTTTGGAAGTGCTCAATCCTGTCTTGACCATAGCAGAACAGCTCGAAGAACCCATTTGGGCTCATGAAAAATTAACAGCCAAAGAAAGCAACCAAAGGATTATCAAAGTATTAAATATGGTCGGCCTTGACCCGAGTTGGAAAAACGCTTACCCACACCAACTGTCCGGTGGGATGCGCCAGCGTGTGCTGCTGGCAATGGCTTTGGTATGTGAACCGGAGTTACTAATTGTAGATGAACCCACAACTGCACTTGATGCCGCCAGCAAAAATGAGATCTACCATTTACTGCGGGATCTGCAGAAGAGAATAGGATTTGCTATGATTTTGATCTCCCATGATGTGGCATTTATTTCCCGCCTTACCTCCCAGGTGATGACCATGTACTGCGGTCAAGTGGTTGAATACGGCAGAACATCTGATGTGCTGAAAAACCCTATGCACTGCTATACCAGAGGGCTGCTTAATGCATCTGCCCAATTTTTCAGATACAAGGACCTTTGGGGTATCGGTGGTAAACCACCTGAAGAAATGCGTATTTATGAAGGCTGTCCCTTTGCACCCCGTTGCTGTCAATCATCTGACAACTGCAGAAAATCCAGGCCAGAACTGCGCTATGTAGCCCTGGAGCGCCAAGTGGCCTGCCACAAAGGAGGGATTGAAACCTTCCTTAAAGCAGAGGGGATTAAAAAAAGCTTTCAAGTCAAAAACCGGGTGATTCAGGCTGTTAAAAGAGCAGATATTGAAATCAGAAGTGGTGAGGTTGTGGCTCTGGTGGGTGAATCAGGATCAGGCAAATCAACCCTGGCCCACACCCTGGTAGGTATCCTTTCCCCTGATGAGGGGAGTGTTTATTTTCGTGGGAAAAAAGTGGAAAACCACTGGGCCAGCAGGATGATGGAGGGTATGCAGATTATTTTCCAGGACCCCTTTTCTGCCACCAGCCCCAGAATGAAGGTGCTGGATGTGGTCAAAGAACCCTTGGATATCATGAAGTGGGGCAGCCCAGAGGAGCGGAATGAGGCAGCCTGCAGAGCCCTTGAGGCAGTACGCCTTCCCGTTAATCCAGAGTTTTTAGAGCGCTACTGTTACAGTCTAAGTGGAGGACAAAGACAGAGAGTTGCCATTGCCAGAGCACTGGTTACCAATCCCAAATTGGTAATCGCCGATGAGATCACTTCTATGCTGGACCCATCCAATCAGGCCAATATCCTGCGTGAATTGAAAGGTCTGCAGAACAGATTTGGTTTTGCCATGCTTTATATCACACATGAACTGCACCTGGCCCGCAAGGTTGCAGATAAGGTTTATGTGATGCATGAAGGTGAAATCGTGGAAAAAGGCGATGCCAGCGAAGTTTTTGAAAAACCGAAACACCTGTACACCAGACAGCTCTTCAGTGAGGCATTTTATGAAGAGAGCAAAGGTTAGGTTGCAGCACAGCTTCAGAACTAAAAGCTAAACCGGCCTCTCGAAAAGGCCGGTTCAGCTCAATTGATCAGGAAACTACAACACCAGTGTACCACCTGGGGTATGGAGCAACTTGAAAATGCGCTCCTCCTCCCCCGTCAGGGCATTTATGTAAACCAAAAAGTCTTCACCATCCATCTTTGCCTTGAA
>DULM01000204.1 GCA_012840405.1 Syntrophomonadaceae bacterium | reverse complement strand
AGATAGAGTGACTATTGATTCACTTCGTTCATCAATAGTCACTCGCGGACAGCAAAAATCTGAGCAGGAAACAGATATTCAAAACTTTAACATTGAAACGTCTGAAATAACCCTGGAAAGTGATCTCACTTCACCAGGCGTATTCAATAAAAAAATACCTGTCGAGAATGTAACTGTCTTTAAACAAGAAACAATATCTTCAGAGCCAGGCATTAATAATAAAAGAGCACATGTAGAAAGGGAGCCTGAATTAAACCAAGAGGCGTTATTCACAGAGACAGGCGTTAATAATAATAAACCACCTGTAGAGAAAGAACCTGATCTTTATCAGAAAACGTTACCCCAGGAAGAAACTCTTAATAATATTCCTGCAGAAAAAGAGAGTATTCTTAATCAGGAACAAATATTCACAGAGACAGGCGTTAATAATAAAAAGTCAACTGTAGAAAAGGAACTTAACTTAACTCAAGATACGTTATCTACAAGAACCGACGGTATTAATAATCAAATGCCTGTAGAGAGTGAGAGTATTCTTGAACAGGGGGAAATATCCACAGAGACAGGCGTTAATAATAAAAAGTCAACTGCAGAAAGGGAACTTAACATAAATCAAGACACTTTATCCATAGGGACAGGTGGTATTAATAATATGCCTGTAGAGAAAGAACCTGATTTAAATCAAGAGATATCAACAATAGAGGTAACACCACAGATAACCAATGCCGATTTAATTACAGCACTAGGTGACTCTTTAAGAGAAGCATGGGATGGCCCTCCGGCAAAAGCCTATGCTGTTGCGGGCAGGATGTATTATTTATACGATTACCCTGCCGCAGAAGCTGCAATAAACATCTTCAGCAGGCGTGTTGAACAAGGGTTCAAGCCCAAAAATCCCGTTGCTTACCTCATGAAAGTCGCACGGGAAAAGAAAAAGGAGTTTGAGTCTCAATGTTTTGAGTCTCAATGTGAGGAACCTCAACTTGAAGAATTAGATTATTTCTCAGCAAAATACCCTGAAGAACACAAAAAGAGGGTAATGGAAGCCAAAAAGGTTAGTGCTGAACATGAGCAGTATTTGAGAGATTTTAGGGATTTACTCGTCAATAAATCACCTCCTAGCATTCCTGGGTTTAAAACTCCAGGAGAAAGTTTCAATTAATCACAAGGACAAAAAGGAGGAACAAGATGCATTTAGCGGCACGGCCGAAAAAAGAACTATCCCTGTCAGATAAACAGGCTGAGAGTATTCTTATATCAGCCGCTTTGCAGGGTAAGGCTGTTAATATAACCATAAACGATTTAAACGATCCTGATTGGATTCAGGCATATCGGTTTATCCAAAAATCTCGTGAGGCTGGAGAAAAAGTATCACCTGAAATATTGAAGCATCGGCTCAAAATATCTCCAAGCAAACTTGCTGCTTTAAGCGATCCAACAGCGGAGGAAATCGAAGTTTGCACTCGTATAGTCAAAGAAAGAAGTGTAATGAGAAAGCTCTATACCTGCATGAGAGATATGTTCCTGGGCAAAGGGGATGTAAACGCCAGCCTAAATAAGACACAGGATCTGATTAGAGAATATAGATCCATCGGAATGAAGGATACCCTCATT
>DULM01000050.1 GCA_012840405.1 Syntrophomonadaceae bacterium | reverse complement strand
TATTGCAAGAAAAAATGCATTATACGTAAATTTTTTCAGGGGTTACACTCAGAATAAGGAGATTAAAAAGTAAAAGTCTAGCGGTTGCTGGGGCAAAATGAGGAATAAAAGGGTATAAAGGGATCAATAAAGGCACACTTTCGGGAGGTATGTTGCATGCCTTTATTACAGGTAGTGCACTATAATTCGTAATGCTGGTATTTCCTTTCAGCTATAGACTGGATGCGAAAATAGAGAACGGCTGAGATGGATGTGACCAGCAAAAGGAGGAGAGAATAGCCTAACCACCAGGGAACTATCAAGTACAGCCCCACACAAATACCGGCCATGATGGCTAAGAAGATCATAGAGATGAGCATAACGAACAGAACGTTCAGATTGTTTTTGACAGCACGCTGGGGGTCCTCCCAGTCAAAATAAGGGCGTTCACTATCGATCAGGATGCCAAGGGCTGTAATTACACCCACCGCGGACAGGCTCAGTAAACCCAGCATTAAAGCATCTAGCCAGGTTAAATGCAAGAGGATAATTGACAGAACGAAAACAGGGAGTGTACAGACAAAATTTACGATCAGGGTATACCAGAACTTGGCTTTTACTTGTTCCCGGGGACTGACAGGGATCAACTGAGAAAGAGTGAACAGTTTTCCCTCCCGGGAGAGTGCCGATGGTGAGAGGGGTATGGTTCCTGCGATAAAGGTCATAAATCCGATTATACCCAGTTTTAGATAGGGGTATTTGCTCAGAATAGGATAAAGGCTGTTGATCTCCTGCAGCGAACCCTGAGTAAACAGGGGGATTAACATAAAAATGGGAACGATAACTGCTATCGGGAGGACATTCATCAGGAAAACAGGGGTGCGGAGGAAAAGCCGGTGTTCCCGAAGTAGCAGGGCTTTGAACGGTGATGAACTGCTCCAGCTATCAGCGTTGTTTGTGACACGATGCTTTTTTGCTACCTCTTCACCTGCAAACAATCCCCGGTAGAAATACTTGTTTCCCAGGACCAGCATCAAAGCCACCAAGGCTGCAGTCAATGCCAGAAAAAGCCCGAGGTTGAAGAGACCCTCGATACTGCCGGCCATAGCCAGTGATTTGGCTGCCCAAATTGCGGGAGGAAAGCTGCTCCCTACTTCAGATAACAAAGCTCCATGGGTTTGGAGCATCGCTTGCAGAGATGAGAGCTCTTCACCCTGGGGAAGTGACTGCATAAAAAACTGGATACCTATGGCAAGGGCCAGTGAGATCACATAGGTCAGGATGGTGAAGGTGTCTTTTATGCGTTTACTGCGTGCCTTACTCATTATAAGAATGGATAATACAGCTGCCGGTACCAGGGGCAGTACAGGGAAAACCAGGAATATAACAGATGCCAGGAAGATATACACTGCTCCCAGCCCTTCCCCCTGGAAGAAGATGTACAGCGGGGGTAAAAGCAGAACGATTTGGACCAGGTACTGGCTGAACATAACCAGTGAAAACCTGGCACCCAGTACATACAGGGGTTTGAGGGGGAGTGCTGCCAGCAGTTCATTATCCCGTCCAAAATAAAAAACGCTGATCATCGTCCCGATATCAAATATAAAAATTACAAGGGCAGTGGTAATGAAACTGATAACCAGCACCAGCGCAGGCTCACCCAGTATTTGGCCTACATAGTAGAGCCCTTTAGAAAACATCATAGACATAGAAAAGAAAAAGACCAGGATAAAACTTATCCCCACAACCGCTGCAATGGGCTGCCATAAGTCCTTCTTTTCCACCAGATATTTTTGTTTCATTACTGAAATGCCGAAATAATTACGAAAGGTGACCTTTAACAGAGCCAAGAAAGGCTTCATTCTGTCAACTCCAAGAAAATATTTTCTAATGTTTCTTTTTCATGATCTTTGTTGATATCATCCAGTGTGCCACAGGCGATTATTTTTCCCTTGTTGATAATAGCCACCCGGTCACAAAGCCGCTCGGCTACCTCCAGGATGTGGGTGGAGAAAAAAACTGTATAACCCTGGCGGCAGTGTTCTGCCATCAGATCTTTAAGCAAAAAGGATGAACGGGGATCAAGCCCCACCATCGGTTCATCCATGATCCAGACCGGCGGGTTGTGCAAAAGCGCCCCGGTCAAAGCAAGCTTCTGCTTCATACCGTGGGAATAACTCTGTACAAGATCACCGATGGCATCTTTTATATTGAAAATATCCAGGAGGTGCTCTATGCGTTCTTTTCTTAGCTTTTCCGGCACCTGATACACATCTGCCAGGAAATTTAAGTATTCAATTCCGGTCAATCGGTCATATACCTGAGGTTGATCCGGAACAAAACCGATCTGGCATTTGGCTGCCAATGGTTCTTTTTGTACATCTATACCCGCAACACTGATGCTCCCTGCATCAGGCTGCAGCAGGCCGACGATCATCTTAATGGTTGTGGTTTTACCGGCACCATTTGGCCCGAGAAAACCGAAGATCTCCCCTGGTTTTACTGACAGGGTGACATCATCAACAGCTTTCACTTTTCCTTTGGCATAAGACTTAGATACGCCAACAAGTTCAATCATCGCTTTGTCCTTTCTCAGTATTGGTCTGCTTGACTGTTTATGGCAACAGTAAAATCAGCTCTCAATAAACAATCCTTTATGGATTCTATTTCAGCTTATTATTTCCTGCTTTTCAATGAGCTTTTTTCAGGCAGATAAAACAATACCTGACTGCACTGGCTGCAGACCCACATTTCCAGCTTCATGATGCGCTCCTTTAATTCCGCAAAATCCCCTAATAATATATGCCATCCTCCGGTTTTACCGCCTGTCCGAAACTCTTTAACACCCAGGTATTCCATGTATGTACGGCACTGCGGGCATTTTTTCTCTTCCATAGCTGGTACCTCCTCGACGATGATTATTCCTTCTCCTTTTTATTCTCTATTAGGGCTGGGATAACCTCTGTGCATTTGAGCAAACAAAATCAAGAGATAATTTCTTTTGACAAAAATAAAATGCAGCCAACTAACCATCCAATACAACAGTTAGGTGGTTGATGCGCACCCTCAGCTATTTGGTGCTTAGTGCAGTGATAGTATGTTGCAATCACATGTAAAGAAGCAGGGGAAAGCTCTTGGAGTTTAGGTTCATAAAATAAATAACGCG
>DULM01000049.1 GCA_012840405.1 Syntrophomonadaceae bacterium | reverse complement strand
CTTTACTTGGCCGCCCTGTTTTCCAACGACTAACCACTAACTACCAACTTGTCAGGCTTGCTTTTTTGCTTTATTCACGATAACCGGACAGGTTGGGTGATCTGACCGACCACTAGGACTGTCCCGCCGCCCGATCGGGGGACAGGTTGACCGATCGGGCCGCGCAAAGGAACATTCCCCCTGATCGGGCCGCAACCCCCTTCCCCTTGTCACCCTGACTGTCCCCCGCGCGATTACACGAAGGTTTGTCCACAACAGGCCGAACCTGATCCCTATTGGGATCAAGTCTTGAGGCATCATCAGGGCAGGCATATCTTCTGTCTCACCTGAAGGTTAAATGGATCAATTCCTGGGTTTAACTCCAGCAAAGTCTCTACTGTTGTCCCTACCGATTGGGCAATGCTGTATAGGGTATCTCCAGGAGACACCTCCCAATAGACACCAGAGGGACAGGGAGGGAATTCTTCAGGCAGACATAGCAATTGGCCGATCTGAAGATTTGAAGGATCCACACCCGGATTGGCTCGTATCAACTCATCCACCGGTATATCCAATGCACGGGCAATAGAGTAAAAAGTATCACCTGCTTCCACCCGCCAAAAGCGGCCGGAGGGGCAGGGCGGTTGGTTCAGTCTCATTTTTCATCACCCCACTTTTTCTCCCCATCTAGACCTAACAGGGGGACAAGTTGACCGATCGCCGCCCAATCACCGGGACTGTTTCCCGCCCGATCTGAACAGTTTTTATCCCTGCAACTTGCGACATAAGCCCCGGTTTAACTTGCCCTAAGACTTGTCGCTTTTATAGCAGACCGCGCCCTAAGACGCCATCCATGGCGCATAGTCGCTTAGCTCAACATCTATATTTCCCTTCGGCTGTCGTTAGCTGCTCCTTCGTCAAGGGCAAGTAACAACCTTCGCAGCTCGCTGCGCTGGCAGGGACAAAATGATGATCACTGGGACAGCTTGACTGATCAGTCCATCACCGGGAATGTCCCCCTGATCGCGCTGTCTTTTGCTTATTTTATGCAGCAATAGGAAAATGGCGAATAAAAAATGCCCTCTCTCCTTGAGAAGGCAGTTTGCTGCAGTTACCGCCAATTGTAAGAACTCAGCGCGCCATCAGAACTGTGCTCAAGAATGTTTTTGTTCTTTCATGTTGGGGATTGAGCAGGACATCTTCCGCGGTTCCCTGCTCTACGATGAGCCCATCATCCATGAAGATCACACGATCAGCGACCTCCCTGGCGAAACCGATTTCGTGGGTGACAACGATCATGGTCATTTTGTCTGCGGCCAAGTCTTTCATTACATTCAAAACCTCGCCGGTCAGTTCAGGGTCAAGAGCAGAGGTCGGTTCATCAAAGCACATGATATCCGGGTTCATGGCCAGTGCCCTGGCTATGGCTACACGCTGTTGCTGGCCGCCTGACAGTTCAAAAGGGTAATTATTAACCTTGTCAGACAGCCCCACTTTTTCCAGCAGGACTAAAGCCCGTTCTTTGGCCTGCACCGCATCTAATCTTTGCACCAGCATGGGTGCCAGCATCAGGTTCTCCAGCACCGACTTATGAGGGAAAAGGTTGAAGTTTTGAAAAACCATCCCCATCTTCCTGCGGATCCGGGCAATATCTTTTTCACTGCTGTATACAGCCCTCCCTTTTGGGTCATTACGGACCATTATTTCCCCGTCGATTTCAATAACACCGCTGTCAATGGTTTCCAGGCGATTGAGACACCTGAGGAGTGTGCTCTTGCCTGACCCTGAAGGTCCTATGATAGCAAGCACTTCTCCTTTTGCTAGTTGCAGTGTAATGCCCTTCAAGACCTCGGTTTTCTTAAAACTCTTGTGAATATCCAGTGCCTGCAAGATATACATCTTTGTCACTCCCGCTAACGATAATAGTCGTATTTTGCCTCCAGCCATTTAAAAAACTGTTGAACAAGGCCGATCATCAGCAAATAAAAAAGTGCTGCTGTAAAAAAGGGAATGAAGCTGAAGTCTCTTACCGATGCTGTTTTTGCCACTCTCAGCAGTTCACTCATCCCAATAGCATAAACCAGCGCTGTATCTTTAATCAGGTTGATAACCTCATTGCTAATGGGCGGCAAGACCCGTTTGAACATCTGCGGGAGAATGATTCTCGTCATGGTTTGGAAGCGGGTCAATCCCAGAACATCTGCTGCCTCAGACTGCCCCCGGTCGATGGATTGAATACCCGCCCGGTATATTTCCGCTAGGTAAGCAGAATAATTGAGCACAAAAGACAACACTGCCGCTGTGAAGCGGTCGATCTTAATCCCGACAATACCGAGCCCATAATAGATAAACAAGAGCTGTAGGAGCAGCGGGGTTCCGCGAAAAACCCAGATATAAAACTGCATAAAGTAATTCAAGAAACGAAGACTGGAAAGGCGGGCAATGGCGAACACTACACCTATTGGCAATGCCATGACCAGAGTGAAAGCGAAAAGCTTGAGTGTCACAACTGTTCCCCCGAGCATAGTTGGAAGCAAAGACAGAATATATTCCACAGTAATCCCCCTCGCCCTGGAAAATAACGGGAATGATTCACAATCACAGGCTAACAGCGTTTGCTGTTAGCCTGTTTTATTCCTAAATTATATGACGAGGTCCTCTCCGAACCATTTTTTGGATATCTCAGCCGCTGTGCCATCCGCCTTCATCTCATCCAGCGCTTTCTGCAGCTCGTTCAGAAAACTCTTATCGCTTTTCCTCAAGCCTACTCCGTACAGTTCTTCGCCGAAGTGTTCATCAAGCACCCGGTACACATCAGGTTTCTTCTTGATGTAGTAGCGGCCTACAATTTCATCTACCACCACAGCATCCAGCCTTCCCGTGCTCAGATCCAAAAGGGCTTCATCATTGCTGCCGTACTCAAAAATTTCCCCGATGGAATTTAAGGTTTCCGGATCTTTTTCCATCGCTATTTTGGCGCTGCTGCCTGCTTGTCTTCCCACATTCTTGCCGGCCAGGTCCTTCTTACTGTTGATTGCGGAGTCCTTTTGTACCACAATGATCTGTCTGTTCTCCAGATAGGGCTCGGTGAAGGCAATCTTTTGTTGCCTTTCTTCAGTGATAGTGAGACCGTTCCAGATCACATCGATATTACCGCTGTTCAATTCTTCAATCACTGTATCCCAGATCACCGGCTGGAACTTAACCTCAACACCCATTCTTTTTGCAGCTTCTTTGGCCAGATCGATGTCAAAACCGACAATCTCATTGGTGCCTTCTTCCCGGAAGCCCATAGGTGGGAAAGCATCATCAAGCCCGACCACAAAATAACCCTTCTCTTTGATTTCCTGCCAGGAAGTATCAGTTTCAGTTTCACTTTGTGCAGGTTCATCTGAACTACAGCCGCATACAGCAAAAACCAATACCATAAACAAAGAAAATAAAAGAATAAATGACAGCCTTCTTCTCAACACAAATACCTCCCCTTTAAATTGCTATAGGTCTGAAAAAGGTTCTTGACCTATTATCAAAGCAATGTACACCCATCCCCCCCTTTTTTTAGTATGTATAAATATATCTTACTCTAAAAACCTTAATAGGTAAATATAGAAAAATACAGGGTATCTTGCAGATTTATGCATATTATATTGGGCAAACAAAAAAATGCCCTCTCTTATGAGAAGGCATTTTTGACCGAACAGGGGAGTTGTCGGGGGATTGTCCCTCCGCGCATCAAGGGGACGGGTTGCCCCATCTATGATGACGGGACCCCCCGTCCCCTTATCACGTGTCACACGTCCCTGTCACACGTCCTCTTGTCACTGCAGTTTTTTTATTTGGCCTGGAATGTGAGCTTATTCTCCCCGACATCCACCAGGATCTGATCACCGGACTTGAATTTTCCGGCCAGGAGTTCCTCGGAGAGTTCATCCTCCACCATCCGCTGGATGACCCGACGCAAGGGCCGAGCGCCAAAGACTGGATCATAGCCCTCTTTGACCAGGAATTCCTTGGCCTCCTGGGTAAACTCCAGGTGCAGCCCGAATTCAGCGATACGCTTGCTGATATTCTTGAGCATCAGCTCCACGATCTCCTTCATATGCTCCTCTTCCAGCGGGTGGAAGACAATTATCTCATCAACCCTATTCAAGAACTCGGGCCTGAAGGTGCGCCGCAACTCCTCTGTGACCCTTTCTTTCATAGCTTCATAATCCATGGCATCCTTTCGTTCCCCGGCCTTGAACCCTAACCTCTGCTCATGGCGGATCAGGTTGGCTCCCACGTTGGAGGTCATAATGATCACTGTGTTGCGGAAATCAACTGTCCTGCCCTGGGCGTCGGTCAGCCTTCCATCCTCCATCACCTGCAGGAGGACATGGAAGATATCCGGGTGCGCCTTTTCAATCTCATCAAAGAGCACAACTGAATAGGGATTCCGTCTGACCATTTCAGTCAGTTGGCCCGCCTCTTCATATCCCACATAACCTGGAGGCGCCCCTAACAAGCGGGAGACAGTGTGCTTTTCCATGTATTCGGACATATCGAAGCGGATCATAGCCTCTTCATCCCCAAAAAGCGCCTCTGCCAGCGCCCTGGCCAGTTCGGTTTTCCCGACACCAGTTGGGCCCAGGAAGATGAAGGAACCGATGGGGCGTTTGGGGTCCTTAAGCCCTGCCCTGGCTCTCCGCACCGCCCTGGAGACAGCCTTGACAGCATCATCCTGGCCGATGACCCGCTGATGCAGGGTCTCCTCCAGATGGAGCAACCGCTCAGACTCCTCTTCCTGCAGCTTGTTGACCGGAATACCGGTCCAGCTGGATACGATATCAGCAATATCATCTTCAGTCACAATAGACTGGTCCAGCTCTTTGCGCTGCACCCAATTTTCCTTGATGCGGGCCAGTTCTTCCTGCAGTTTCTGCTCTTCATCCCGCAGAGATGCGGCCTTTTCAAACTCCTGGTTGACTACTGCTGCCTCCTTTTCCTTTTTCAATGTTTCAATCTTTTCCTCCAGCTCTTTAACATCCGGTGGTGCAGTATAGGCCTTGAGCCGCACCCGAGAAGCTGCCTCATCCATCAGGTCAATAGCCTTATCGGGAAGATAACGGTCAGTTATATAGCGGCTGGAGAGTTTAACTGCAGCTTTCAGTGCACTATCAGTGATCTTTACCCTGTGGTGCGCTTCATAGCGATCCCTCAAACCCTTCAGAATCTCAATACTCTCTTCGATTGTAGGCTCACCAACCATCACCGGTTGGAAACGGCGTTCCAATGCTGCATCCTTTTCTATATTTTTGCGGTACTCATCCAGTGTGGTGGCTCCAATGCACTGGAGTTCACCCCGAGCTAGGGCTGGTTTCAGAATATTGGCTGCATCGATTGCCCCCTCTGCCGCTCCGGCACCTACCAGAGTATGCACCTCATCGATAAAGAGGATCACATTCCCTGCGTTGCGAATCTCATCAATGACTTTCTTCAGCCTTTCCTCAAACTCACCCCTGTATTTAGTTCCCGCTACAACCGCTGACATATCCAAAGTTACTACCCTTTTATCTGCCAATATCTCAGGAACTTTGTTCTCCACAATTCGCTGGGCAAGTCCCTCAACAACAGCTGTTTTGCCCACACCTGGCTCACCGATCAGGCAGGGGTTATTTTTGGTGCGCCTGCTCAAGATCTGAATCACCCGCTGGATCTCCTGATCCCTTCCGATAACCGGGTCAAGCTTACCTTCCCGAGCCAGTTGTGTCAGATCACGCCCCAACTCATCCATGGTCTGGGTCTGGCTGGCACGCCGGGCAGATCCTGCCTGCGGGTGCCCTTGGGGCATAGGGCCAATGCCTCCTAGCTGCATCAATACCTCACGCCTCAACTTCTCCAATGTAAGGCCCTGGTTAGCCAAAACCCGGGCAGCAACCCCTTCACCCTCCCGGATTAAACCCAGGAGAATGTGTTCCGTTCCTACATAACTAACCCCCTGCTTGCGCCCCTCCTCTTGGGCCAGCTCAAGCACCTTTTTGGCACGGGGGGTCAGCCCGATCTCTTCTCCGCTTTTCAAATCGCCAGGGACAACAATTTTCTCCACTTCCCTGCGCACTTTATTCAAGTTCACACCCAAGGCCTGCAGCGCCCTGGCGGCGATCCCGTCCCCTTCCCTGAGCAAGCCCAAAAGAAGGTGTTCTGTACCCACAGCCGGGTGCCCCAGGCGCCGTGCTTCGTCACGAGCAAGAAACAACACTTTTTGTGCTCTCTCTGTAAATCTTCCAAACATACACAAAACCTCCTTTCAAATTTTAGCTAAGGATTTTCTGATTATTTCCGCTCTCTTAAAATCACGGTTAAAAGCATCGATATCTTTGCCGGCAATTTTGCGAATATAAGCCGGCCTGGTCTCCACCAGCAACTCATTTAATTTCTGCAATTGAACATCACGCAGCAGTCCCAGATCCACTCCTAACCTCACATTGGACAGATGGGCCATTGCCTCTTCTGAACTGATGATATAGGCATTGGACAGGATCCCGTAGGACCGGAAAACCATATCCTCCAATTGGGCAAGCCCCTCTTTGCGCATCTTCTCCCGGGCCATCTCCTCCTGCTCAATGACCTGGCGGCTGACCTGAGCAAGGTTGGCGATGATCTCCTCTTCGCTTGGCCCCAGGGTTATCTGGTTGGAAATCTGAAAAAGGTTCCCCCTCGCTTCAGTTCCCTCACCATACATACCCCGCACCACAAAACCCAGTTTTGACAGTTCCATGAACAGCTTGTTGGCCATTCTGGTCATAGCCAGGGCCGGAAGGTGCATCATCACCGAGGATCTCAAACCGGTCCCCACATTGGTGGGGCAGCAGGAGAGATAGCCGTACTGTTCATCAAAAGCGAAATCAAGACTGTTCTCCAGAATATCATCCACCTTACTGGCCAGCTCCCAGGCTTCTTCCAACTGCAGAGCCGGGTAAATCACCTGCAGGCGCAGGTGATCCTCTTCATTAAACATGATGCTGACCGCCTCATCCTCACTGAGAGCTAAGCCACGAGGCGGACCCTCCTCTGCAGCCAACTGAGGGCTGATCAGGTGTTTCTCCACAAGAAACAGCCGGTCTAAGGGAGAAAGGGCCTCCATCTCAACAAAATCCATCTTCCCCACTTGTGCTTCCATCTCTTGGCTCATCACGGCTTTTCTGCCCAATTCCAGGATCTTCCTGCCGGTTTCTTCATCCTGTAAGTGAGGAAAAGGATAATCAGTAAGGTTGCGGGCCAGCCTCACACGGCTGCTGATCACAATTGATGCATAGGGCCCCTTACCTTCCATCCATTTGGTATAAGGGTTGTTAAGTGTATCTGCTATGGACATGGCTCCTTCCCCTCCTTTACTGAAGCTTATCTTCCAGGGCACGAATGCGATCCCTGAGTTCCGCTGCTTTCTCATAAGCCTCTTCCTGTACAGCCTGGTGCAGCTCAGCTTTCAGCTTCTCAATCTCCCGCTTGATACTAAGCTTACCCCCTGCCCTTTTCGGCACTTTTCCGGTATGCTGGGTTGTCCCCTGCACTCTGCGGAATAAGGGGGTCAAACTATCGCCAAAAGAGCGGTAACACCTGCTGCAGCCGAAGCGCCCTGTTTCCGCAAACCTGCGCAAATTGAGGAGGCAGTTGGGACACTCAGGTGCTGACACCGGTTGCACCTGGAAGAGCGGGCTGTCCAGGAGCCCTGCAAAAAATTTATTAATGGAAAATGTAGGCTCAAAATTAAAGGTAAAAGCAAGTTCCTGATGCTTGCGAGCACACTCAGAGCACAGATGCAGCTCTGTTTTTTTATTGTTTATGATCTGTGTAAAATGTACCGTTGCTGGTCTTTGTTGACACTCCTGACAAAACATGAGTCAACCACCCCTTTAAAGTATTTCTCCTTTCCCAATAAAACCAATACATCACGATTTATCCTTTGCTTTTATGCATACCAAATTATAAAACAACCTTCCCCGACAACAACCTGACAATAACCTTTATCAAGTCCGCAAAAAACTCCACTAACCCTGAAAATAGAAGCACAACATTCACAGAAAGAGTCTAGAAAAAACCCTCCCGTGCCAGCGCCCTTAAAATCCCCATCATCACTTCCTCACCATCTTTTGCCGGGAGGCTCTTTTTTAGTACATCCAGAACAGTACTCAAAATTTGAAACTCACGCCTGCTAAAAACTCCACGCCTGGTCAGAGCATATAATGCGGTTCTGGCAACCCCATCATGTTCTTTCCTTTTTTCAACCGTTTGGCTGTAAGCACCCTCCGGCACTTTGAAAACACTGCAGATCCTGATATATCCGCCACCGCCGCGGCGGCTCTCCACCAAATAGCCATGCCGCTCACTAAAACGTGTATTGAGCACATAGGTAACTTGAGAAGGGGCA
Organism: Syntrophomonadaceae bacterium; assembly: GCA_012840405.1. GTDB lineage: Bacteria > Bacillota > DSM-12270 > Thermacetogeniales > Thermacetogeniaceae > DTU068. The sequence continues at coordinate 74 of DULM01000049.1, read as the reverse complement.
CAGTTAAAGATCTCTGCAACATCCTTCCTGCGCACCTCTATGGCTCCTTCAGGGCTTTCTTTTAACAGGGACTT
>DULM01000006.1 GCA_012840405.1 Syntrophomonadaceae bacterium | reverse complement strand
ATGTGCTACCTGGACAGGGAGCATTTTAGGGTGATACTGCTAAATACTAAAAACAGGGTGATTGGAATGGATCAGGTTTCTGTTGGCACTCTCAATGCCTCACTTGTCCACCCACGAGAGGTTTTCAAACCGGCTGTGCAAAAGAGTGCTGCATCTGTTATCCTGGTGCATAATCATCCTAGTGGTGACCCGTCTCCTAGTCCTGAGGATCTGCAGATCACACAGCGTTTGTGTGAGGCAGGAAGAATTATAGGGATTGAAGTATTAGATCATATTATTATAGGTGATCATGTTTTCGTCAGTTTTAAGGAAAAAGGATTGATTTGATTAAATTTGGAAGGAGCTAGTAATGTGATAATGGTCAGAGATCTGGGAATCGACTTAGGTACAGCAAATACTCTGGTACACCTTAAGGGCAAAGGGATTATTCTCATGGAACCCTCTGTTGTGGCTATCCGTCGTGATTCAGGGGAGATCCTGGCTGTCGGAGAAGAAGCGAAAAAGATGATCGGACGAACTCCCGGCAATATCGTTGCTATTAGACCAATGAAAGATGGAGTGATTGCTGACTTCGATGTTACCCAGAGTATGCTGCGCTACTTTATCGGACGGGCGCTGCAAAAGCGTAATCCTCTGGTGCGGCCAAGGGTTGTGGTCAGTACTCCATCAGGGGTTACTGCAGTAGAGGAAAGAGCAGTGAAAGAAGCTGCACTCCAAGCAGGAGCCAAAGAGGCCTTTCTTATAGAAGAACCCATGGCTGCAGCCATTGGAGCTGGGCTGCCGGTTCATGAACCTACCGGTAATATGATTGTTGATATCGGAGGGGGTACAACTGAAGTAGCAGTCATATCACTGGGAGGAATTGTTACCAGCAAATCCATCCGTGTTGCCGGGGATGAAATGGATGAAGCAATTGTGCAGCACATCAAAAAGGTCTATAATCTCATGATCGGTGAAAGAACTGCCGAAGACATTAAGATCAAGATCGGTTCAGCTGTTTGGAATGGTGAACAGGAAGTCTATCAGGTACGGGGACGGGACCTGGTTACCGGCCTTCCCAAAACAGTGGAAATAACCGCAGAAGAAATTCATTCAGCACTACAGGAAACAATTGCCAGCATCGTGGATGCTATCAAAGTCTGTCTGGAAAAGACACCCCCCGAACTGTCTGCAGATATTATGGACCGTGGTATTGTGCTGGCAGGAGGCGGTGCACTGCTGCGCAACCTGGATCAATTGGTAAGCCAGCAGACTGGCATTCCTGTGCTTTTGGCCGAGGAACCCCTTTATGCTGTAGCCCTGGGAACAGGTAAAGCCCTGGAAAATATTGAACTTTTAAAGAGGGTAATGGCTGCAAGATCAGCTCGTTAGGGTGATTACTTTTGAAACGGCGTTCACCGTTTTATAAAACGCTGGCGGTGCTTTTGGGCATTGCTGTCTTTTGTATTGCTTTAGCGCAAGTTACAGCCCGTTTTACCGGAGGGATTGTGATCAATGAACTCCTGGCTCCGGTACAGAGCGGTGTTATGCAGGTCTGGTACAAAGCGGGTGAAGTGTTAGATGGTATAGGATCCAGCCGGCAGCTGAGTGCAGAGAATAAAATATTAAGAGAACAGCTGGAGCAATTATCTCAAGAAAACACCCGTTTGCGGGAATATCTTTATGAAAATCAAAGGCTATTAAATTTGCTTGATTTTAAGGAGCGCTATGCCGACCATTTTAATCTGATGGGCGCTAGGGTAATTAGCCGCGCCCCTAATACACTTTCCGACATTGTGGTTATTGATCGAGGTAGTCAAGATGGTGTGAAAAAACACATGGTTGCTGTATCCAGCGCCGGTTTGGTGGGCCAGGTAATCGCTGTTGGCCCCAATACATCACAAGTCTTGCTGATACTTGACCGGGAAGGGGCTGTAGCAGCACTGGTTCAGGATACCCGGACACCGGGAATTGTAGAGGGTACAAGTGATGACATCGGAATGTTAAGAATGGTATCTCTTCCCTACGATGCCCGTCCAGTTGAGGGGCAGGTTGTGATTACTTCTGGAATGGGAGGCATCTTTCCTCCTGGACTGCCTATCGGAAAAATCACTAAAGTTGAAGATTCAGGCGTAAGCAAGCATGCCATTATCGATCCCTTTGTAGATTTTGACCGACTTGAGGAGCTATATCTGATCACAGAAGTGTTGGAGCCTATTGATATATTTGATGACAAAGAAAATTTAGAGAGCACTGAGGAAGCAGATTAGAATCATGGCATTCTCAAATAACTTTTACAGATGAATATCAGGGAGGGGGAAATTTTTGCAGAGTAGTGTATGGCGTTCTCTACTGATCATTTTTTCTTTTTTTGTTGCCTTGATCCTACAAACAACCATTTTCCCCCTCTTGCAATACAGGGGCACTATGCCTGATCTTCTTTTAATACTTGTCATCTTTACTGCACTGTTCAGCAATTCCACTGTGGGCGGTGTGGTTGGTTTTGTTATTGGTTTTATACAGGATCTGATCATTTCCCGCTATTTGGGTCTCTGTGCTCTGAGCGGACTGATCACCGGTTTTACTGTGGGAAAACTGGAAGGTAGGTTTTTTAAAGAAAACCCTGTGGTACCGATATTACTGGTATTTTTTGGTACATTTCTCTACAATGGGGTTTATTTTATGGGACGGGGCTTATGCGGCTCCTTTCCCCTATCCTTTGTTCAATTGCTGCGTGCGACATTAACTGAAGGGATTTACAATGTGGTACTTACTTTTTTATTTTATTACCCTTTGATGCTTATTTTCTACCGCATGAGAGATGCAAAGCCGAAGAACTATCAAGGTTACCACAAGGGATTTTTCGGGTGATGATCAATGGATAAAATGGATCAGAAATCGAAACGAAAATACATGTTTTTTCAGATATTAACTGTTGTTTTGTTTGCTATCCTTCTCTTTCGCCTGGGAACCCTGCAGTTATTAGAAGCTTCAGTTTATAAGACGAAAGCTGAGCAGAACCAGTTTCGTCTGCTGCCTATCCGTGCTCCCAGAGGGGATATCATTGACCGTGACGGTAAAATACTGGCCTCCAATAAGATTGTAAACACCATCTCCATTGTGCGGCAGCAAGCTGATAGTGAAACATTGAATAAAACCATAGATAATCTGGCTGCACTGCTTGCCGATTATTACCCGGAGATCGATGCTGCATATATCAAACAGTTGATGGAAGATCACGATGTGCGTCCCTATGAGCCCATAGTGATCAAACGGGATGTTCCTATTGAGATTGTGGCGCGCCTTGAGGAGAGGAGGCGGGAACTTCCTGGGGTGGTTATTGGCAGTGAAATGGTCCGCTATTATCCTGAGAATACCCTAGCCTCTCATCTATTGGGTTATATTGGAGAGATCAGTGAGGAGGAACTGAATAAGGACACTGAGAAAAAATATCAACAATCTGATCTGATCGGTAAATATGGTTTAGAATTGCAGTATGAAAAATATTTGAAGGGTGTAAATGGTTTCCAGCAGGTAGAAGTGGATAGAAATGAACGCCCTGTTCCCAACAGCAATTTAATCCAGGTGGACCCGGAGAAGGGGAACAACCTGGTGCTGACCCTGGATTATGAACTGCAAAAGGCTTTAGAAGAGGGGATGGATGCCTCCTTAGCTAAGCTGAAAAAAAGTGCGGGTGCAGCAGTTGTGATTGATGTGCGCACCGGCGGTATTCTTGCTATGGTCAGCCGTCCTTCATTTGACCCCAACAGTTTGGTGCCCCCGGTTTCCAGCAAAGTTGTTCAGCAGTATTTTAACCCAGGATCCAAGGAAAAACCGATGATCAACAGGGCAATTTCCAGCAAGTATCCGCCAGGTTCGACCTTTAAGCCTGTGACTGCCATAGCTGGACTGGAAGCCGGGAAGATAACTCCCTCCACTACTGTTCGCTGTGGTGGCGCTTGGACAAAAGATGTCAGAATCAGCTGTGGGGTACATGGTACTGTTAATCTAGCCAGGGCTATGGCGGTTTCCTGCAATGTCTTTTTCATTGAAACCGGACGCCGTGTTGGCATTGATACACTTTATAAATATATTGATGAGGTGGGGCTGGTTAACAAAACCGGTATCGATTTACCCGGTGAGGTGGCTGGTGAAGCATCTAATCCGGAGAAAAAGAAAGCTGCAAACCTGCCTTGGCTGGAAGAATGGTATCAGGAGCAGCAAAATGCTCTGGAAGAAAAATATGACAAGCTGTTGAAAGAAGCGAAGACTGAACAGGAGAAACAAAATATCCTCTTCCGCAAAAGGGATGAAGAGCGGGTTTTAAAAAATGAATACCAGATTAAATATAATTTTTATATAAATTGGCAGCCCTATGAGACCTATATGACCGCATTCGGACAGGGAGGAGCCTTTACACCTATTGGTCTTGCCAATTATGTGGCAGCAGTGGCCAATGGTGGCAAGGTAATGAAGCCCTATTTGGTGCAGCGAATTGAATCACCTAAGGGTGAGGTCATCAAACAGTTTGAGCCTACTGTTATCAATGAGATCGATGCCTCAGCTGAGACCATAGACAGGGTGAAAGAAGCAATGAAGGCAGTCACTTCCCCTGGGGGTACTGCCTACAGCCTCTTTAAGGATTTTCCCGTTAAGGTAGCTGCCAAAACAGGAACAGCTGAGTATGCGCAAAAACAATATCACGGGGTTTTTATTGCCTTTGCTCCCGCTGATAACCCGGAAATCGCTTTTGCCGGGATCATAGAAGATGGCTATCATGGCTCCACATCTGCTGGTCCTGTTTGCAGAGATGTTTTTAAGGCATATTTCGGAGTAAAAGATAATACCTCAACAACTCCACCAACAACTCAATGAATCTGATTTTTGTCAAAGGCTGCTAGAAAAAGCTGGAAAATCAAGGAATTTTTTATCATGTTTTTAGAGGAGAGGGGCAGGAATAGAAAAGCTCTAGATAGAAATATTTATCTCAGCATTGGAACTAGAGGTATAATAAACCAGTGCTTTCTATGTGGTAGAGATACCAAAACAGGCTAGGGGGTGAATAGTGTGGAGCAGGAGGCTGTAGACGCTGTAAGCTTACGGGCCCGGAAAAGAAAGAAGGGTCGTAGAGCTAAGGAACAGATTGATCCTCAGGAGGATACAGCATTGGTCGATTCTCAGGAGGCCAAAGCAGAGGATGATAGATCGATAACTGCCGGTTCCACAGAGAGGGATAATCAAGAAAAAGACGACATTCCGGTGATTCGTTATACCCCGGTGCGACAGATCAGAGATGATATAATTTCCCAGGAACAAACGATTTTAGTACAGCGAACCATACGCTCCGGACAGAGGATTTTTTATCCGGGTAATGTGGTGGTCTTAGGGGATGTCAACCCGGGGGGAGAGGTAATCGCGGGAGGAAATATTATTGTGATGGGCACTTTTAGGGGTATTGCCCATGCAGGAGCCCTGGGTAACGAGAACGCAATTATAGCTGCACTGCAGTTGGAGCCATCGCAACTCAGGATTGCCGGCTATATCACCCGGGCGCCAGAAGGGGATTATGCCAGTGTCTATCAGCCTGAAATAGCAAGAGTTCAGGATGGGATTGTAATTATAGAGAAGTACCAGCCCGGATATGACACATATCACAGAGGAGATCGTAAAAGGGGGAGCATAAATGGGTGAAGTTTTTGTTATTACTTCTGGTAAGGGTGGAGTGGGAAAAACGACTACCACTGCCAATATCGGTACAGCACTGGCTATGCTGGGTTACCGGGTAGTACTGGTGGATGCTGATATCGGGCTACGCAACCTGGATGTGGTCATGGGATTGGAAAACAGGATTGTTTATGACCTGGTTGATGTGGCTCATGGCCGGTGCCGGTTGCGGCAGGCATTGATCCGTGATCGTCGTTTTGAAACACTCTACCTCCTGCCTGCGGCACAAACCAAAGATAAAAATGCTATCAATCCCGAACAGATGAAAGCCCTTTGTGAAGAGATAAAAAAAGAGTGCGATTATCTTTTGGTGGACTGTCCAGCAGGGATTGAGCAGGGATTTAGGAATGCTGTTGCCGGTGCGGATAGGGCAATTGTGGTCACAACACCTGAGGTTGCTGCTGTCAGAGATGCGGACCGCATTATTGGCCTGCTGGAAGCATCTGAGATCAGGAATCCACTCCTGATCATTAACAGGATCCGCCCCAAAATGGTCAGAACTGGAGATATGCTTGATGTTGATGATGTTATCGAGCATTTGGCAATTGAGCTTTTAGGGATAGTTCCTGATGATGAATCGATCATTGTTTCCACTAACAAAGGTGAACCAGCGGTATTGAACCCCCACTCCAAAGCAGGTGAGGCATACCGCAATATTTCACGCCGTATTACCGGGGAAGATGTCCCCTTGATGAACCTGGAAAACGGGGAAGGTTTTATGGATCGGGTCCGGCGTCTATTAGGTTTGCGTACCAGTTGATCGGAGGAGATATAAGTGTTAGAACTGCTGCAGCGTATCTTCCGTAGGGATTCTTATAAAACAAGCAAAGATGTTGCCCATGAGAGATTGCGCCTTGTGTTAATGCATGATCGCTTGGATCTTTCGCCAAAGGTACTGGATGAACTACGTACTGATCTGATGAATGTGATCAAAGAATATATGGTAATTGATGAAAAAAGCATGGAGATCAACCTGGAGAAAGATCAGAATTGTGTGGCATTGGTAGCCAATATCCCTGTGATCAGAATGAAAAGACTTCCTAATAGCTAATTATCATCTGCCTCCCCTTGATCTTCCTGCCCAGAAATATGGACGCAGTCCTGAGAATGGATTATTATTAAAAAGAAGTACGGTGTGAGAAGGGAGAGGCGGTAGTTGCAACTTAATAAGCGTCTACTTAAGAACCTTGATTATATCTTAATCATAGACATCATAGTGATCCTGGGCTTGAGCCTGCTTGTACTGAGCAGCGCTACCGCCAATATCACAAGTGATCCCCTTTATTTTGTGAAGAAACATCTTATTTCTATCATATTGGGGATTGCTTGTGCTGTGTTTCTATTGTTTTTTGATTATGCAAAAGTCGTACGCTATAATAACTATATCTATGCACTGTTGATTATTCTCCTTATTTTGGTTGAAATCAAGGGTATCACTTCCCATGGAGCACAGCAGTGGATAAATATAGGGCCTCTTAATTTTCAACCCTCTGAGTTCGGGAAAATAATGATGATTGTCTGCTTTGCCTCCTATCTAGTTAAGAGGCAGGGTGAACTAAAGACCTTTAAGGATTTGATCCCCTCTTTTCTTTATTTTTCTGTACCCTTTTTATTAATTGTTGCTCAACCTGACCTTGGCACTGCTCTTGTTTTTATTGCCATTCTATTCGGTATGCTCTATTTGGCTGGAGCCAATCCTAAGCTGTTAGCCGGTATTCTTTTTACCGGAGTTGCTGTTGTGACTTTGGCACTGGTACTGCACTTTTCACCTCTCAATTTTCCCCTTCCCTTAGAGAAGCATCAGCTCAATCGGCTGATTGCTTTTGTGGACCCCTATAAGGATCCACATGGTGCCGGATGGAATATTATCCAGTCTCTGGTTGCTATTGGATCAGGAGGGCTTTTAGGGAAAGGACTTTACCACGGCACCCAAGTGCAGCTCAATTTCCTTCCTGAACACCATACTGATTTTATATTTTCTGTGGTGGGAGAAGAGTTAGGTTTTGTGGGAGCAGCTTTTTTACTCCTGCTTTATTATATTTTAATCGTCAGAACCATCAGAACGGCTTTCCGTTCCAGGGATCTACTGGGGAGGCTGCTGGTAGGGGGTATTTTCTCGATGTGGTTATTCCATATTTTTGAGAATATCGGGATGGCTATCGGGGTAATGCCTATTACCGGAATACCCTTACCCTTTATGAGTTACGGTGGTACTGCTATGCTTACCAACCTGATCGCTGTAGGGATCATATTAAATGTGCAGCTGCGCAGGGAAAAAATGTTGTTCTAGTTATAATCAACCATAGGCGGCCATATATAAAACTAGAGGTGGTCGCAGGTGAAATATTTATCCTGGCGCTGGGCAAAAAGTTTTTTGATCCGTTTTGCTTTGGCTGCTCTTATCTTTGCGGCAGTTTATGCGGGTACTTTTTTTGATGGGGTTTGGGGAAATTCTGTTCGCACCGGTGTTGAATACCTATTGACGAAAAACTATGATCTGTCCGGTTATTTGAGCAGACTTTCTCATTTGATTCCTGATTTGCTCTCTTTAGGTATGCAGCCTGACCTGGAGGTGGAGGTAAGCACACCCGGTAAATTCCCGGATCTCCCGGTTTCAGGGAAATTGGTTAAAGGTTTTGGCTGGCAGAAGGATGAGAAGGGTTGGCCGGTGTTCGTACCAGGGATTGAATTAGCGGTGGACAAAGGAACAGCAATCAGGGCGGTCCTACCAGGTGAGGTTGTGCATGTGGGTACAGATAGGTCATTGGGAAGGATCGTGATCATTGAGCATGACAAAGCTTGTGCCACCCTTTACGGGCGCCTGGGGGAGATAGGGGTCAAAGCCGGCCAGGAGGTAGCACAGGGGCAGGTAATCGGAACCACAGCAGGAACCTATTTTCACTTTCAGCTGCAGGAAGGGGAGCAACTGGTTGATCCTCTCACACGAATACAGTGAGTATTTAACTTGAATTGAAAAGGGGAGAATAATAAAATAACAGAATAACTACTAATCCAGGCTTTATAGGAGGCATAGATTGTGACAATAGAGCAGTTGTTGATCGAAAAAATTTTGCCCCGGGTGAGAAGGCCTGCTCAGTATCTGGGTACAGAGTGGAACTCTGTTCATAAGGATTTTGATGCGGTTCCTGTCAGGATGGTTTTTGCTTTTCCCGATCTCTATGAGGTGGGGATGTCCCATTTAGGGTTGCAGATCCTATATGGTTTGGTCAATCAAAGGGAAAACTGCTTGCTGGAACGCGCTTTTGCGCCTGCTGTAGATATGGAGGCTGAACTGCGCAGGGCTGGGCTGCCTCTGTTTAGCCTGGAGTCACACCGTTCCCTTAGAGATTTTGACATCATTGGTTTTACACTGCAGTATGAACTGACCTTTTCCAATGTGCTCAATATGCTGGACCTGGCTGGACTTCCTCTCAGGTCCGCTGACCGGCAGGATGATCAGCCATTAGTCATTGCCGGCGGCCCGGCTGCGTACAACCCGGAGCCTCTTGCCCCATTTATTGATGCCTTTTTGATCGGTGAAGGTGAAGAGGCTCTACTGGAGATACTGGATCTAGTGGCTGAGGTCAAGGGGGACAAAGGACGAGCCTCCCGCTCTCAGCTCCTAGAGCGTCTGGTGGAGATTCCTGGTGTTTATATACCTTCATATTATAGTGCGGAGTATACAGAACAGGGCTGGTTCAAGGGGATAAAACCCGTTCACCCAAAGGCACCGGAACGAGTGCAGCGCCGGGTGGTGCGGGATCTGGATACAGCTTTTTTCCCTGTATCACAACTGGTGCCCCTCTCTGAGGCGGTACATGAACGGGCTATGCTGGAGATCTTTCGCGGTTGTACCCGGGGCTGCCGCTTTTGCCAGGCAGGGGTTATTTACCGTCCGGTGAGAGAGAGAACACCGGAAACACTACTTGCAGCAGCCAAAGACATAATCAAGAATACCGGTTTTGAGGAGGTTTCTCTGATCTCTTTGAGCAGCCTTGATTATGGGGCACTGGATCAACTGCTGCCACAGCTTACTCTGGGTTGTGAGGCAACGAGAACCGGGATTTCACTCCCTTCACTGCGTGTGGACTCTTTTAGTGTGAAAACAGCACAGGGGCTTCCCGGACGCCGGACCAGTGTCACCTTTGCCCCTGAGGCGGGCACTCAGCGTCTGCGAGATGTGATCAATAAAGGGGTAAGTGAAGAGGACCTCTTCAAAGCTGTTGAGGCTGCTTTTGAGGCCGGATGGTTTGCGGTCAAACTCTATTTTATGGTTGGCCTGCCCACAGAAACCATAGATGACCTGAAGGGCATAGCAGATCTTGTAAATGAAGTGATGCAGATCGGTAAGAGCTACAGCAGGGGAAAGAAAAGACCACGGGTAACGGTTAGCGCTTCCTCTTTTGTTCCTAAGGCGCACACTCCCTTTCAGTGGGAGGGTCAAAATTCCAGAGATTTATTGACTAAAAAACATCAGTATGTAAGGGATCTGGTAAAGAGGAGCAGGGCTGAGTACAACTGGCATAGTATTGATACCAGCTTTTTAGAGGCCTGTTTTGCCAGGGGTGACCGCAAACTGGCTGATGTTTTGGAAACAGCTTATCAAAAAGGCTGCCGGTTTGACGGTTGGAGTGAGCATTTCCGCTTTTCTCTCTGGATGGAGAGTTTTCAAGAGTTGGGGCTTGATCCTGTGGATTATGCAGAAAAAACTTTCAGCTATGATGAGGCTCTGCCATGGGAGGTTATTGACCCAGGTGTTTCCAGGGATTTTTTAATTGAGGAACATCAGAGGGCACTGGCTGGAAAGACAACCCCAGATTGCCGCACAAATAGATGCGGGAAATGCGGTGTCTGTTCATCATTGAAAGTTGCCAATTGTTTGGTTAAGGGGAGGGGAGAATAGTGCCCAGGTACAGGCTGGAATATATGAAAAAAGATATAGCTCGTTACCTTTCTCACCGGGAACTGATGACGACACTGCAGCGAGCTATGAAGCGGGCAACTTTTCCTCTTACTTATACCATGGGGCATCACCCCCGTCCCAAGTTGTCCTTTGGCCCTCCTCTGGCTGTAGGAGTAGCAGGATTAAGGGAATATATGGATCTTGAATTGGATAGGGAAATTTCCACCTTGGAGTATCTGCAGCTTCTCAATGATCATCTCCCTCCAGGCCTCAGAGCACAGGATCTGGTAAAATTAGACCCCGGTGAAATGAGTTTAGGGAAGTTTATTAACTGTGCCTGTTACCGGATAGAAGCGGGTTCAGCTATTTCCGCAATTTCTTGGGAACAATTGTTTAATAAATTGGAAGAGGAATACCCCGGCCTTACAGAAGGGTTATTAAAGTGGTGTGCTAACCCAGTGGAAGGTTATTTAGAGGTATTGATGCAAGAGGGTCAAGGGGGGGTGTCACTGCGCACTCTCCTGGATGCTCTTAATCAAGGGATAGGTACTACCCTTTTACTGCCTTCGCTGGTCACCCGCACAGCTTTGTTTCATCTGGCAAAGGGTTTGCTCACAGACCCATTGAAAAAGTATACACGTCCATTATAGGAAAAATAAAGTATAATACTCTAATAGATGCCTGTGTAGTTCTTGTATTTACTCTAAGGGTGGGATGAGTAGCAGTTGGGGAGGAAAAGATTTTTTTAAGGATTGAGTGGTATGGAGAAAGAAATTTATATTCATGTAACTAAGGAAGAGACAAAAGCTGCTGTTTTGGAAAATGGGAAACTGATGGAGATCTATTTGGAACGTTCTTTTCAGAAGCGATTAGCCGGGAATATTTATAAAGGTAAGGTAGCCAATGTGCTCCCCGGGATGCAAGCAGCTTTCGTCAGTATCGGTTTAGAGAGGAACGCTTTTTTGTATGTAGAAGATATCAGATCCAATATTCATGACAAAGAGTTACCTATTCAAAATTTGGTGCGTGAAGGGGAGGAATTGCTGGTACAGGTTGTCAAGGAACCTTTTGGTACTAAGGGAGCTCGGGTGACAACCCATCTGACCTTTCCAGGGCGGTATGTGGTTTTTATGCCTGATCTCGATACTGTTGGGGTTTCCCGGCGCATCAAATCAGAGCGAGAGAGAGAGCGTTTAAAAAAGATCGCTGAAGAGGTGCGTATTCCGGGGCGTGGTCTTATTGTGCGCACTGTGGCTGAGGGTGTTTCTGCAGAGGAATTGGAAAGGGATGTGCGGGAACTTTATAATCTCTGGATTCTGGTCAAGGAAAAAGCTGCCCGCAATTCTGCACCTGCATTAATCCACCAGGAGCTTGAATTGGTTTCCTGGGTGGTGAGGGACCTTTTTGGGGAAGATGTAGACCGGCTGCTGACCAATGACCAGGAAACCTATGAGAAAATAATCGAGCTGGTTCAGACCTTTGAACCAAGTTTGTGCAACCGGGTCTATCTTGCCTCATCTGAGTTTGCTGAGCAGTTAGATTTGGAACAGGAAGTGACCAAAGCACTGCGCCCTAAGGTTTGGTTGAAGAGCGGTGGCTACCTGGTAATCGATGAGGCTGAGGCCTTGACCGTGATTGATGTCAATACAGGCAAATATACCGGTACAAAAAACTTTGCTGAAACGGTTTTCCGCACCAATATGGAGGCAGTGCAGGAGATCGTGCGCCAGATTCGCCTGCGGAATTTAGGGGGCATTATTATTATCGATTTTATTGATATGGAGCTGCCGGAACACCGCAGTGAGGTGATCAGGCAGCTGGAAGAAGAATTGAAGAAGGATAAGACCAGAACCTGTGTGCTCGGTCTTACCCAGTTGGGCCTGTTAGAACTGACCAGAAAAAAGGTTCGTCCCAGTTTGAGCAGTTTGCTTGAACGCTCCTGCCCCTATTGTGAAGGAACAGGCAGGGTTCTTTCAGAAGAGAGTGTCAGCATGAATGCCT
>DULM01000215.1 GCA_012840405.1 Syntrophomonadaceae bacterium | reverse complement strand
TTATAACACCCGTAGGATACAAAAAAGACTGGATTATCTTAGCCCCATACAGTGGCTGAGGCGCTGGGAAAACGGGCTCCTTTCAGAAGTGGCTTAGCAAACTGTCCGAAAAAGTGTTGACTTCCCATCCCAGGACTCTGAAACCATTGCAACACAAGGTCCCCAAACTCCACCAATACCAATACCTGCAAGAAATCTTAACAATAGAAGGCTTTCAAATGATTTTGCAAAATAAACAAAGACTGTGAAGACACCACATTCAATCAATGCCCAAACAATAGCTTTTTTATTACCAAGTTTGTTAGCCATTTTCCCAAAAAATATAGCGCCGAAAGCCCCGCCTATCATAGTTGCCGAGGACAATAAGCCGCTTTGGGATAGGGATATATTCATTTCTTTAATTATAAATGGGATACAAATCGACAAGGTAATTAACGCCAAACTATCATAGAGATAGGCGATAGTATTCCAAAACAACACGTACCAACGATTGTTACTGACAATATTAGTTTGATTCAACATGATTCCTCCTTAGATAATTGCTTTATTGTGTATCTAATACATAGATTGATCATAAGATATATCCAGGTCATCCATCCATACAGCATTTTGAGTGTAACTAATACAATAGATCGATCATACCACCGCCCGCGATTTTCGAATAAAATGTGTGCTGACCCCAAATTATCAGGATTGGCAGCATTTTTGAAGATTGCTTTGCTGTTAGTATCAGCCGGGGTTAAATAACCAAGAGCTGAATGGGTATATGGCTAATATTATTCTCTGCCTAAAATAATAATCCTTGTCATTAACAGTTACTCTCAATCTTAAAAACACCTTTAGCTAACTTAAAAAACATCCCTATATATACTTAAATACTACTTTACATCCTAGTTATCCGCAAATTTTTTATTGCTTATTGCTGTACAATACCGGTGACACACATGTGGATCGCCCATCTCTACAACAAAAATTCTGGGATCGCGCTGGGGACAGTGGAAAAATACAGTTGCCGGTCTTCCAGAGAGGGTGGATCTGGGATGATAACCGCATAAAAGGACTCCTTGCCAGTGTAGCCAAATCTTTTCCCATCGGTGCCATGCTGCTAGAAACGGGAAAGAAAACATCAGATTTAAAACAAAACCGGTGGAAGGCGTGAAACTCGATAAAGAAGTTAAGCCCGATTTTCTCATTCTCGATGGTCAGCAGAGAATCATCTCTCTTTACCAGACAATTGTGACCAATGAGGTAGTCACCACTAGAAATGAAAAAAATTATAAAATCAAGCGCTGGTATTACATCGACATGGTTAAGGCCATGGACAATAATTATGATCTTGAAGAGGCTATTGTATCTGTCAATGAAAATAAGCAAATTACCGAGGATTTTGGACGGCGCATTATACTTGTTTTGTCGAGTAAAGAATTAGAATTTAAGAACCTAATGTATCCGGTTTGCATGATCGATGATTACAGCGTGTGGAGAAGGGAATTTAATAAATACTGGCAGCATGACAGCGACAAAATAATTTTCTGGGATAAGTTCGAAGATAGGATTATCAATAGTTTCAACAAATATATACTTCCAGTAATTATTATGAAAAAGGAAAACCCCAAAGAAGCAGTCTGCCAAGTTTTTGAAAAAGTGAATACTGGCGGCGTACCCCTTAATGTTTTTGAATTGTTAACAGAATCCTTCGCTGCCGAGGATTTTGACTTAAAACAGGATTGGCAAAAGAGCTTAAGAGTATGAATAAAGCAAAGCCAAACCGGCCGTCAGAGATTCCGGCGGCCGGTTTCATCATGGCATTAGTTCCAGTCAAAATAAATCGATATCAGTATCCATAAAATGTTGTAGAAATCCCTACATTTTTTGGGAACTGGCGTGCCAAGGTTTTGTGTTTTTTTGATAATACAGTAATCATACCGCCCTCATGGTACCGTCCCAACATACTTCTGCAGTAACATTGCATCTGTCGACGAAAACAGTCCCCGGTGAAAAGTAATATTCTGGCTTTGATATTACCTTACCAGGCCTATCTGACCTTTCTTTGGCATCTGGATAAAAATAACCTCGCCCTGAAAGAAGTTCAATATCACCTCTGAAATTCAAGTTTTTACTATACTCGAAGTGAGCAAGTAAAGACGAACCTTCTTTTATTGTGACTTTCAATTTACCATCATTTGAGTCCTCATGGATTTGGTTAACTTTTTCAAAAACCTTAACCTTATTAACAGTATCCATCATAACATGTCCAAAACCATACTTCGATTCTCCCCCAAGGATCAATTCTTCAATTATGTTGAAATCGTCTATGAAAATCCCTTCATTGCTATAGACGATCTCCTTTCCATCGATTACTGCACCTTTCTTGCACCAGATGCATCCAGCGATTTTTACCCCTCTCAGACATCCGCTCTCATCCTTGAAACTATCATTGATAAATTCGATCTCGTGCAGGCTTTCTTGTTTAGCAGTGTAAGAGATTTCATCAATCGCAGTTGATATTCTGCTTCCTACAAACTTCTTTTCGAATGCCGACACAGTAAACTTCTTCTTATCATCACCATACTTCAATCCTTCTTCTGTAAACTCAGGAAGATAGACTGTCTCCCCGTCGTAAACATAAAAGTAAGAAAACCTGAAAGCCTCTGCAACATGCGTTCCAATGAGGCGGTAATTATCTCCTATCGGCTCTTGATAGAGTTCTTCTGTGATCTTTTTTGTAATTGCTCCCCAAAGATTCCGACCGAGCACATAGTACCTAGTTGGAGAAACAACTGAGCCTTTGAAAGGTATATATCCGATGTGAAGTGGACTCTTTAATTTAAAAGTGACACTAACCCTTTCCCACATCACTTTCGCCCTACCTTCGCGTGGTACAACGCATATGTCAAAGTGCGCTCAAAGAGTTTCTTCACAAACAGAAGTTTATCAAGATTGCACAACACCTTTTTTAATTGCCCGCAAAAAGCTTTAAAGTCATCAATGTTAAACCGCTCATCTAAAAGGTAATTTCTTACTTCATCGACATTAAGCATTTCCACTAGCTTTTTTCTTATATCTTTACCGTCATGAGTTTCGAGCCACAAAAACATAGCATAAACCCCATCTTCTTGAAGAACCCCTAGTGCTTTTCTGAGGTTGTTTTCAAGCTTGTTCTTAAGGGCATCATCCGCGTCATTTGCATCAAAAGCAATGCTCTGCGCGCACTCCATACATATATAGTCAAGGTTAAGCATTTCCCTCACCACCTGGTGCGTTTTGCAATCCTTGACAATTTTGATTGGGCTGTGGTTTTAAAGGCTTTTCTACACACAACTCAAGCCTACCGAATCCCCTTGTTCCCATTCCTCCTATCCCCAGGAGTTTGAAGTAAGGTGCAACGGCTTCGATTATTTCATTATCATTATGATTTGTCGTTCTCAATTTCTCCTCGCCAATTTCAAAACCGAAGACGGTCCCCCTCGGTATCGCTTCATAAGTAAATAAGGCACCCTCGGCTGCTGTTCCTGTTTCTGGATCAATTTTTACAGACGTCCTCACCTCCAGATTATCATTCACAATGTGCGAAAAGAGTTTCTCTGACACAACGACAATCTGGCTAACCCAACCGCCTATTTTTTTGCTTATATTAAGGTTATTATCTTGAGAAACATCCTCAACATCCAGTAGAAGCCAACCTAGGTTTAGAAGTTCAATGGTACTATTGCTTTTTTTGATCACATACGCTTTATCACCATTCGTTTTATCATCAACTTTCTGTAAAACAGTTGCTTTTTCTCCAAACCAGTATTCGCATATTCCTTTTGTTGTTATCCATACAGTACCCTGAATCGATGGCACAGGGAAAAAGATTATTTGCCCATCGTAAAATCTCAATTTGCCCTTTCTGTTTTCATCACCGAATATTTGCTTAACACGTTCTTCAGCACACTTCCTATTTTCTTCATAAGACTTATCTTTACTACCGTCTTTTTCCG
>DULM01000234.1 GCA_012840405.1 Syntrophomonadaceae bacterium | reverse complement strand
CCGCAATATCCCCCGCCAGGATTCGGCTTATCCTGGTTACCTGGGCACTAGGGAGAGGGGGCTGGAGGGTCCTTGGTAACAGGGTCTTTTGGTTTGCGGGCGGCGAAGTAATTCATGACAGCAAGCAGGAGACAAATAACAGCCCAAATTTTCATGTCCGGGAAATCGTTCATTGCCTCAAGTCCAGCAAAACATGCGGCTATGACACAGATAACTACAGATACCTTAGGCAACTGAAATGAAAATGCGCCGCTGATTAATAGCAAAAAGCCGACTAACATGCCTATTGCGCCGGTTGTGGAATCAGGAGAAACAAGGCTTCCTAGGCCCGCTACCGCGCAGCTCTGAAATAAGACCGCAAAGCCGATCACTAAAGAGATAATGCCTGCTGCGATTCTCAAGTGATCACCTCCTTTGGCGGTAAATTAATAAATTGCTATGAATTCTGGCTTATAGGGTTGGAAGTTGAGTTGGACGTTGTCTATTAGAAGCAGGTCTTCGATTTGAAGCGTCATAAAAGGTTGAAAGCCAACAAATACTTTTAGACAATGATAGCAAACTGCTGTGACAGCATAGTGTCACATACAGCTGCCATTTCTGTTTTTGTGTCAACCAGTTTTCCTGTAAGTACAGCAAAAATATCAATATCATCCCAGCCGAGATCAGAGGCGTGTCAACCATTCTTCCTTAAAGTACTACGGAGCGATTTGATCTTTACTACCTGTTGGCAAATCAGATGTCCGTACTGGACGCACCAACAACGAGCCCATTGATGACATAAAGTTGGCGGAAGCAGGGAAGGTGTAGAGAAAATGCGCGGGGAAAGGGGCAGGTCAGTTCTGAAAGGGATTTTTTTAATATTGATGAATATCTCTGGTTGATGATATTATATTTTTAATGATCTCACAATTTTGAGGTGCTGTATCATGCCAAAGGAATCCAGGAATGTTTCCCGTCTATATGTTATACTTGGCTGCCTTTTTGTAACCTGTTTGCTTATCTCCAATATGGTGGCAGGCAAGTTGATTACTGTTCTGGGCAAAGCGCTGCCTGCTGCTGTGATCCTCTTCCCGATCACCTATATTTTCGGGGATGTTCTAACTGAGGTTTACGGCTTTAAGCGTTCGAGATTGATTATCTGGACAGGGTTTGCCTGCAATCTGCTGATGGCAGTGATCTTTATGCTGGTTGTGGCTTTGCCCTATCCGGAGTTCTGGGAGCAGCAGGATGCCTATGCCGTTGTCCTAGGGATGACTCCAAGGGTGGTTGTGGCTTCATTGGTGGGCTATTTTTTGGGTGAATTCACTAATTCCGCTGTTTTATCTAAATTGAAACTGCTCACTCGAGGGAAATGGCTTTTCTCCCGCACCATAGGGTCAACCATTGTTGGTGAGGGGATCGATACAGTGGTTTTCATTACGATTGCTTTTGCGGGAACGGTCAGTTCTTCTGTTTTGCTTTCTATGATCGCTGCCCAGTACATCTTTAAGGTTGTTTATGAAATCTTGGTCACCCCTCTTACCTATTTAGTTGTTGGTTGGGTGAAGAAGAAAGAGGGAGTAGATGTATATGACTGGGGAGTAAAATATAACCCCTTCAGCCTGGAAATTGATTAACCGGGGGAAGCAGGGGGACGTTCTTTTTGCTTCCTTTTTTTTATCTTCTTTTGTAATACCCCTGCATTTATAACTGCATTTACCGCACTATATAATGCAATATAGAGTTTTTTAATCATTAGCATTGTCCGCAGCTTAATTGTAGGGATATCGTTATTACAGTTTCCCAATACATTATCGGGGCAGGGGGCAAAACGCCCCTTGCACAACAATAATGCATTGCAACTGCTGTTAGTGCACAAAATGCATAAAAAAGCATTATAATGCAATGTCATTTTCTTCTTAGTCTTTCATTAAACGTCTATAGTAAGAGGAAGATAGATAAAGGGCTGCCAGGGGATTATGGCCGGTTACCCTGTCCTTTACGGCGAGCACAGTCACAGGCCTTTGACAGTACTTAATGAAAAGGGTGTTATGGCCTACGCATAAACCCAGCATAATCGCCAGATCAACATTTTCAGCGTTTAAAATCATGGCCTGTGAAATGGGGTTGCACATCGACTCCCATTTTTCCGGGCCGCCAATCTTTTCTTCGGGAAGGACTCCGATTTTTTCTTTAGGAACGGCTCCAACTTTGCAACGCACAGATACCACTTCGAAACCATGACTTTCCAGGATCCGCGTCAATAGTTTAGCCTCATATTCCAGACCTGTACAAAAGGCAATTCCTAGTTTATGGTAATTGCATTTTTGCGCAAACATAATTATTTCCTCAATCCTGGGGTGCTTCGTTCTGACGCCTTGCGGTGTATTTTCATAGCACTCAGATTCTTGGACCGATGCCAATCTGGCAAATTCTATCAATACTTCCTCTGCCTCTTCAGATGATCGAGATTCATTTCAATTTTAAGGAGTTTAAGTATGAACAAAAATACAATCATAGATATAATTGGCAGTATACTTGCAATAATTAGCCTAGCATTACCACTAATTGCGATAGTAGGGTTTTTACTGCTTGTAGGGATGTTAATTTTACAAATAATTGGAGTTGAATATGAGTCTTTTACGCATTTTATTATGTTTATGGTGGTATTGTTTCTAGTGAGCATTCCAATTGATATGTTTATTCAACCCTTACCGAAAGCCCTTTATACGGCTGGAAAAATTAAAAAAGAAAGCATTAACTTGATTTTATATCCATTAGATTTTATAGGTAATCTGATTGCAATAGCTATTGCTGATTGTTTAATGAAGTCAGTTGAATTACCTTTCAAAACCGCATGTATATTTTCAATAATATTATGTGTAGCGAATTATTTATTTGATGTAATGGACGAAAAGTAGTGCGATATTGGAGTTGGAAAATACTATATAAAAATTGTCTGCCACAATTGACATAATGTATACATTCAAAAAAACGGGTAGGGATATAACCCCTACCCGATGTATGTTTTACTGAGTCGGACAGTTATGGCCATACCATGCCCTGTTTGTCGATCTCTTTGTAGTTGAAATGAGCGAACAAGGGAGTTAAGGAGGCCATTTCCGCGAAGATCTGCTCAGGATGCTGGTAGTCCATCTGATAACCCATCTTGGAGCTCAGTTCGATGATGGCTTGCCAGTTAGTCTTGCCTGGAATCGGTTCTATTGCTTTGCGCACTCTCTGGACCCGGCGTTTGTTGTTGGTGAAGGTGCCATCGGTCTCTGCGAAACTGGCAGCAGGTAAAACCACATCTGCCAAAACAGCGGTTTCTGTCAGGAATAGGTCATGAACCACCAGGAATTCCAGGTTGGTAAGTGCTGACTGGACTTTTTCACTGTTAGCATCCGAGAGCACTGGGTTTTCACCCAGGATGTACATCGCTTTCAGGT
>DULM01000048.1 GCA_012840405.1 Syntrophomonadaceae bacterium | reverse complement strand
CATAGAGATACTGCCCTTCCCCTTTTACCATCTGGGGAGGATCCTGATAGAAATGGTAGAGGCAGGGTATGATATACTCCTTCTTCTTTTTGATGATCTCTTCTGGCCCCCAGTATTTTGTCATTGTCTTTCACTCTCCTTTTAATTTTCCCTGACTTTTACTCCTGTTGTATAAGGCCCGGTGCCAAAAGGCACATTTCTGATTTCTGTCAGTTGCTGCCAACTGGATTCCTCAAATGTGTAGGTATCAACATCTTCCCAAAGTTTATCCAGCTCTTTTCTGTAAATCCTGGTGACAGCCGCTGTTTCATCCGCTTTATATAATGGTATCTCCAAACGCAGGCTGGCAAACCCTGCCCCGTAAAAAGAGCGAAGGTAGGGAAGCAGGGCTAGTTCATTGGCTAGGTAAATATGGTTTCTGCAGTCCTGGTCCATCTCCAAGATATGCACTTGTCCTGCGCTGTCTTTTAAGCCGTAGTTCCGCCTGTGACAGGGCGCACCACAAAACTGGTGTTTTGTTTTTCCTGTTAACAGAGCTGCCGGCAGGCAGTGGTCGCTCACCATGGTAGGGAGTAAGCCGTGAATCACCGCCTCCATAGGAAGGTGTTCACCTGGCATTGCTAAAATTTCCTCACAGCAGAACTCTAGGGGTGCTGTAATCTGGGTGACACGATGATCTTTGAGCAGTTTTGCCGCCTCCTGGTTGGCAATATTGCAGGAGTAGTCAGCGTAAAGGGGTAGAGTTGTGTTCTGATAAGCTGCATAGATGGTTCCCAGATTTGTAACCAGCACACCGTCAGGGTCTAATGCCTCTATCTGTTTGAGGAATAGGAGTGTTCTATCCATTTCCCAGGGCATGGTGATGCGCGGCAAGCCGATCACTATACGCTTCCCCAATTCATGGGCTCTGGATATTACTTCAGGGTAGTCGGCGAACTCCCAGGGCTTATCCATGGAGAGAAAAGACTCTCCGCTGGTATAAAGGAGGTCAGCACCATTATCTAAAGCGGCCAAAGCTGCTGATTTGCTGCCAACTTTTACAGCCAGCAACGGTTTAACTGTATTTTTTGTTTCTTTGGGCAATGGTAAAGCTGAGTCTTTTAAATGATCAGCTGTGATTTCCGGTTCTTTGATAGCGTTACTGAAAAAGCGGGGTTCCCGCTCGCCTGTATAGCCGACTGAATCAGCACCTGGATTACCGAAGGCATAGAGTGAGCTGAAATCCCGTACCCGCATCTTTTCCAGCTCATGGAAATCATCCCAGTCCATTGTATAGCCCACCGGGTCCTGATAATAGCGATCAAGTGCCCGCCTGTAAAAGCCAACTATAGCTGCTAAATAATCAGCTGGACGCATCCGCCCCTCTAACTTCAGGGAGCAGATCCCGGAAGAGATCACCTCTGGCAGGTAGGGGAGCAGGCACATATCTTTGACCGCTAGATAATAAGGGCCAGCTACCTTCACTGGTATTAACTCACCGCTTTCCCGGTCTACCAGTGCGAAGGGCCAACGGCAGGGCTTCATACAGCGGCCCCGGTTGCTGCTTTTGCCGAAGAGCATCCCGCTGTGATAGCACTGGCTGCTCTGGGCGAAACACATATCTCCATGGGTGAAGTACTCCAGTTCCAGGGAGGTTTTTGTCTTCATCAGCTTAATGTCATCAAGGGTCAATTCCCTCCCCAGGATCACCCTGCTGATCCCCAACCCCTCCAGCATCTTTAAACCCTCAAGGTTGTGGGCGTTCATCATCACACTGCTGTGCAGGGGTATAGTCAGGCCCATATCTTTAGCAATTTTTACAACTCCCAGGTCCTGTACGATAAGTGCATCTACAGCGATTTCCTCAAGGAAAGAAAGATAGCTGGGGAGTTCCTGCATTTCTGTATCTGTTAACAGATTGTTGACTGTCACATAGATTTTGACTCCTCTTTGATGGGCATATTCTGCAGCAGCTTTCAGCTCATCTTCAGTAAAATTGTAATCTTTCCTGTGCAGGCGCATATTAAACTTTTTGCCGCCCAGATAGACGGCATCTGCCCCTGCATCAATGACAGCCTCCAACACATCCCACTTTCCTACAGGTGCCAGGAGTTCTACCCTGGCTGCCTCACTAATTTTTTCCATCGGCTATTCTCCCTCTTTAAACATGAATAAAAACATCTAAAACAGTAAAGACCAACAGGGTGACACCGATGATTTGGTTTGCTGTATAAGCAGCGGTTGTTACCCTGTGCAGGTCATCAGGTTTTACTATCAAATGCTCCCAGCAGAGCAGTGCAGCCACCGCAGCTATACCCAGATAATAAAAAAGGCCTGGGACATGATGAGGGGGTGCAGAAAAGAAAGGCACCATGAGTAAAAATAAGATCACAGCCAGGTGTAGCATTTTGGCGATATTTAATGCTGCTGGGACCCCAAACCGGGCGGGAATCGCATAAATCCCTGTTTTTCTATCAAATTCGGTGTCCAGTGTGGCATAAATAATATCAAATCCTGCTACCCAGCACATCACTGCCGCACTCAACAGCATAGGGGGCAGTGCAAAGCTTCCGGTGACCGCCAGCCAGCTGGCTGTAGGAGCGATTCCGCAGGCAAAACCCAGTACCAGGTGGCAGGCCCAGGTAAATCTTTTGGTATAGGAGTAAATCACCAAAATAAATAAGGCCACAGGTGCCAGTTTAAAACACAAAGGATTCAACTGCCAGGCAGCCAACAAGAGCAGGGCAAAACCGATGATGCTGATCATAAGCACCTCTTTGCCGGAGACAAGCCCCTGGGGCAGGTGCCTGTTGGCTGTTCTGGGGTTGGCTGCATCAATACGGGCGTCGATCAAGCGGTTCAGAGCGTTAGCTGCATTGCGTGCCCCCACAAGAGCCACGATAATCCAAAAAAAAACCCGCATCTCAGGAAGCCCATTAGCTGCCAGCAGCATCCCCATCAACCCGAAGGGTAGGGCAAAAAGGCTGTGGCTGAACATCACCAGTTCCCCATATAATTTCAGCCTGTGTAGACTGCTATTAATTATAGACTGAATCGCTGACATTTCCCTTCGCCTCGTCTAAAAGCTTCTCGTATAAATGCTGTTTATAAAAACTTCGCTATCTACTTCACTTTTCCTCCTTCGTAGCTATTACAGGCAGGGTTATGCCTGTGCTCGAACCCGATCAGCGCCGGCCGGAGAGGCATGAACAAAAAAACGACTGGTCTTACTGACCCAGCCGCTGCTATCCTCAAATATGGATTAGGGTTACTATCTGTGCAGGTTATTAATCAAGGGTGAAAAAACTTCTTTTGTCATCATAACGTAACTTCAGATTTTCATTGCTATTTTCATTAATAATTTCATCCCTGTTGTGCTGTCTTGATAGTATCCAGATTATTTTCTGCTTTACTGTGTCCAGTTCTTCGTTGATTTCTTCTAGTTTTCTCGCAAATTCACTTTCATTCATAACGCACACCCCTCCTATGATTATTTCTAAAACTGAGCAAAATCAGAAAAAAGTGCTTTTGTAGGCTCCCCGAATAAAATTGATTAGCTAAAAATTATATAGCACTATTGGCATTTAATCAAGCCGCTTTTTTGCAAAAAACAAAGTAGCCAAAGGAAAAGCCGGAGGGGCTGTTCTGTTAATCGGCCCAGTTTTGTATAAAAAATGAAATTCTTCACACATTATAATTGTCAAACAAAAACTGGATGTAAAGGGGGTTTACCAATGGATATGAAAAAACCGCAATATGGCTTGGCTGCTGTTATAGCTCTCTCCCTTGTGTTTTTCTGTGCAGGATATCTGCTTTGGCGGCAGGGTGGACCTGATGTTGAACCAAGGGTAGATACTACTGATAGTGTTGCCGAAGCCAGCCCGGAAACCAATGTTGACAACGTTGATCTTCTGGCAAGGGTTATTATGGGTGAGGCAGCAGATGAGCCTTATCTGGGAAAGGTGGCGGTGGGAGCGGTGATCATGAACAGGATGCGCAGTGGTTCCTTTCCCAACAGCTTGTCCGGAGTGATATTTGAGCCCTGGGCCTTTGAATCTGTTGAAAACGGACTTATCTGGTCCCGTGAGCCTACAGATGACTGTTTCCGTGCTGCAGTCGAGGCCTTGAATGGGTTTGATCCCACCTATGGGGCGCTCTTCTTCTGGAATCCCAGTAAACCGGTGGGACCATGGATCTGGTCGCGGCCGATCATCACTCAGATCGGTGATCATGTATTTGCAAGATAGGAGGGATAATGATGAACCTGAGACAATATACAGCAGCCCTGATAGCGCTGTTTGTTCTGTTGGGAATCACAGCTATTTGGGGTGTCAGTCAGGCCCAGGCCCGGCGCAGTGCTGAGGTGCAAATGGAAAACAAATACAACAGGGCCTTTTATGAAGTAATGCAGAGAAGCAAAAATATAGAGGCCTTGCTGTCTAAAGGGTTGGCCAGCGGATCCCCTAACAATGTTGACAACCTTTTTTCTGATCTCTGGTATAACGCTAATGCTGCCCAGGAGAATCTGCACCAACTTCCTCTGTCCCATAATGTGATAGCTAAGACCTCCAAATTCCTGACCCAGGTAGGGGATTATGCCTATGCCATCACCAAGCGGGACGATGGGACCAAGATGACCGATGAGGACCGTTCTACGATGAGGGAACTGTATAAGACTGCTCAGGCGCTTAACCGGGAATTAACCAAGGTGCAGCAGCAGGCAGCAGCAGGGAAGTTTCGCTGGTCCGAGGTTCAAAGAGGGATCAGAAGTAATTTTGCGAAAGGGTCAATGTCTGCTGACCAGTCTTTTCGCAGTGTGGAAAGCCAGATGCAGGAGCTTCCTACACTGATCTATGATGGCCCTTTTTCCGATCACCTGGAGAGGGCAAAACCCTTGGGTGTTACCGGTAAAGAGGTCACTGCTGAGCAAGCCCAGAAAAAAGTCCGCAGTTTTATCGATTTTAAGGGAGCGAAAGTTAGAGAAGAAAGAGCTACAGGCACGGTAAAAGGGAAGATACCAGCATATGGCTTTGAGTTTCGCACCGGAGATGACAATTCACCTGATATTATTACGGCCAATGTTTCCAAAACCGGGGGTCATGTGATTTATTACACTAACTCCCGGCGGGTCGCTGAAGCCAAAATATCTGAAGCTCAGGCACGCACCTTTGCTGAAAACTTCCTGAAGTCAAGGGGCATCAACAACATGGAAACCACTTACACCTTGAAGGAGGGCAATACCCTTACAGTATCCTTTGCTTACAAAGAGGGTGATGTGATTGTTTACCCTGACCTGATCAAGGTGTTGGTTGCACTGGACAACGGCCAAATTCTGACCTATGATGCCCTTGGCTATCTGATGTCTCACCGTGAACGGGATCTACCCCAACCGAAAATCTCTCTCAGTGAGGCAAGAAAAAAGCTCAACCCTGAGCTAGAGGTGGAAGAGGAGAGGATGGCGGTCATCCCCTCCGATGGCAGCCATGAACTGCTGACCTATGAGTTCAAGGCAAAGATGGATGGTGAAGACTTTTTGGTTTACATAAATGCCCTGACGGGGGAGGAGGAGCGCATTTTCAAGTTGCTCCATACCCCAGGTGGTACACTGGTGTTGTAGTTTCCTGATCAAT
>DULM01000047.1 GCA_012840405.1 Syntrophomonadaceae bacterium | reverse complement strand
GGCCCAGGGATTTAATGGTGAGGTGTTTACTAAAACCAGGTGATTTTTACCGCTTATAGGTTCGTCTAAATAAAATTTATCTGTATGAGGGCCATCTTTTAATAAACCACTATAAAAGAGTTTGTTAGGCACTGCAGCTAACTGTTGCGCCATCCTGTATTGTGTATCCAAAAGGGAAACCCTTTCATCTTGGCAAGCATCCTCAACAGTTTCGATACCCAATAATTCAAATATGTCTCGTTTAAGCCACTTTTCCGCAACCTCGTATTCAGAAACGCAGATGGGAGAAAGCTGCTTGAAATCGCCGACCAGTGTTACATAATCAGTAACCTTACTGGCCGCCCAAAAAATATGCGGCAGAGGTGCCATACTCACCTCATCAATAATAAGCACATCAAAAGGCTGGGGTGGGAACTGTTTGCTGGTATAAGTTTTTGTTAGAGTTGTAGCAATCAAACGAGCTTCCCCTAACACCTTTTTCTGCATTTCTCCCAGAGCCTGATCTAATTCATTAATGCGGGAATTAATATCATTGAGGCGCTCTTCATTCTCTTTTCTTGTGGATTTTAATTGGTCTTTGGTTATTCCAAGGCTGGCCAACTGTTTTGCAAAATCATCTTTTGCCTTGTTTAATTCTTCTTCCTTTTTTCGCAGCTTTGTTTTTACCTCAGCATAGCTATTCTCCTGTTCACTCAAAACGCGTTTTTTTGCTTCGATGCTCATACTCACCTGTTCCAATTCCTGCTGGATCTTCTGCGGATCCAGCCGGTAAAACAGCCTTTTCAAAACACCCGCCTGCAAAGCTGAGTCCAATTTTTCCTTATATATCTTTTGTTGGCTCTTAAGATTATCAATTTCTGTCTTAATGAGCTTGATCCTATCGTTGATATTAAACAATAACCGCCCGATATCCGCATATTCTATTGATAAACTATCAATCGAAGATTCCACAGCGGTCAAAGACTGATAGGTTTCCAGAAAACAGTTTATTTGTTCCCTCTCCTGAAGAAGCTTATTTTTTTCATCGATCAGGCGTTTACTCAACAGAGCAGTGGCATTATCCAATAAGACCAGCGGGTATTTTTCTTCCAGTGTTTTTTATGAGGGATCCCCAGGCGGATTAACCTGCCTTCTTTGTAAAAAGCAGTTTCCTCAAGTTGTTCGGCAATATCCTCCAGCGCCTCATCCACTGCAATGTTCGCGTGGGATACTAAAAGGACGCGCCGTCCGGCATTTAAGTGAGCCTCTACTGCCCTGGCAATGGTTTTTGTCTTGCCAGTTCCGGGAGGCCCCCATATGATAGCCAGAGATCTAGAAAAGGAGGCAAAAACCGCTTTCTTTTGCGAATCATTCAGCTGTATTGAAGGGGAAAAACGGGGTTCTTGTCCTGAGCTGACAACCCTGGATACACCTGCAAACAGTTGTTCACTTACCCTAAATTTTTCACCACGCTTGAGTGCCTCTTCATATTTTTTACGCAGCAGTTCAAGTAAAAACCAGCTGTTTGTATAGATCCTTGCCTCGGCGATGGCTTCACCAAAATATTTTTCAAGTGCGATCTCAACCTGCAACCCCTGCACAGAGACAATTTGGCAATGATACTTCTGGCCATCTATTTCTATTTCAGCAGGTATGTCATCGACAACTGCCAGGAAATTTTCTAAATGAAAAAGATAAATGTAAAGCTCAGAATATTTTCTGTATAACTGGCCATTAAACACCATGACACTGCTAGCGATGCGGCTACTTTTTAATGCCTTAACCTCTTCTTGCAGGGCTTGGATAAACTCAGACATAATTTGAGATGATGTAAGCATGGCACTATCTCCGTTAATTTAATTCTTGGATGCCATTTATCGTTTTTCCCGGAAATTGGGGCATAAACCTGTGAAACTGCTACTGCAGTAATTCACCTAGGACAGGCCGCCACCTTGCCCAGGGCCCACCACCTGTGAAGCCACTATTGTATTAATTCAGCTGCGGCCTATGGACCTTGATGATAGGTGTAATTTATCCTAAACACTAGCAATTTTCCAATACATACCTTGATTCGACAATATTAATACCAATTCCTGCAATTATTTTCTTTTATGGTGGTAAATGACAGTTATTGATGGGTCATCGCGCGGGGGATCGGCGGCGGGACAGTCCCCCGGCATAAAGCAAGCCCGGCTGAAATAGAGGTCGGAAACAAGAAGTCAGAGGTCTGAAAAGAGATTGTGCGTCAAGACATGGGTAACCCAATCTGCTTAATAGCAAAAAGTGACACACCGATGCTAACCATGGGCAAGTTACTAAAAGCAAGCCTGGCGATTGAGAGGTGTAAAGTGAAAGGTTGGAAGTGTGAATAAAAGAATAATGCAAGCCGGGCACCTGGATAATAACAGTGTTAATCGGTACCGTACCTGTTGGATAAAGCAATAAAGCAAGCCTGGCTGAAATGGAACTCAGATGCCAGAGGTCTGAAGTCAGAAAAAGAATGGCCATCAGTAGTTAGAAGCCAAACGTCAGAAGTCTGAGGAGTTGAGTCACTAATTTAAATAAAGCAATAAAGCAAGCATGGTACCGAGTGATTTTCACCCCGGTGTTAACCACGGACAGGCTGTTAAATAAAGCAAAAAAGCAAGCCTGGTACCGAGTGAGTGATCGGTCGGTGATCGTTTGGATGTTACTTCTTGTGATGGGCAATGATATTCGCAACAGCTTTGACAGCCAGTGCCAGAACGACACCATCATCAGCATAGCCGCCGGGAAGGATATCGGAGATAAGGTCGATGGGGCTGACAAAATAGAGCAGTGCAGCAATAGCCATAAACTTTGCCTCCCGGGGAACGGCCGGATCCCGCATGGCTTCCCATAAATAATTCAGTCCATCCCGGAGTTTGCTGCCGATTTTGCCGGCGCAGTCTTTTAGTTTGGGAAACTCTCTTTCCACATGAGCCTGGAGTGCATCAGGATATTCTTTTACCCTCTCTACTAAACGAAAGAAAGTCTGTTTTTTCTCAGTTATAGCAGCAGGCTCCTCCTGGCGCACTTTCTCAGCGGCCTGTTCAAAAAGCTGCTGGCAGTTCTTCAGAAATTCCTGGGAATAAATCTTAGGTTTTAGGACAACCTCACCCTCCCCGAATATAATCTCTTTAATCCCTACAAAATCAAAGAGCTTCGCACCAATGATGGGAACCCTTTTCCCGAAAAGTTTCTCTTTTTCAGGGTGTTTGTCCAGGTCGATGGCAATCAGGCCATTATCCCAGCTGAGAAACCCGGTTTTATTCAGATTCTTTCTTAATACTTCAATGGCTCTTTTATATCCCGCGGCTTTGTTAAAAATATAGCTTAGCATTCCCACATAAAGCGTATTCTTGATCTCTGGGAATTTAAACTCCGGTTTCTCTGCAAGCTTTAAGGTGAAAATGTGGGCCTGTGGGGTGAATTCAAAGGAATCAAGGGAGAAGTGCAAATCAACCACCACATCGGGCAGCATCCTGTGGGGTTTTACTGTGGCGCAGAGACGCAGACCTTCATCTATAAAATAGAGTTTCACATCTTTTAACCTGTCATCAAATGACTGTTTGTAGTGCTGTTCGATGTAGTCATTGATCCTGTAATCAGTGATAACTATTTTCCCCTGGAGCAGGTCCCTGATCATGAGAATCTCCCTCTTCCACCCTAAGGCTGTAGATTGTCCCTTTCTTATGGCAACACGTAATTGCCGGGGCTGTTCCAACTCTTTGTACCGGTCGTCCATTTATTAGTCCAATATTTATAAAATACCCTTCTGCTAAATAATCCATAACAAAAAAGGCAACGCCCTGTTCCCGAAATTGCCCTGCCTTTGATTAATCTCCCCAGCTATCCATCACTTTTTTCAGTTTAATGATGGATAACTCCACACCACGCAGGTACATCATCAGGTCTTTGCTGACAAATGTTTTCTTTTCATCCCAGTTCATCCTAGGCAGATCAAGGACAGCTTTTCCCAGCAGGTGGTCTTCATTGCGGACCATGGGTTGTATAAAAGCAGCATATGCTCTGTTCCCTGTCAGATGCGAAATAGATCGGGTAAGGCGCTCATAAAACACCTCCCCTTTTTCTTCATCAAGACCCTCTGACAATACTTTTCTCATTTCTTTTATTACAT
Source organism: Syntrophomonadaceae bacterium (assembly GCA_012840405.1). Lineage (GTDB taxonomy): Bacteria > Bacillota > DSM-12270 > Thermacetogeniales > Thermacetogeniaceae > DTU068. Next base: position 1,230 of record DULM01000047.1, on the reverse strand, counting down.
TCTGAAAAGCTATTTCTATATCTTTTAAAACTGCATTTATTCGCCTTTTGACTGCCCTCAGGCTGTTTTTTGCATCATGATGCTTGAAGGTAATTCCCATGCAGTTTTGGGCAACTGACAGTTCATCGATTATCTGCGGCCACTCCATATAAACAGTTCCGGCGATTTTAGCTCCTGTCGGAGAGGTGTTTACTATCCTTTTCAGATTTGTGTGTTTAATAAACGATTCTATGCTCTTCCGCATTCTGTTAAAGGACTTGTTGGTCAAAACCATTTCCCCGTTATTTGCCTCTACCTCAAAGGCATCGGTTTTATCTTCTTCCCTTACATTATCCGCTCGCACCACACCTACCCCTTCGGCATAATAGCGGTCACCTTGAAACGAAAGATCCTGGCCGGCCAGGACAACTTCTTTAACACCAAGCTTATCCAGTAACCGCAGAGTCACTACAGCAATAGAAGGGGCATCACTAACAACCTCAAAGGGATCAAGGCCCCCTTTAAGAAAACTGAACAGGGTGTCTTGGCTAAGGATAAAGTAAGCCTTTGTGCCCACATGATTTTTTATCACATCATTATTTATGGTACTGCCGAAAACAAGAGGAACACCTTTCGGCAGAGCAGGCTGTAAAGCTTTGTAGTTGGCAGGAAAGGGGTCATAAGAAACAAAGAAATCCGGTAGCAAATCATGTTTCAACAACCCATTGATACTCGTGCCTGCAGCCACCAGCAAAGCCTTCCTTTTTTCCTTGATCTCCCGCAGGAAGGGAATCGCCGCTGTAAGGGATGGGCCTGAGGCGGTCATCACTACTGTTTTTCCTTCGAATTGATCTTTATAGGAAAAAATAGATTCACACTGCAAAATATATGGCAAGTTTTTCAGAGCATTGACTGTCCATTCTTTTTCGAAAACAATAGTGGTTTTCAGGCTGTGGAGATAATCGGTTTTCTTTTTCGAGAGGTTGTCCTTAAATTCAGCAAAACGCTGGGAAAAACAGCGCTCAAAGGATGGTATGGAAAGGAAGCCCCAACCGCTTTTCACCAGGTTTAAAACATAATCGATAAAGCTATTATATCTCCCGCTGCCATCTTCAAGGATCACGTAAGAGCGCTCCCAGGGGAAAGTTGACCAATCTTTATATTCTAATGAAGTTAAAAACACTTCCATATCAGGTTCGTAAATATATAACTGCAGTTCCGGCTTCCGCTGCAGCAAGGCTTCTGCATGGT
>DULM01000046.1 GCA_012840405.1 Syntrophomonadaceae bacterium | reverse complement strand
TGGCAAGATCCTAGCCCAGGTTATTCCCCAACTTATTCTCAGGGAAGTACCTCATGATATTTTTAGGGAATAAGTAAAGGGAGGTGCCTGGGATGCGTCTGCAGGGTCTAAAAGTGGGATTTGTATTGACAGGTTCCCATTGCACTCTCGGTCAGATTTATAATGAAATAGAGAAGATCATTGATGAGGGAGCTGAAGTGTATCCAGTTGTATCTTATTCTGTTAGTTCCACTGATACCCGGTTTGGCAAAGCTGCTGATTGGTGCAATAAATTAGAGGAGATGACCAAAAAGCCTTTGATTAAAACAATTGTTGAAGCTGAACCCATTGGCCCCGGTAAGCTGTTTGATATTCTTGTTGTGGCACCCTGTACAGGTAACACACTAGCTAAGCTTGCTAATGGTATTACTGATTCTCCAGCTTTAATGGCGATCAAAGCACATCTGCGCAACGGGTTGCCCGTTGTTATTGCTGTTTCAACTAATGATGGCCTTGGATTTAATGCAAAGAACATTGCTTTGCTGCTCAACACAAAGAATATTTATATGGTGCCTTTTGGACAGGATAACCCTCAGGCAAAGCCGAATTCTTTGGTGGCGAAAATGGATAAAATAGTTGATACCATAATCTATGCATTGAAAGGAAAACAGATCCAACCTGTATTAATTGAATACAGTAAAAAATAATCAGTTTCAGGAGGATTTTATTATTGAGTGTCTAATTCTCAACCTATATGAGCCAGAGAATGCAGGAGGTTATTGATGATGATAAATGGACACAGAGTAGCTATCGTTGGTGCAACAGGTGCTGTCGGCCAGGAAATCCTGACAGTCCTAGAGGAAAGGAACTTCCCCATTGCTGATTTAAAACTGCTGGCCAGTGCCAGATCAGAGGGGAAGAAGATCACCTTCTGTGGTGAGGAGCTAACAGTTACTGAGGCAAAACCCTCTTCTTTTAAAAATGTGGATATAGCATTTTTTGCTGGTGGATCCATCAGCAAAGAACTAGTACCTGAAGCGGTTAAAGAGGGTGCAGTAGCGATCGACAACAGCAGTGCCTTTCGGCTTGAGCCTGATGTACCTTTAGTGGTGCCGGAAGTAAATCCTGATGATGTACAGAATCACCGGGGTATTATTGCCAACCCTAACTGCTCGACAATTATATTTGTTGTACCACTGAAGCCGCTCCATGATGCAGCCCGGGTAAAAAGAGCGGTAGTCACTACTATGCAGGCTGTATCAGGGGCTGGGAAGCAAGCCATAGATGAACTAGTGCTACAGACAAAACAGGTGCTGGCAGGAGAAGATGTTCAGCAACCGGAAGTCTTCCAACATCAGATCGCCTTTAACCTTATTCCACATATAGATGTGTTTGGTGATAATAAATATTCCAGAGAAGAAATGAAGCTACTTAATGAAAGCCGGAAAATTTTACATGACCCAGAGATACAGATCACAGCCACCACTGTAAGGGTACCTGTGCTGCGCAGTCATTCTGAATCAGTTAATATAGAAACTGAAAAGGAACTTACAGCGGAAGAGGCAAGAAATATTTTAAATAATGCTCCTGGGGTAGTTGTAGAGGATGAACCGGAAAACAATGTGTACCCGATGCCCATATTTACATCATATCGGGATGAAGTATTTGTGGGAAGAATAAGAAAAGACTATTCGCAAAAAAATGCACTTAATCTCTGGATTGTTGCGGACCAGCTGCGAAAAGGTGCTGCTACCAATGCTGTTCAGATTGCCGAAATTCTTCATAGCAGAAACCTGTTGTAAGTGATATTTTGAATAAGGAGTGAAAAAGATGAAGGGTTTTGGGCGTGTTTTAACTGCGATGATTACCCCAATGACTGAGAACGGTGAGATAAATTATAATGAAGCACATCGTTGCGCCTGTCATCTAGTCAATAACGGCTCCGATGGAATTGTTGTTGCTGGGACCACCGGGGAATCTCCTGTTCTGACCGTTGATGAAAAGTGCCGTTTGTTTGCAACCGTTAAGGAAGCAGTGGCAGGCAAGGCTGCGGTTATTGCAGGTACAGGTTCCAATAATACAGCTGCATCTATCGAACTGACAAAGAAGGCAGAAGAATTGGGCTGTGATGGGATTATGCTGGTAACACCTTATTATAATAAGCCCAGCCAGGAGGGTCTCTATCAGCATTTTAAAGCCATTGCTTCAGAAACCAAGCTGCCGGTTATATTATATAATGTTCCGGGTCGTACCTCCTGCAATTTGCTGCCGGACACAGTTGCTAGATTAGCAGAGATTGAAAATATCGTAGCAGTTAAGGAAGCCAGTGGTAATTTGGATCAAGTAGCAGAGATCAGAAAAAAAACACCGGCAGATTTCTTAATCTACAGTGGGGATGATTCGTTGACTCTACCTATGCTTGCTGTTGGCGGGTACGGTGTAATCAGTGTTGCCTCCCATGTAGCAGGAAAGATGATCAAAAAAATGGTAGAAGCCTATGTGGCCGGGGAAGTTGAAACTGCAAGAGAACTACATTTAAAGCTTTTCCCACTTTTTAAAGTAATGTTTATTACTACTAACCCCGTCCCAGTAAAGGCTGCTGTAGAGTTGATCGGTATTAATGCAGGTCCTCCCCGCCTGCCTCTGGTGAAGGCAACTGATCAAGAGATAAATGCTGTTAAAAAGGTTTTGGAGGATTTGAACATCCTTGCTTAGTTTCTTGTGTTTCATTGTAAATAACGCTATAATAAAATAATGAAAGGGAACGGATGCGTTTAAACCTGCCTTTCGAGGAATATTGAAGGTAGGTTTTTTCTTTATGATTATAAAAGAGAAGGAGGTGAATTGATGAAGGGGAATTGTTTAAAAATTATACCACTGGGTGGTCTTGGTGAGATCGGCAAAAACATCACTGTGCTCAGATTTAAAGATGATATATTAGTTATTGACGGTGGGCTGATGTTCCCTGATGATGATATGCTGGGTATCGACCTGGTAATCCCCGACATAACATATCTCGTTGAGAATAAGGACAAGATCAGGGGGATTGTTTTAACCCATGGTCATGAGGATCATATCGGTGCAATGCCTTATATTTTGCAGAGAATTAATGCGCCTGTTTATGGCACAAAACTGACTCTAGGGCTATTGGATGCCAAGCTGAAAGAAAGCAGTTTTGTTGATCATGTTGAAACCCATTGTGTAGCGGTGGGTGATGTGATCAAGCTTGGTGTATTTAAAGTGGAGTTCATTCGGGTCAGCCACAGTATTCCAGATGCTGTTGCCCTGGGGATCAGCACACCTGTGGGAATAGTGGTACATACAGGTGATTTTAAGTTTGACCAGACCCCTGTAAATAATCAGGGAACTGACTACCATAAATTTGCTGAATTAGGCAAAGAGGGAGTCCTGGTCTTGATGTCAGACAGCACCAATGCAGAAAGACCGGGATTTACATTATCAGAGCGGGTGGTAGCTGAAACCTTTGATCAAACCTTTCGTAACGCCAGTGAGAGGATTATCATTGCTAGTTTTGCCTCCAATATTCACCGTATACAGCTGGCCATATCTACAGCAGCCAAATATAGAAGAAAGGTTGCAGTAGCGGGACGAAGTATGGTGAATGTGGTGAATATTGCAAAAGATCTGGGCTATCTCGATATTCCACCAGATACCCTGATCGAACTTGATGAGGTTCCACTGCTACCCAAGAACAGGGTAGTCATCCTGACCACCGGAAGTCAGGGTGAACCCATGTCTGCCCTGACCAGAATGGCTATGTGTGATCATAAAAGAATTGAAATCGTTCCGGGTGATACAGTGGTTATATCTGCAAGTCCTATTCCCGGTAATGAAAAAATGGTGCACAGGACAATTGATCATCTTTTCCGGCAGGGTGCAGAGGTGATATACGAACCTTTTTCCGGTATTCACGCCTCTGGTCATGGCAGCCAGGAAGAACTGAAACTGATGCTTAATCTGGTGAAACCCAAGTTTTTTATCCCGGTACATGGTGAATACCGGCATTTAATTAAACATGCTCAACTGGCACAGGATGTAGGGATTCCAAGCAGAAATATTTTTGTTGTAGAAAACGGACGGGTTTTGGAGTTCACCCGAGAACACGGAACTGTTGGAGGAAGGGTGATCTCAGGTAGAGTATTGGTAGATGGTTTTGGTGTGGGTGATGTTGGGAACATTGTTCTCAGGGATAGAAAGCAGCTTTCTCAGGATGGGCTGGTCATTATTGTGATGACCATGAACCAGGAGAATGGTGAGATGATTGCTGGACCGGATATTATATCCAGAGGATTTGTTTATGTCAGAGAATCAGAGGAATTGATTGAGGAAGCCAAAGAACGGGTGCGCTCAATTCTCACTGAGTGTGAATACCAACAGATCACAGAATGGGCAGCTATTAAATCCATTGTCAGGGAAACAGTTGGCAAATACCTCTTTGAGAAGACGGGTAGAAGACCCATGATCCTGCCGATTATTATGGAAGTATAAATAAATACCAAAAACAGCCCTCAATTTAAAAGACCGGGGCTGTTTTTTAACAATTGAACTATTGTTTATTTTAACTTAACATCGGTTAACATGAGATAGAGACTTATATCAGTGTTTTGGTGAGAGGGATCTGTTGTCCAGGCTGCAGTTCAGGCCGCAGATAAACACTGGGATTGGTGCTTTTCACCTGAATAATTTTTCCTAAGCCGGTACCCGTCGGTTGAACCACCAGTGTCACTCCATCATATTCAATCTCCTGATAGGGCGAACTGTCGTCAGACATCAGAACCAGTTCTAAGGGGAGGGGCGTATATAAGATCAATGCAGATAATCTCCCTTCTTATTTTTTTCTTCATTAATAAATTCCTGAAGTTTCTTGATGGCTTTGCTGATCCCTCCCACCTCATCGATCAAACCAACCTCAACAGCATCTCTCCCCACAAGAACAGTCCCGATGTCTCTAGCCAGTTCTCCAGTTTGAAACATCAGTTCGCGAAATTTTGCTTCTGAAATGCGGGAGTGCTTTTCAACAAAGCGGATGACCCTGTCCTGCATCTTATCCATATATTCATATGTTTGAGGAACACCGATCACCAGACCTGATAACCTAATGGGATGAATGGTCATGGTAGCTGTTTCGGCTATAAATGAATAACGGGCGCTGACAGCAACAGGGACACCGATTGAGTGTCCTCCACCGAGAACAAGGGAAACGGTTGGTTTTGTCATGCTGACAATGATTTCAGCAATGGCAAGACCTGCCTCGACATCTCCTCCCACAGTATTTAAAATGATAAGGAGACCTTCGATCTCTGGATCCTGTTCAATGGCAACCAACTGGGGGATGATATGTTCATATTTTGTTGTTTTATTTTGCGGCGGCAGAATTAGATGCCCTTCGATCTGTCCGATTATTGGCAGACAGTGTATATTTGTTTTAACTGCAGGTACATCTGTTTGGCCGAATTCTTTAATGGTATCGATTTTCTTTACTCCTTGCGTTTGTCTTCTAGGTTTGGGTGGTGGTGTTGGTTCATGTTTGTCCTGCATGTACAACCCCCTTCATTAATTGTTTATTTTTATTATGAACCATCACAGATAAATAATGCAGTTTTCCGGGTCACTGTTAAGTGTTATAATTTGGGATGATTAGGATGAGGGGAAGTGAATTTTATGCCGAGGAAGATCAAAAAGCGAAGCACCAAGCAAGACGGCTTGAAATATGAAATTTTAGGGGTTGCCCTTTTTGCTCTGGCTATTTTCATCATTGTCAGTTTTTTTAAATCCACAGGTATTATCGGTAATTTATTGATTAGCCTGCTTACATTTTGCATAGGTAAAGTAGGCTGTTTGCTATTCTCTTTATTGCTCATTTATTTTGCCTGTGTTAACTGTTGGCTGCGGCGTCCCTTTTTGGAAGGATCCCGCAATATTGGAGTTGTGCTGTTATTTACTGCTGTCCTGATTATTCTTCACCTACTTCTACTCCCAGCTGATGTTACCCGCAGTGATGCCATCCCCATCCTTTATCAGGGTGGGGTTGAGGGGAAAGGAGGTGGCTTTATAGGAGCTTTATTGAGTATAGCCTCTATCTACCTATTGGCACGCCCAGGTACTATTATTCTTACTGTTGCTCTGTGCATCATCAGTATGGTTATGCTGACCGGTGTTCCCTTCAGCCAGTTCATAAAAAAGTCAGGCCAGTTTTTTGTTAGAGCCGGATCTGTGTTGAAAACTTGGTTGGAGCGTATATTATTTGTTGAAGAGGATTCTCCCGAAACAACTGTTAAAATACAACCACAGCGAGTGGAGAAGAGAAAAGAAGAACCAGTAATTGTAGATTATAATACACAACAGGAACCAGAAGATGCAGCAGAAAAGGAAAGTATTACAGAAGAACCGGAAATGCCTCTTCAAACAGAGGAAAAAGTGATTGCTTCAGGCAATTATGTTCCACCTCCTCTTTCAATATTAAAAAAGCCAATGAAGATCAAGAGCAGTCGTTTGAACAAAGAATTAATTGAAAATGTGCGTATTCTCGAAGAAACCCTGAACAACTTTGGGATCAAAGTTTGTGTCAGTGAGGTGCATAAAGGGCCAGCTATTACAAGGTATGAAATACAGCCGGCTCCAGGGGTAAAGGTGAGCAGAATCATGAGATTGGCAGATGATATCGCTCTTAGTTTAGCTGCCCCCGCTGTGCGCATTGAGGCTCCTATACCGGGAAAAGCGGCTATGGGTATTGAGGTACCAAATAGGGAAATAGCAACTGTTTGTTTACGTGAAATTCTAGAAACCCCTGAATTCCAGGATGCAGCATCCAAACTCAGTATTGCATTGGGTAAAGATATTGCCGGCAATCCTATTGTAGCAGACCTGACAAAAATGCCCCATCTCTTAATTGCTGGAGCAACAGGTTCGGGAAAAAGTGTCTGTCTCAATACCATAATCTGCAGCATCCTTTACAAAGCCAACCCCAATGAAGTGAAACTGCTGCTTATTGATCCCAAGATGGTAGAATTGATAACCTATAACGGGATCCCTCACTTACTGGCACCGGTGGTTACAGAACCGAAAAAGGCTGCTGGAGCCCTAAGATGGGTGGTGAAGGAGATGGAAACACGCTATGAACTCTTTTCATCTCTTGGGGTTCGGGATATAACTAAATACAATTCCCAAATAAAGCTCCAGAACCCTCAGGAGCAAGCTCTGCCTTATATTGTTGTGGTGATTGATGAGTTATCTGACCTGATGATGATTTCACCGGTTGATGTAGAGGATGCTATCTGTAGATTGGCTCAGATGGCTAGGGCTGCAGGGATTCATTTGGTCATTGCAACACAGCGCCCTTCTGTGGATGTAATCACTGGTGTAATCAAAGCAAACATTCCTTCACGCATTGCTTTTGCAGTATCCTCCCAGATCGATTCAAGAACCATTTTGGATATGAATGGGGCGGAAAAGCTATTGGGAAGAGGGGATATGCTCTTTATGCCGGTGAGTGCCATTAAACCGATACGCATACAGGGCGCTCTGGTTACAGAGGCAGAAGTGGAAGAGATCGTCAAACATCTTATCAAGGTAGGCGAACCTTCATATGTTTCCGAATTCCCTGTAGAACAGGAAGAAGGGGAAAAAGAGGATGATTACGGGGATGAACTGTTTTATGATGCAGCAAAACTGGTTATTGAAATGAGACAGGCTTCTTCATCTTTACTGCAGAGGCGTTTGCGCATCGGTTATGCCAGAGCAGCCCGCTTAATTGACATGCTGGAGGCGAAAGGTATAGTCGGACCCTTTGAAGGATCAAAACCTAGAGAAGTGTTAATGACACCTGAGCAATTTTACAGATATTTTGAGAAATAGAAGGGATTGAATTCTAATCACAGAATTAGTTATGATATTAAGTAAACAATATTAAAATATCCTACAGCTTTTGTTAAGATGTAAGGAGTTACCTATGGCCTATTTGACCAAAAGGGAAAAGGAAATAATTGCCTACCTCAAAAAGGACCCTACCATTTCCCAGGAGGAACTGGCGAAAAAGTTGCAAATTACCCGATCTGCTGCAGCTGTACATATTTCTAATCTAATGCGCAAAGGATTTATCTTAGGTAGGGGTTATATTCTTGATGAAAGATCAGGGGTTCTGATCGCAGGTAAAGCCTGGTTAGAGATAAATGCTCAAGTAGAAGACTCTACTATTGATCTTTACTGTGGTGGCATAGGTTTCCTTTTGGCTACTGAATTGGCTAAGCAGCAGTTAACACCTACCTTCTTTACTGTACTGGGGAAGGATAATGTGGGGGATCATATTTACCAGCAACTTCAGGAAAAAGGGGTTAATGTTCAGCATATTATCCGCTCACACAGTTATTCCACACCCAAGCGATTAATTGTGAGGAATGGGGTTCGGGAACTATATCAAATAGCTGCAGAAAATGTATATAATTTTAAGGAAGATGAAAAAAAGAAGTGGGATGATCTTTTACATTCAGCGAAAGTTCTTCTGATCGACAGCTCTTTTGAACAATTAATTGAAGGACTGTTTGAGCAAATAAAAGAATATAAT
>DULM01000045.1 GCA_012840405.1 Syntrophomonadaceae bacterium | reverse complement strand
TCTGCGCCAGCGATCCCTTAAAGTCACAAACTCCTCAGGAAACGACTGCTCATTGGGTGTCACTACGATCCGAACCGCTTTTCCTGTATCCCGGCAGACAAAGGTATAAGCGTTTTTCCCATAATCTTTAAAGATAAGGTTGCCCTTCCCCATTGTGCAACCTGTGACAACCTGGACTGCATCAACACCGCAGTTGTCAGTTTCTGCAATGACCACCACTTCTTCATCTGGGGCTCTTTTAGCCTCAATCAAATCCATCCCTGCTTTGGCAGCCCTGTATCCAAAAGCCAGACCAAGACAGACATGGCCGTGAAACTCCATTGCCTTTTCCCAATCGGTCTTTTCCCGACACATGATTGATTCCTCCTTATACAGAAAATAGACACCTACAGAGTGTACCCTTCATTCTGAAGGGAAAAACACCTCCATGGTGCCATTTTCATAATATATTGTTTCGACACACTATTATGATATCCTTCCCCAGGTCTGTTTAGTAAGCAAATAAATAATAAACCCTTCTTAACTCACCCATCAATTACCAATTGAGTAATATAGTTAATACAAAATACTGCTGCTCTCATAAGTTATATAACCCTTATAGTAAACAATATGGGGGATATTTTTATGGAAAAGAAGATATTTGAGCAAATGGTCAAAGATGCAGCTGCCTCGGGGAATTTTCTGCAGAAGCTTTTGCCCTTTTTAAAAGAACATCGCAAAGAAAAACTCCCGGTCATCTGGATAGAAACAAATGACAGCGGTGACAACAATATTTCTTTAATGAATTCAACCTTCCCCTACCTGGGGCAGATATTTGATGATTTAATCGACCTTCTCTACAGCAACACAATGATGGCTGCCCAGGGCAAGGATGCAGTTTTCATCTTGGAACAGGCAGCAAAGAAATACTCCGGCCGGTATACCCTTGTGGTGGAAGGGGCAGTACCTGTACGTGACAACGGCCTATATAACATTATCTACAAAACAGAGCAAGGCGATGTCACAGCACTGGAAGCAGTGAGAGAACTGGGTAAGACAGCAAAATATGTTGTAGCAGCAGGCACCTGTGCTAGCTTCGGCGGACCCTCTGCTGCCCGTCCAAACATCACAGGCAGTATGAGTGTGCAAGCGGTTTTGCCCAGGGAAGTAATCAGGGTCAGCGGCTGCCCTATCAATCCTGACTGGTTGGTGGGAACCCTGGCTCACCTTCTTTTATATGGCAGGCCGGAACTGGATGATCAGGGGCGGCCTGTGCTTTTTTACGGCTTTACAATACACAGGCACTGCCAGCGGCGCTCTTACTTTGACACAGGAAATCTGGCAGATAGCCTGGGTGATATCAGATGTATGTTTTCACAAGGCTGCATGGGGCCGGTAACCTTTGCTGACTGTCCTTACAGGCAGTGGGTCGACCATATAAACTGGCCTGTCAAAGCCAGTACCCCCTGTATCGGCTGCACCAATCCTGATTTTCCTGATGGCTCTACTCCCTTTTTTACTCCGATGCCGCAAAAAGGCCCAAATGAACTGGGACCACAAACAGGAGGTAAAAATAATGAATAAAAAGCACCTTATTTTCAGCCCTGTAACACGTTTAAGCGGCCTTTTATCTGTAGATGTTTTCCTGGAAAAAGGTGTGGTGAGGGAAGCTAAAGCTAGTTCAACTTTTTTTCGCGGCTTTGAATGGATTATGAAAGGCAGGCAGATTACAGATGCTGTTTACCTAACACAGCGCATCTGCGGCATCTGTTCGCTGGCTCATGGGGCAGTATCCAGTTACCTTGTTGACAAAATCTATGACAATGAAATCAGCGAAAACGCCCAATACCTGCGCAATATTATGTTCGCTGCCGATTTTTTGCAGAATCACATCAGACACTTTTATATATTCAGTATTCCGGACTATGTGAGAATGCCTAGCCATCCTCCTTTTCACGGGCAGAACAAAGCAGACTTAAGACTTGATGAAAAACAAAACAGGTCCATTGCAGAAAACTACTTTGAGGCTGTAAAAGCATCCCAGAGATGCCACGAAATACTGGCGCTTTTCGGAGGAAAAGCACCCCATCAGCACAGTTTTCTCTTTGGGGGTGTCACTGCTGCGCCTACTGCTGACAAGATCAATAGAGCCCTGGCACTGCTCTCATCAATAAAGGAGTTTATCCACAGCCGCATGCTGCCTGACACTGAAATTATTGCCCATGCTTACAATGATTACTTTACCATCGGGAAGACCCCGCCCCGCCTCCTTTCCTTTGGGCTGTTCCGCTTCGGGCCAAAAAATGAGAGAGTGCTATGGGAGAGCGGAGTTTTAGTTAATGGCCGGATCAAACCCCTACAGCCGGAACTGATCAGTGAAGAGGTAACCAGCAGTTGGTTTAAACAGGTCGAAACAGGTGAACCAATACCCGATCCCAGAAAACCGGGAGGTTACAGTTGGGTGAAAACTGCTAAATATGATGGAGAGTTCGTTGAGGTCGGGCCCCTGGCTAGGATGCTGATCAATGGCAAGTATCATGGATCAACAAGCACCATGGATCGCATTATCGCTCGCTCCCTGGAGACCGCTTTGATCGCTGATCTGATGGAAGAGTGGCTGTTAAGGCTTAAACCCGGGCCACCACCATTCAACCATAAAAAAACACCGGTTAGAAACAGTGCTGTATCTATTACTGATGCCATGCGGGGAGCCCTTCTTCACAGAGCTATACTAACAGGGGAACAAATTAGTAAATACGATGTTATAACACCAACAGTATGGAACTTTTCACCGAAAGATCAGCTGGGAAAACATGGCCCTGTGGAGAACGCACTGATCAACACAGAAATCCCAAGGAATGTACCAGCTGAGACCGTATTGGGGCGCATCATCAGGTCCTTTGACCCCTGCCTCTCCTGTGCCACCCATGTGGTGACTGTTACCTAGAATATTTCCTCCCCTACAGCAGATAATAAGCCTGTATCGGTTAGTTTCAACATAACAGGAAGGGGAAAAAGATGCGGGAGATCAGTATCGATCTTGGGCCCTCCATCGGCACCGGGGATATAGAAGTCATCAAAGCGGCAACAGCAAAAATGGAGCCCGGGGATCACCTGCTGTTGAATTTGGAGGCAGCAGATGCCCATGAAACAGATAGGATTTTAGCCTTGCTGGAAAATGAAAACATGGACTACCAAACTCACGGCAGCCATAGCGGTCAGAGGTTTATAATCATTGCTACACCTCGAGGCAATACGAAAAAGCTCAACTAAAATTAAAAAAGGATACCTTCCTATCCAGAATATTTTCATTCATTTTTAACAAGAGAGCGCTTTTTGAAAAGGGTATGGAGCCCTTTGAGCCCATAACTCACAATAAAAAAGGCAAGTGCAACCAGTACAACACAGCCTCCAGCAGCCAAACCAAACTGATAGGAGGCGGTCAAGCCTAATAAACTAGAAAGCACTCCCAGGACAAGGGATAAATAAACAACCTGACGGAAACTGCGTCCCACAATTAGTGAAGTCAACACCGGAATCACCATTAAGGCTCCCACCAGCAGGGTGCCTACTACTCTGAGACTGACAGCAACGGTCATAGCTACTAATAATATAAAGATGCGGTTGAGCAAATCAACAGGCAACCCTGACACCCGGGCAGCTTCTTCATCTGAACAAATAAAATATAGTTCCTTTGCCAGGAAAAGTAAAAATAAGAGCACAGCCGCCCCTACAATCAATATCAACCAAAGATCAGCAGCATTGACGGTCATCAAACTGCCGAAAAGATAAGAGGTAATATCCAGAACTCCCCCTCTGGATAATCCAAAAAAAACAACAGCCAAGGCAAGCCCACCACTCATCACCAGTGCCAGTAGGGCCTCAGCTGAAAGTCGGGATCGCACTCTCAGGTGATCCACCATCACTGCCCCAATCATAGCTACCAGCAGGGTCAACAAAGGTGAAAATTCAGCAGCCACCCCGATCCAAAGCCCGAAGGCTACCCCTGCCAGAGAAATGTGAGCAAGGGTATCAGCCATAAATGAATAGCGGCGCAGTACCAGAAAAACACCTAGAGCAGGGCAAATCAGCCCTGTGATTAGGCCTGCGATCAGAGCACGAATCATAAAATCATAGTGCAGCATATCCATCAATAATTATTCTCCTTTATTGTGACAAGGTCAGGACTATTTATTTAACAGGGTTTATAGATGCCCCGCAGTTAATTGGCAGCGTAAAGTTTCATTCCATAAAGATCATTGAGTTTAGATGGAGTCAAAACCTCCCGCGGTGTGCCTTGATAGAGCACTTTTTTGTTGAGGCAGATAATCCGATCAGCCCAGGAACCTATCTCAGCTATATCATGGGAAACAATAAAAATAGTAATACCCCGCTCTTCTTTGAGATGTTTCAGCAAACAATAAAAATCGTGAAGATAACGGTCATCGAGACCTACTTGAGGCTCATCCAGAATTAAGATATCTGGTTGGCCAGCTAGTGCTCTGGCTATAAAGACTCGCTGCTGCTGGCCCCCGGATAACTCCAGTAGCGGCTTATGCTGTAATGAAAGAAGCCCCACCATATCTAAGGCTTCTTCAACCGCCTCCCAGTCCTCCCTTTTCAGATTCCGGCAGAGCCCGACCCTGCCGAAACGCCCAGCAGCAGCAACCTCTCTGACAGTCACCGGGAAACCATTATTCAGAACTGCCCGCTGGGGAACATATCCCAACCTGTACCAATCTTTGAACTGCTGCAAAGAGGTTCCGAAAACCAGCACTTCACCACAGACTGGCGGCAGGAGTCCCAGGATCAGCTTCACCAAAGTTGTCTTCCCTGAGCCATTAGGGCCGATCAGTGCCAGGTACTCCCTTTTTTTTACAGTCAGATTAATATCTTCTAAAATAACTCGATCATTATAGGAGAAATAGAGGTTCCGAAGCTCGATCACTTTCATTTTTAGGTTCCTTTCTTATTCAGCTAGTGCTTTCTTTAAATTCTCTAGATTCTGGCGCATCAAATAAAAATAATCATAGCCTTTATTGATGTCCTCTTGTGTCAAAGCTCCGATGGGATTGAGTGCTAGTGTTTCCACCCCGATTTCCTGGGCAATGGTCTCTGCAATCCGTGGGCTGGTAGTGGATTCATAGAATATATATTTAATATTGTGTTGACGAGAAAAATCAATTACTCGTGCCAGAGTTGCGGCATCAGGTTCCTGCTCCGGGCTTATACCCAGAACCGGTATTTGACAAAGGCCATAACGGTATGCCAGGTAGCCGAAGGCAGCATGAGAAACCACAATATCTCTGTTCGGGAATTGAACAACCGCTGTTGTGTATTCCTTGTCCAGCTGATCAAGTTTGTCTATCAGCAACTGGGCATTATGCAAGTAATAGTCAGCGTTCACCTTATCGACTGCTGCAATTTCCTCTGCCATGAAAGTTACCATATCTTTGGCCAGCACAGGGTCAAGCCAAACATGTGGATCAAATACTCCTTCAAGTTCCCCTTCTTGCAAGCCCTCAGTTCTATTTGCTCGCAGAAAGTTCGTGATTCCAAGCTTTTCTTCTTCTGCAAAGGTGAGAAGAGGAAGCCTTTCTGTCGCCTTAATTACTTTTACTTGTCGGTCCTTCAATTCAGGGAGTATTTTTTCAACCCATAACTCCATTCCCGCACCATGATAAATAAAAACATCTGTTTCATAAATGGTTTTCATATCTGATGGAGCAGGTTCCCAGTGATGTGGTTCACTTCCAGGAGGTATGATTTGGGTGACTGATGCCCGATCCCCTACTATCCCCTTAGCGAATTCAGCCAGTGGATAGATTGTTACTGCAACCTGCAGTTTTGATTCCCCATCTTCTGCAGTGGTCTCTACCTGCTGACAGCCGCTGAGCAGAACCCCAATAAAAATGAACACCACTAAACTGGTACATATTTTCAAATAATTTTTCCACTTACCCATATTTCTGTTTGTCCTCCCTAATTAATCTTCCCGACACTCTGCACAGTATCCATAGATGGTAAAACTGTGCTCCTCAATCTTAAAATCCGTGTGAGACTCCCTTACCCGCTTGATAATATCTTCAGGACAATATGCTATTTCTCTAACAAAACCGCATCTTAAGCAAACAAGATGGTGGTGATGTTCCCCCTGAATAACCAGTTCATAACGCCGTGATTGGTCTTTAAATTGCAGTTCGTTAACAATACCCTTTCTGGTAAAAGTCGCTAGGGTCCGGTATACTGTATCCAGACTAACACCGGGGTAACGTTCTCTGACACGCTTCATGACCTCTTCAGCATTGACAGGTTGGCCGCCGGCCTGAGCCCTCTCCCAAAGAACTTGTAGTATTTCCTGGCGCTGTGGTGTTAGCCTCACACCTACCCTTTTTAGGTGCTTGAGATATTCCCCCGGTATCATGGTATTCCTCCTAGTTAGGAATTATTCCTATCTTATTGGCATTATTACTTTACTGCAGAACAAAACAAATGTCAATTCTTATCAACAAAAGAGAATTACACCAGATAAAAAAACCCTGGTAACATCATATATGCTAACCAGGGTATAAATCTCTACTCTGCCGCAGGATAAGAACCCAGCAGTTTAAAATATGTTGTTATCTTTGAAAGATTACGCACCAAATCCTGAACTGCCGGGTCAGCGGTTGACCCAAGAAAATCCAGAAAGAAAATATATTCACCTAGTTTATTTTTAGCAGGTCTGGACTCGATACGGGTCAGGTTAATACCACGCAGGGCAAACTCCCGAAGCACAAGATACAATGCCCCCGGCCGGTCACAAACACCAAAAAGCAGTGATGTTTTACAATGGGTGCTTGTTAAGGACAACTGCTCTCGACCAATAGCGAAAAAGCGTGTCATGTTATTCGGATAGTCATTCGCCTGCGGGATAAGCACTTCAAGGCCATATACAGCAGCTGCGGATGCAGGCGCTAGTGCTGCCCAAGGCTGTTCACTTTCCGCTACCAACACAGCCGCGGCCGCTGTGCTGGTACACTCCTGCCAGCAAACATGAGGAAGATTTTTGCGCAGAAAGTTCCGGCATTGGGCAAGGGCCTGAGGATGGGAGAAAACCTTCTCGATCCTCTTTGTAGAGATTTTCGACCGGGCTAGCAGGCTGTGCACCACAGGCACAATTATTTCCCCTTCTATTGCCAGATCACAGGAACCAGCCAGTAGATCATAAACAATACCTACTGAACCCTCTGTAGAGTTTTCCACAGGCACTATTCCCTTATCCAGCATACCGGAAACAACCCCATTGACGATATCCTCCAGTGAACTGCACTCTACCAATTGCCAACCTTTTCCCTGAGAGTACTTGTGAGCAGCGATCTCAGAAAAGGTCCCCTTTGGTCCCAGATAACCCAAACAAATACTGCTTCCCATTAAAGATCACGCCCCATGGCAGCAGCTATCCCCTGCAGTTCTACCATCATCTGCTGAAAATCCTCAGTAGAAAGAGACTGTGGGCCATCACATAATGCACGGGCAGGATCCGGGTGAACTTCTACTATCAAACCATCCGCCCCGGCTGCCACTGCCGCCCTTGACATAGGAAGCACCAATTTACGGTTGCCTGTGGCATGGCTGGGGTCAACTATCACCGGGAGATGGGACAGCTCTTTTACCAGGGAAACAGCGCTCAAATCAAGGGTGTTGCGTGTAGCGTTTTCAAAGGTGCGAATGCCACGCTCACAGAGAATCACCTGTTCATTCCCTTCGGATAATATATATTCGGCAGCCATCAGCCACTCATCGATGGTTGCTGAAAAACCGCGCTTCAACAGCACCGGTTTGTTACACCGTCCCACAGACTGCAGAAGTCTGAAGTTCTGCATATTCCTCGCCCCTACCTGAACAATATCAACATAGTCCAGAGCCATCTCCAAACTGGGCTCATCCAGCACCTCAGTAACAACAGCTAAGCCGGTGAGCTGTGCTGCCTCAGCTAGTAACTGCAGCCCCTGTTCACCGAGGCCCTGGAAGCTGTAAGGTGATGTCCTGGGTTTAAAGGCACCGCCGCGCAAAACCCTGGCTCCAGCGGCTGCCACCTTTTGAGCAGCAGTAAGCAACTGCTCCCGGCTTTCCACAGCACAGGGCCCTGCTATAACCACCAACTCTCTGCCTCCGAACACAGCATTTTTTACTTTGATCAGTGTTTTTTCGCCCTTCACCTCACGGCTCACCAGTTTATAGGGTTTCATAATCGGTACTACCTTTTCCACCCCAGGCAAAGCCTCTAACCCCAAAGAGTTGATCACCCTCTTATCACCTACCGCACCGATCACCAAGCGCT
>DULM01000206.1 GCA_012840405.1 Syntrophomonadaceae bacterium | reverse complement strand
TTTTTTGGTTAATCCCGGTTCTTTAATAATAGCCTTATCTGCGCATAATTACCCGCCTTACCACTCATCCCCTAGATAAAAAGTAGTTGCAGCAACCTAAAAGAAATAATATAATAACGTATGACGTAATACATCATACGTTAGACGACTGGCATAGTTAGATGTAAGACACTGGGTATTTATCTAGTTGTTGCTATCAATAACTCTGATATTGAAAAAGGCGGTAATCTGCCTATCTGGTTGTTTATTTTAATAGTGCTCTTGGTTACCACTCATTTAATTCATACAAACCAACATGTTTAAATCTAAAAAACTCATAGAGAGGGGGGATAGATTAAAGGCAATTATTCAGTGTTGTGGTGTGAATCATTTTTTTATGGGGGAGGAGCCAGATGGAAAAAAACACACCCACTATGAACGACAAAAAGTACGGGAGGCATATTGTTCAATATCCCCCGGAAGTCTCTGCCTGTGTTGGTTGTAATGCATGCGAAATCGTGTGTGCGTTGGTCCACGAGGGAAAAGCGGGACCTATGCTCAGGCGCATTTTTTTAGAGCGAGACACAGTAATGTTGTTCAATCATGTAATTCATACCTGTCAGCATTGTGTAGATCACCCCTGTTATGATGCCTGCCCGAAAAAGGACGCCGCTATGTGTCTGGATGAGGAAAAGGGGATAGTTTACATTAATGCAGAGTTTTGCATTGGATGTAAAAGATGTATTAAAGCATGTCCTTTCGAACCCAAAAGAATAAATTTCAATAAGAGTGAAAAGAAGGCTGTTAAATGTGACCTCTGCCGCAACAGAGAGAACGGGCCTGCTTGTGTGGAGTTCTGCCAGGTCAGGTGTATCGGTCTCTCTGATCAACCATTGCCCCCACCACCACCTACTCCTGCTCCACCTGAGGGGAAACCGAACGAAAATGATAGCGAACAAACGCCCTCCGCTTGAGAAAAGGAAGGAGAGTAAGTCATGGAAAAGTTGTACGGATATGTTGGAAAGATCGCCAGAATTAACCTGACAAGCGGTGAAGTTTCTATTATTCCCACATCCAATTATGTGCCCAAATACATTGGGGGTCGTGGTATTTGTAATAAAATTTTTTGGGATGAGGTAGGCCCTGGGGTCAAGGCTTTTGACCCGGAAAACAAAATAATTTTTATGACCGGTCCCACTACCGGCACAGGTATTCCTACCGGTGGCAGAACTGTTATTGCCGGCGTTTCTCCCCAATGTTACCCAGAACAATACACCTGGAGCGGTATCGGTGGATGGTTTGGCGCTGAGCTGAAATATGCGGGTTATGACGGCCTAGTAATCGAGGGGAAAGCCCCTGAGCGCAGTTATATATGGATCAATGACGATAAGATTTCCATACTGCCTGCAGATGAGCTCTGGGGGTTGTATACATATGAGACACAGCTGAAATTAGAGGAAATACACGGAAAAGATGTAAAGAGCCTGGTTATTGGGCCGGCTGGAGAAAATTTGGTGCGTATGGCTGTTGTCGCTTCTGCCAATGAGACCGCTGCATCTAAGGGGGGGTTCGGCGCTGTTTTCGGCTCGAAGAATTTGAAGGCTATAACTGTGAGAGGAACCGGCACTGTGCAACCCGCAGATGTGGAAGCTGTTTTGCGCCTGCGCCATAAAATGGGTAAACCACTCTATTATACAAACCCGGTCAAAATATCAAAGACCTTTGAAGGCCCCGGAATGAATTTCCCAGTGGAAGAGGGAGTTAAAGAGATACGGACCTGCTGCAGCCATGGCTGCAATCAGCACTGTCCCCGTTTGTTCCTCGATGTAAAAAGCGTAACCCAAAAGAGCGGGAGGATAAATCAGGTTTCTAAATGTGTTGGTCCTTTTGCTATTGAATGGGTTAATGACTGCGGTTGGGTGCCCGCACAGACCTTTGCCTCTGAAAAAAACAATAACCCCGCTTGTTTAATGATGTCAGGGGCTGTTGTGCCGCCCGATCTAACAGACCCTGCCGCTCCGGAATTATTTGATTTCCATCCGGGTGATACCTACAACCTCTGGGAACCTGATTATGACAGGGGAATGGTGATCAACGAACTGTGCAGTCAGTATGGCCTTAATAAATGGGATATCATCATTTGGTTGATGCCCTGGCTGGCTATGGGTAAAAAAGAAGGGGTTTTGGATGATCTGGACCTGGGTATGGAGATAGACCCCAGTTCAGAAGAGTTTATGAAGCATCTATTAGACATGATTGTTTACCGTAAGGGCTATTACGGAAACCTTTTTGCTGAAGGCATGGCCCGGGCTATCCGTGAACTGGGTAAAGAAAAATACGGAGATACCATATATCAGGGACGCTTTTCCAAGAGATTAAACGGTCAGAGGTTGGATATTCCTATCAGTTTTGAAGCAGCATGGGGGTATTCCGCTCACTGGAATGGGCGCGGGTATCAGGGTTCCATCGATATTACCGCCTGGCTGCCGATATTGCTGGAATTGATGACATCTAGCCGTGACCCACAGCCAAATACCCATCATCATGACACCATCGATTATATGCGTGAAGCACGCAAGGATCTATATCATGGCCTCGCTGTCCCCAAATCGGCAATTATGAATGAAAATAAAGCTGAATTGAAAGAGGCTATAACATCCTGCGATTGGCAGCTTCCTGATGTGTACTGGCCAACCGCTGAAGCGGAGCTGTTTGAGGCTGCCACTGGTATCAAGATGAGTGAAGAAGAGATGATAACAGCGGCTGAGCGGCTGAAAAATCTGTTCAGGGCAATTCTCATACGTAATTACGGCAGGACTAGAGAGATGGAAGTGAATGAGGTACTTCCACTACACTCTTATCCCGATGCAGATGGTAATGTGCTCGATAAAAAGGGCTTTCAAGTGCTAGTTGACAACTACTATAAACTTCGTGGTTGGGATGTTAAGACCGGTTGGCCAACCAGAGAAACATATGAAAGACTTGGTTTAAAAGAAGTGGCCGATGAACTGGAAGCCATCGGCAAACTGCCAGACTAAATGATATCTAGAAAGTGAGAGTGATGAGAATGGAGAAAAGTCCCCTTAAGTACATTTTAGTCTTCATCATGACTGTAGGTCTAACCTTCTCTGGATTTACTAATGTTATTTTTTCTGCGCGAGCCCTAGATGTGATGGAGATCTTCAATATGAATCAAGCGCAATTATCTGCTATTACCAGTGTCAGCAACCTTCCTGCGTTTTTCTTTGCTATTTGGTTGGGCAATCTGATTGATAGAAAAGGGATCCGTAAGGTTCCTATCATCCTGTTTGCCCTGGCAACCATCGTGGGTGTGCTGCGTATCTTCTCACCCAATTACATTACACTTTTTCTGCTGACCTTTCTTGCCAGTTCATTTTTCCTGCCAGTCAATATCATTGCTCCCAAGCTCTTTGCTCCCTATTTCTCCGCAGGTGAGATGGGAGCGGCGATCGGCGTTTACAGCTCAGGAGCGGGTGTTGGCACTACACTGGCTTTCGCTTTGGGACCGATGTTTCCCTCTACTAAGGCTGCTCTAGCTTTTATCGCCGCTGGTTACGCCTTGATGCTGATCTTTTGGATTATCTTTGTTAAGGAGCCGAAAAAAGCAAGCGCTCTTTCTTCTACCGCAGTAGCGAGTACAGATTTAATGGCAGTTCTGAAGAGCAAGACCATGTGGAAAGTTATGCTTTGCGGCGGCCTTTCTGTGGGAGCTGCCATCCTGTTAAACAGTTACGCTGTCACAGCCTTCATCGGCAAAGGAATGGAACCTGCTGCAGCCAGTGTTATCGCTACTATCATGAACTTCTGCCTGTTGATTGGCGGTTTGGTTGCCGGTTTTATCGTATCCAAGGTGGGGCTTTACAATGTGCCGTACGTCATTATCTGCTGTGGCGGTGCTGTCCTTTATTACTTGGCTTACTGGCTGCCTTTGGGCACCATCACCTACGTAATGATCGGTATCGCAGCTTTTGTGGTGGCTGGTTCCATTGGAGTGAATATGGCTCGTATCGCCTTAATACCTGTTACCGGTGAATTCGGACCTGAAAACATTGGTGCTGCAGGCGGCATGAACCAGGCCTCTGCTGGTTTGATCGGTTTTGTTCTGCCCACCATTGCTGCTTCAATTTTCGGTACCAATTATTTAGGTGTGTGGTCCTTTGCCGCGGTAATACTGATTATCATTGGCATTTTAGGTGGTGTGCTTACTCCTGAGCTTGGTCCCAGGGGTAAATTGGCTCAAAGTCAGAGAAAGGCATCTACAGCTCCAGTTAATTAATTGTCCGTAATTCTACACGGACAGTCAAAAATAACAACAACACTTATTAGGAGGTATGACGATGGACAGAATGAAAGGTAAGATCGCTGTTGTAACAGGAGTGGCTTCTGGTATCGGTAAGGCCATTATCGAAATGTTTGCTGATGAGGGTGCCAAGGTAGTCGGAGCAGATTATGATGTGGAGAACGGACAGAAGACTATCGATGGCATTAAAGCAAAGGGCCATGAAGCCGTCTTTGTGCCATGCAACCTGCGCAAAAAAGAGGATGTCGAGAACCTCAAAAAGGTAACCTTGGACACTTTTGGTACAATTACTACTCTGGTAAACTGCGCTGGTGTATTAGTGCATGCTCCTTTCTTAGAACATACTGATGAGGATTATGATAAAATCAGTGAGACAAACTTCCGCTCAGCTTGCTGGACAATGCAGGCTTTCTTACCTGTGATGGTTGAGAATCCAGAGCAGTGCTGTATATGTAATGTTGCATCTATCTCATCTATTAAACCTGAGACCAACGCATATTATTACGGTGCATTCAAGGCAGCACTAGACCTCATGACCCGCAACCTGACCCGGGAGTTTTCACCCAAGGGTATTCGTCTAAATGTGATCAACCCCGGTCCGGTATTCACAAATATGACACCGAAAGAAGTTCTCAACAGTCCTGAGATCCAGGCTGAAATGTGCAAAAACGTCTGCTCTATCGGACGTCTAGGTCAGCCTAAGGATATCGCTTATGCGGCTACTTATCTGTGCTCTGATGAGGCTTCTTGGGTCAATGGTATCCAATTGGTAGTCGACGGCGGCGCCTGTATGATGGGTTAATTGTATTAAAAGAAATATGGTCCGGCCATTTTGGCCGGACCAATATTACCTAAAAACTCTGTATGAAATGGGGGCAGATTTTTTTAAAGAAGAACACAGAAAATCATGTTAATTAGAAAAATCGGGCTTAATCCTAGAATAAGCTGTGACAAAGCCAGAAACGGTTAAGATGACGCTGGATACCAGGAAGGAGCTGTCAATGGAGGAAAGATTGTACCTTAACGGAATTAGATGACGCTGAATACCAATTTTTAAGAAAGGAGAAAACGATGGACGAAAAACTGTACCCACAGCGCTGGATAATATTGGCAGTTTTATTTGTAGTATTGTGTATTTTACAGTTTTCAGTTATTCTCACTCCAGGTATTGCTACCATTATAATGCCAGAATACGGTTTCACCCCTGCTCAGTTTGGTATCATCTGTAATATGCCCTTTTTGGCTGGTGTACTGTTCGGTATTCTCAGCGGCTCACTGGGTGACCGCTATGGCACTAAAATTGTGATGCTAATTGGTCTGATAATATTTGTTGCCGGTGCTTTCTGGCGGGTTTTTGCTACTGATTTCATATCTCTTTGTATTTCCAGCTTGGTGATGGGTTTTGCCCTGGCCACTCTTAATTCCAACTCTACTAAAGTTATACGTTTGTGGTTCCCGGGGAAGGCCATGGGTCCCGCTATGGGAGTGTATGTATGCGGTGCCTGTATAGGTGCCAGTGTTGCTCTGAAGATGGGCCCCAGTTTTGCTAAATCAGCTGATGCTTTTCTAGCCTGTGCTTACGCTGCTGTTGCCACCCTCCTGATTTGGTTCTTTTTGTTCCGTAATCATCCTGATGGTGAGAAGAGTGAGGAAGAGTCAAGCCTGCAGCAAATAAAATCAGTATTAAAAGAAAAGAATGTATGGCTGATTTCAATAATGATCTTCTTTGTTTTCGGTTGCTCAACTACTGCTCAGACCTATATGAACGCGGGGCTGGCTGAATACGGATCAGGTAATATTGAGTTTGCTTCCACTATCTCTGCAGTTTCAGCGATATTTGTGGCGATAGGCTCTATTATAATGCCCGCAATTATCGCCAAGTTTAAGAAGTTGCGTCCGGTCATGCTGATGCTGTGCATTGCTCAGTTCATTGTCTTGTGCCTGGTCTTTATTCTTCCCTTTGGTATCCCCACACTGATCCTGATGTTTTTCATGGGTCTGTTCCTCGGTGGGATGCTGGCCATGGGTAAGGCTATTCCGGCACTTCTACCCAATATCAATCCTAGGGATCTGGGAGCGGTAGGTGGAGTTCAGAGCACATTCCAAAATATAGGTGCCTGGTGTGTAGCTGGTTATATCATCGCACCGATCTGCCAAGTACTGATCCCGGGGAATGTCTATTTCGGGATCTATGTAGGCGCTGGAATCTGCGCGTTGCTGGCAGGATTGACAGTGATGCTGCTTCCGGAAATGCCTACATCATTGGATGCTAAGATAAAGATGGAGGAAATGGGAAATACAGCTGCCAACCAGAACACCTAAAAAGCTTGTAAAAAGAGGTGTGCCATGATAGAACCGACAAGGACTGTGCATATATCTCAGTACAAAAATGGTATCATTACTGAAGTGGAGGATACTACACTATCGGAGTATCATCTGACCCTTAATATAAATGGTCAACTCCAAAACATTTTTTCATGTACACCCGAACATTTAGAGGAAATGCTGCTGGGTTATTTACTCAGTGAAGGTATTGTGAAAGATCTGACTCAGGTTGAGCATATTGAATTTTCCAGTGATTGGTCTCTTGCAGATGTACGGGTGAAGCGACAAAACAATTTTGGCTTAGTCAGTGATAGTGCTTATGTGAAAAGTGATGCTGTTTTTTCGGTTTCCGGGGTTATCAGGCAATTTGAGCGTTTTATCTGGGCATCACGCAAGCGCTATAAAACTGGAGGCATGCACTGTGCTGCACTCTGTGATGATCAAGATATCCTCCTGTTAGTTAATGATATCAGTCGTCACAATACAATTGACAAAATTGTCGGCATGGCGTACAAAAAGCAAATTGATTTGGCCAGCAAATACCTTATCATAAGTGCAAGGGTGCCCAGTGATATGGCGCAAAAGGTCATCAACTGCGGTATTCCCATGCTGGTGGCCAGGTCGATAGCTACCTATGAAGCTATTCAGGTGGCTAGGCGCTGCAATCTAACACTGCTAGGACGGATTGAGGACAATAAAATGAAAATATATAGTGGTAAGCAGCGTTTAAAATGATAATCAGATTAAAAGGCGGCTAACAGCCGCCTTTTTTGTATTCGCCCAGCATGTTATAGTTTTAATTATCACTGAAATTATTTGGCAGCGGGTACTTTGGCTCAACTTGCAGCAGTCCGGTGGATACCGCTATTTTCACCAGATCATTAAGGTGATCCTTCGTATAGCGGTGAGCGTTAACAGGATTTCTTTCTTTTATTGCATCAATAATCAGTCCATGGTATTTGATACTGCTGGGAATGCTTTTGATAAATGTATCTGTAGGATCCTGTATTACCAACTCAATAAATGGTTTTATTCTTGCAATGATCACATTATTACAGCAAGTGAGGATACCTGCATGAAAAAAGGTATCATGCTTTTGCAGCACCTCAATTGGTACCTCATTGTTGTGGTATTTATCAACATCAGCAATAAATTCTTGATGCCTTGCGGAGAGTTTTTCAATTTGTTCTTGAGTGGCTTTTTGGGCAGCTAGTGCAGCAAATGATGGTTCTGTAAGCAAAGCGGTCTCAAAGAATTGGTAGTAGATGTCGTCACCCTTAATATATTTTAAGCCAAAGGGATCCTTTTGTAAGCCAGGATTTTCACAGACAAAAGTTCCTTTGCCGCGATATATTTTTAAAACGTTTTTAGAGCACAGCTGTTTGATTGCTTCTCTGATGGTGGTACGGCTAACACCAAATTCTTTAGCTAACTCCGATTCATTGGGGATTTTGTCTCCGGGAAAGTACTTGGTGTTAATTAAGCTGGCAATCATGTCAGCCACTTCTTCTGAAAGCATTTTGCGACGCACCATTTGATAATCCTCTCCGAAAAAATACTGATATTATTATCAATGTACATTTTTTCACAAATATAGATTAACATTTTTATAACTATAAGTAAAGCAAAAAACCGTATTTCTGTAAAGTTTGTGTAATTGTCGAAAGTGTTGAGCCATGGACAAAACAGTAAATTGATCAAATATTATCATAAAGAAAAGGAATTTGGGCTGTGTCGAAGAATATATTCAGGAGTCTGTTACAAATCAAACTAGCTCCGACCAGTAAAACCTAAGGATTATTTCTAAGGATTACTGGCGACAGGGTTATATTGGAAACGATATAGCCTCCCATTGTGGAAAGGAGATCAATGAGATATATTGTCGTCAACTAAAGCCAATCTTCCTTTCGATGGGAGTTTGGCTTTTTTGTTTTTTAGGCTGTTATTTGTTCATCAACTGTTTACATTTGTTGCAAATACTTTGTTTTTTGTATGAAAAGGGTTTTGCTAGCGGTACGATGCTGCTTTTAAAGAATCAGGTTGAGGAGTGAAAAATTGAGGATGAAAAATATGTTGATAACACAAAGGGTAGCTGCAGAAGCCTTAAAAAAAGCGGATGGGCTGTCAATTGCTGATTTATGTATTGGAATTGGTTACACAGGGGTAAAGCTTTCTAACGGAGCAGGAGGGACCTGTTTCACATTTCGCCATGAGCTTGGTTTAAAATGCGGACCAATTCAAGGTGCTGGCACCCTGATAGGGATGCCTGCAGCTGATGCTATTGAGATGGCGATGAGTACAAATTTGGCAGAGGCATCTATAGGCGTGGCAACAATTAATGCAATATTAAACGAGGATTTTGATGCAGGGGAAGATGCAGTTGATGTAATGGATATTCGTGCGTCCGATACAGTTGGTATGGTTGGTTATTTTTATCCTGTGGTACAGCGGATTAAAGACAATGTTAAAAAGCTTTATATATTTGAACGACATATAACAGATGAGGGTTTGCTGCCTGATTGGTGTGAAAATATCTATTTG
>DULM01000044.1 GCA_012840405.1 Syntrophomonadaceae bacterium | reverse complement strand
GGAATTTGAACGGGTTGGTATTCAGATCCCTTACCCTCACCGTGTGATTATAAAGAAACAGGGAGGGGGAGAGTCCGGCGATGCGCTTTAGTCTTGGAGATGTGGTGCGTATGAAAAAACAGCACCCCTGTGGCAATGACGAATGGGAGATTATGCGGGTAGGGATGGATTTTCGCATCCGCTGTTTGAAGTGCGGTAGGATGGTGATGTTGCCCAGGCCCAAATTTGAAAAAAGTGTAAAGGCGATTGTCAGATCCATTACTGATGCCGAACCTGATAATAAAGGCTGACAACCGGTAGAAAGGCTGAAACCGAAAAAATGCTTACAACCGCTTAAAGAAGCTAATACCGGTTGCAAACCTGAGTTTCACAAAAATGATGAAGAATGTAAAAACCATGTGGAAACCCTGTCAAAATGTTGTTTTCAGTTGCTGCAAATGATATAATTTCTTATATCCTTAAGCCAAAACCGCGGCACATGTTTCATGTTTCATGGAACAATGTCTGATAGGTTTAGGCTTCTGGATGAGTACTTCAGATGGTAAGCCGTCTGAGTAGGCGAAATCCCTGCCCCTTTTATGGGGCCGTTAGTCCGAAGGGAGGTGTAAGTATGCGTGCCTATGAGACCCTCTTTATTTTGAAACCTGATCTTGAGGAAGAAGCCATCACAGCCGCCATTGAGAGGCTGACTGCACTGATCCAGAATAACAAGGGTACAGTGGAGCAGGTAAACCGCTGGGGGAAAAAGCGGTTGGCTTATGAGATTCAAGATTACAGAGAGGGTTACTACACCCTGGTCCTGTTTCAGGGAGAACCGGAAACAGCCGAAGAGCTTGACCGGGTGATGCGCTTGAGTGATGAAGTGATGCGTCACATCATCGTCAGACGTGATGCTGCGTAAAGAATAAGGGGAGGGGAAAACCTTGTTTCTCAACCGGGTGATTTTAATCGGGCGTAGTACCCGGGAACCAGAACTGCGATTCACCAGCGGAGGTACGGCGGTAGCCACTTTTACCCTTGCTGTGGACCGGCCTTATCTAAATGCCCAGGGTGAGCGGGAAACAGATTTTATCCGGGTTGTTGCCTGGAGAAAGCTCGCTGAAACCTGTGCCAATTATATGGGGAAAGGCCGTCTTGTTGCAGTGGAGGGGCGCCTGCAGGTGCGGACTTACCAGACACCTGATGGGCAGAACCGCACTACTGCAGAGGTTGTCGCAGATACAGTCCGCTTTTTGGAGCGGGCTAGAGAAGGAACGCCATCTGGGGTTGTTCCTGAAAAAGAAGATCTTCCAGAGCCCGGTTTCCCTGAAGACCCCTTTGGAGTTGATTTCAACCCAGAGGAACCGCCATTCTAAGACTGGCCAGGAGGTGTTATATTTGAAGCGCGAACGAAGCAGGAAAAGAAAAAAGGTCTGCAGTTTCTGTGTGGAACATGCTGAGACCATTGATTATAAAGATGTTTTCAAACTTCGTAAATATATGAGCGAGCGGGGAAAGATTCTGCCGCGCAGGATCTCCGGGAATTGTGCCCATCACCAGCGCATGCTGACCAGGGCTATCAAGCGTGCCCGGAATGTGGCTCTGTTGCCGTTTACGGTGGAGTAAAATATGATAAATAAGTGTCAATAGAGGGAGCAGGAGCTCCCTTTTCTTATAGAATATTTAGACAGTTTTTATTTCGGCAGGAATCATCTGATCAAGTGCCGAAAGTAAAGCAAAAAAAAGGCGGGGATCGTGTTTGGAAGCAAAGTTTTTCCAGACTTACAAACGAAGGTTTTTTATCGGATTGGGAGTGCTGTTGGCTTTCACCTGTCTGGCTTTGGCTTACTATAACAGGCTGCTGGGCATTTTCGGCTTGGTAACATCTCTAACCGGGCTTTATGCCTTTTATTATGTGGATAGACAGGAGAAGTCAGCCCGGGAACGCCAATTAAAGGAAGAACTTCTTGCTGCAGAAAAAGAAATGCCACTTGAAGAACTACCCGCTGCTTCTGATTTATCTCTGGTATTTATCCAGGTAGATGATTATGAAGAGGTTTTCCAGGGGCTGCCTGAGGACCAGCGGCCTTTGCTGGTAGCTGCAGTTGATAAACTGATGCGGGAATGGGCAGCTTCGGTCAAGGCCTATCTACACAAAGATGGCAGGGACCGCTATTCAATGCTTCTTCCTACCGGTGAACTGGAATCCCAGGAAAGCAAAAACTTTCCTATCCTTGATGAAATACGCAAGATAGATCATGGAAACCGGGTCCCGGTAACTTTGAGCATTGGAGCTGCCAAAGGGGTGGACCCTAGGGAACCTGCCAAACAGGGTGAACTGGCCCAGCAGGCCTTAGAGTTGGCACTGGAAAGAGGCGGGGACCAGGCAGTGGTCAAGAGCACCGAACACACCTGGTTTTACGGTGGGCATACCGAAGTGGTGGGCAAGCGCAGCCAGGTACGTGTCCGGGTAACTGCTGCAGAACTGGCCCGTCTGATTAATTTGGTGAAAAATGTAGTGATCATGGGGCACTGCCGCATGGACTTTGATGTATTGGGTGCGGCAGTAGGGTGTGCTGAGATTGTACGCCATTACGGCAAAAAGGTGCGGATTGTAGTTGATCATCAGGGGGGTACTGTTGATAAATTAGTGAACAGGATCAATGAACACTATCCTGGGCTTATCTGTGAGCAGGATGACCTGGATATAGAAGTATCCTCCCAGACCCTGCTTATACTTGTTGATGTGCACAGGCCGCAGATGGTGGTTGCCCCATCCCTGTTAAACCGTGCCGGCTATATTGCGGTGATCGACCACCACAGGCGGGGAGAGGATTTTATAGAGAGGAGCAATCTGATCTACATCCAACCTGGTGCCTCCTCAACCTGTGAACTGGTGGGAGAACTGGTCCATTATTTCCCTGAAGGGGTCCGCTTTTCGCCCCTTACTGCTACAGCCCTTTTGACCGGTCTGATTGTGGATACCAAAAGGTTTACCTTTTCTACCAGTGCCCGCACCTTCAGGATTGCCGCTGAGTTGCGGGAAGCTGGGGCTGACCCAGCGGTAATCAGGGAACTTTTTACCGACAGCCTGGATGTGATGCTTTACCGGGCTAAGCTACTCCAAAACACAGAGTTGGTCTATGGGAGATTTGCGGTGGCAGGCTGTGATGAACCCTTTGAGGGAGCACGCATAGCCGCCTCCCGGGCTGCAGACACCATGCTGGAAATATCGGGAGCAGCAGCCTCTTTTGCCCTTTATCCCATTGCTGAAGGCGCAGGGATCAGTGCCCGCTCTGCAGGAAGTGTGAATGTTCACCGGATTATGGAGAAAATGGGGGGCGGGGGACACTTTACCGTTGCCGCAGCCCAGTTGAAAGATGTTAATATAGAAGGGGCCCGCTCCAGGCTCCTGGAGATTTTGAGAGAGGAGCAGGAGGAAGACCAGTGAAAACAATAAAGGTTGTATTGCGTGAAGATGTGAAAAAGCTAGGCAGCAAAGGGGAAATAGTTGAGGTGGCAGAGGGCTATGCCCGCAATTTCCTCATCCCCCAGGGCCTGGCAGTAGAAGCCTCCAAGGGTGTTGTGAAAGAAGTATCCCTGGTTAAGGACAGCCGGGCAAAAAAGGAGGCCCGCCAGGAGCAGAAGGCCCGTGAACTGGCCTCCCGCCTGGAGGGAGCTGAGGTTACTGTCAAAGCCCGGGCCGGGGAGGGAGGCAAGCTCTATGGTGCGGTGACCAGCCGTGATGTGGCTGCAGAACTGGAGCGAAGTTTCTCAGAAAAAATCGACCGCCGCAAAATCGAAATTCCAGAACCGATCAAAACACCGGGAAGCTATCCGGTCCAAATCCGCCTCTACCCCGGTGTACAGGTTGAGATTACACTAAATGTAGTTGTAGAATAAAACACAGTTTGCATTGCATACTGTAACTCCAACAGTCAGGAGAGGAGAATGCGGAAATGGCCGCAGATAAACAGAAGCAGGAGTCACAGGATCTATTCGAGCAACAGATTAAAAGAAGTGAAATCAAAAGCCGTGTCACTGCCCTCTACCATGTGC
Source organism: Syntrophomonadaceae bacterium (assembly GCA_012840405.1). GTDB lineage: Bacteria > Bacillota > DSM-12270 > Thermacetogeniales > Thermacetogeniaceae > DTU068. Next base: position 5,858 of record DULM01000044.1, on the reverse strand, counting down.
TTGCTGATATTTACGGTTCAGAAAGGCTGGTTTTGAGGGCTATTAAACTGGGTGTTGTGCAACAGATGCGTTCCAAACGGCTAGGGGAGCAGGTGATGGCCCTGCAGAAATTGATCCATGGGGACCCAACACTGCGGAAGGCCCCACTGATGAAAGAGATCCCTGAGATATTGGACGAACTGGAAGACACCCTGGCTCAAGCTGTAGCACGGCGGCTTGTGGAGGAAGACCTGGAAAGGAAGATCTCCGAAAAACTCCAGGAGCGGCAGGAAGAGTATTTAAACGAGATGAAAGCCCAGTTGCTCAGAGAGAAAGGGACCCCTGAGAATGCCAACACCCTTAAAAAACTGGCCTTTTTGGAAAGGAAGAAACAGATAAATTTAAATGCCTCAGTAAGTGAGGTGCTCCGCCCGCGCACATTAAAGGAGATTATCGGTCAGGAAAAGCCATTAAAGGCTCTAATTGCCAAACTGGCGGCCCCTCATCCCCAGCATATACTGCTCTATGGCCCCCCTGGTGTGGGAAAAACATCTGCAGCCAGAATTGCATTAGAGCATGTCAAGAGGATGGGCGGCGGCACATTTCAGCCGGATGCTCCCTTTGTTGAGGTTGACGGCACTACACTGCGCTGGGATCCTAGAGAGGTCACCAACCCCCTTTTGGGTTCGGTGCATGACCCCATCTACCAAGGGGCGAGAAGGGATTTGGCTGAAACCGGTATCCCTGAACCCAAATTGGGGTTGGTAACTGAAGCCCATGGTGGGATTCTGTTTATCGATGAGATCGGGGAAGTGGACCCTATTCTGCAGAACAAACTGCTGAAGGTGATGGAGGACAAAAAGGTCTTTTTTGAATCCTCCTACTATGAGCCTGGGGACCCCATGATACCTGAATACATTAAAAGGCTTTTTGAAGAGGGAGCTCCTGCTGATTTTGTGTTGATCGGAGCCACCACCCGGGAGCCGGAGCAGATCAACCCAGCATTCAGGTCCAGGTGTGCTGAAATATTTTTTGACTGCCTGACACCGCTGGATATTCAAAAGGTCCTCAAACAAGCAGCCAAAAAGCTGAATGTTATCCTGGAGCCGGGTGTTGCCGAAGCGATCAGTGAATACACCATCGAGGCCCGCAAAGCCACCAATATACTGGTTGACGCCCATGCCATGGCCCGCTACAGGCAGAAGAACTCCAGGCGCAAAACGGTCAGGGTAACCATGGAGGACCTGCAGGAGGTGCTGCAGATCTCCAGGCTGACCCCTTATGTGACCAGACATGCGGAATCCCGCGGTGAAATTGGGCATGTCTTCGGCTTGGCTGTCTCAGGGTTTGTGGGAACCATTATCGAGATCGAGGCTGTGGCCTTTCCGGCTGGGGAAAAACAGCAGGGAACCGTCAGGTTCAACGGTGCAGCCGGGAGCATGGCCAAAGATTCGGTGTTCAATGCCCTTGCTGTTTACAGGGCTGTAACCGGGAAGAACGCAGCTGATTATGATATCCATGTCAATATCGTTGGCGGCGGCAGGGTGGATGGGCCCTCTGCGGGAGCAGCCATCTTCCTTGCCATCTACAGTGCCATAGAGGGCATTCCACTGCGCCAGGATGTGGCAGTTACCGGTGAAATCTCCATCCAGGGGCAGGTACGGGGTGTAGGCGGGGTTACCGAAAAACTCTATGGTGCCCGGCAGGTGGGAGTTAAAAAAGTGCTGATACCGGCAGAAAACAGCCGTGAACTACCAGAGGAGATGTGGGGTGTTCAGGTGGTCAGTATCAATAAGATCACAGATGCCTTTCCCCACATCCTTATGGGAGAAAAACTGGAGGATAAATGATGGAACTCATTGACCGTACCCCTCCCCATAACCTGGAGGCAGAGCAGGCTGTTTTAGGCGCTCTGCTGCTTGTGCCTGACAGCTTTGCTGTGGTTTCAGAAATATTAAAGCCTGAGGACTTTTACGGTGAAGGCCACCGGGAGATCTACACCGCCCTCAAAGAGATGGCCGAACGGGGGCGTCCCATCGACCTGGTGACCGTTACAGAGGAACTGAAGAGCAAAGATGCCCTGGATAAAGTAGGGGGTGCCGCCTATCTGGCATCACTGGCTGGTGCGGTGCCCACTGCTGTTAATGCAGGCCATTATGCCAAGATTGTTGCAGATAAAGGCCTGCTTCGTTCCCTGATCAACAGCTGTACCCAATTGGCCTCCCGGGCCTATGAAGAGGGAGTGGAAAGTGAGGCTCTGCTGGATGAAGCAGAGCGGATGATCATGGGGCTCAGCCAGCGGCGGATCGGCAAAAGCTACCGCCCCATCAGAGAACTGCTGGTAGAGGCCCTAGAAAGGATCGAGCAACTCTGCCAGAAGAAGGGGAGCATCACCGGATTGCCCACAGGTTTTGATGACCTGGATAAATACACCTCAGGGCTGCAGCCAAGTGATCTGGTATTACTGGCTGCCCGCCCCTCAATGGGAAAAACATCTCTGGCTCTCAATATCGCCCAGAATGTGGCTGTAAAATATCAGGTGCCTGTTGCAATCTTCTCTTTGGAGATGTCCGCAGACCAGGTGGTACAGAGGATCCTCTGTGCTGAAGCCCTGGTGGACCAGCAGAAGATGCGCACCGGTTATTTAAGGGAGGATGACTGGCCGCGCCTGATGAAGGCAGCTGCCAAACTCTCTGAGTCACCCCTGTTTATCGATGACACCCCAGCCATTTCCCTTTTGGAGTTGCGCAGCAAGGCACGCAGGCTCAAACTGGAGCATGGGATCGGGCTGTTGGTGATCGACTACCTGCAGCTAATTCAGACTGGCAGGCGTTCGGAAAACCGGGTCCAGGAGATCTCAGAGATCTCCCGTTTTCTCAAATCCCTTGCCCGGGAACTGGACATCCCTGTGCTTGCCCTCTCCCAGCTCAGCCGGGCTGTGGAGCAGCGAGGAGGTGACCGCAGACCGATGCTGTCAGACCTGCGGGAGAGCGGCAGCCTGGAGCAGGACTCTGATATGGTAATGTTTATCTACAGGGATGACTATTATAATGAGGATTCGGAAAATAAGGGAGTAGCCGACCTGATCATAGCCAAACACCGCAACGGCCCAACAGGAACCATACAACTGGCATTTTTGAAAGAATTCACCAAATTCGTCAACCTGGAAAAACGGGAACCCCCAGATTTTGGGCCAGCGCCAGAGCCAGATGAAGAGGAAGTTTGAGCTTCGACCTTCAGCGTCACAAAAACCAACGGTTACGCCTCTTGATCAAGAGGAAGGCTGACATTCGTTGTCAAGTGGAATAATAATTCACATTACGCTAGAGCCGAATCCCCAGGGGGCTTGTTATTCATTATCCAGCGGAACAATTGTCCACAGCTACATTAGCTCTAGATCTAGCACTTATTGCCGCTGTGCCGGAACTCTTGGAAACAGTATCCACGGCTACGCTAGATCTCAAGAGCGAAGCTTGACTCCCAATAACCCATTATTAAGATCTGTTATAGATGGTAATACTCAAATATGGTATAGTCTAAGGCGTTCCGATGCCACCGCTTTGGCATTATCGGACAATCACTAGTGCTGTTCTAGAAGTGGGCGTTGTGTTCAAGGTTGGCGGTAAAAAAGCATCGGACTACCAACAGTGCTGTTGCAGGTTTGCTCCTTAAAAGTGTGAGAATCAAGGGTGAAGCGGGGTTGGCGGATTATCCTAGTTTAGGAGTTCACTTTTTCTCTGCCACCGGAGGGAAACCCCGATCATTTAAAAAACAAGGGGTATTGGAGGGGCGCATATGAAAAAATACGACTGTATTATCATTGGTGCTGGGCCTGCGGGGATCTTTTGTGCTTTGGAACTTGTCAGGCAGAAAAAGGGCATGAACATATTGATACTAGACAAAGGGCAGGACTTGAAGGACAGAAAATGCCCATCGAGGGAACAGAATGCCCCCTGTTTCGGCTGTGCCTCCTGTGCTGTTATTTCCGGCTGGGGAGGCGCCGGTGCCTTCAGTGACGGCAAGCTGGCCTACTCCACAGAGGTCGGCGGTATGCTGGGGTCCTACCTTGATCAAAAAGAATTTGAAGAAGGAATCAAATACATTCACGAACTCTACCTGGAGTTTGGTGCACCACGCAAAATATACGGTTTGGAAAACCTTGACCAGATCGAAATATTACAAAAAAAGGCAGCACTGGCAGGGATGCGGCTGGTGCCTGCCCCGGTCAGGCATCTAGGTACAGGGCGCACCAAAGAAATACTGCAGAAGATGCAGGACTACCTTTTGCAGCAGGGGGTATCTGTTGAGACCAAAACCGCTGTAGAAAGGATCGAGGTCAAGGATGGAGCTGTGGTGGGCGTAACAACTGTTGATGGAGAGCAATTGGCAGCCAAGTATGTGGTCTGTGCTCCCGGCCGCAATGGGGCTGAGTGGCTGGTCAAAGAAGCTGAGCGCCTGGGGCTGGAAATGGCTATTAACCCTGTGGACATCGGCCTCAGGATAGAGTTGTCAGCAGCGGTGATGGAACAGATCACCGACCTAACCTATGAAGGAAAATTCCTCTTTACATCACCCACTTTTGAGGACCGGGTGCGCACCTTCTGTATGAACCCTTATGGGGAAGTGGTGATGGAGAACAACGATGGCTTGGTGACGGTCAATGGGCACACCCATGCCGACTATAAAACCGAGAACACCAACTTCGCCCTGTTGGTGAGCAAAACCTTTACAGAGCCCTTCAAACAGCCTATTACTTATGGGAAATATATAGCCAGCCTGGCCAATATGCTGGGCGGTGGAGTGATCGTGCAGCGGTTGGGGGATCTGATGAAGGGCCGCCGCTCCACAGCTGAGCGGATCGAAAAGGGAATGGTGGTTCCCACGCTCAAAGAGGCAACTCCCGGGGATCTCTCTCTGGTGCTGCCTTACCGCCACTTCCTTGCCATCATCGAGATGCTCAAAGCCATGGATCAGGTTGCTCCAGGGATCTATTCCCCCCATACACTGCTCTATGGTGTAGAGGTCAAGTTTTACTCCTCTCGCCTCAAAGTTTCCCGTAAACTGGAAACTCAACTGAAGAACCTGTTTGTAGCAGGGGATGGCGCCGGGATCACCCGCGGCCTTACCCAGGCCTCACTGAGCGGCGCCATTATAGGCCGGGAAATCGCCACCCGATCACAGGGACAGGTTGAGTGATCGAGGAAGCATTTCCTCCGAACAGTGTTTATCCCTGCGTTTGCGACATAAGCTCCGGTTTAACTTGCCCATATACTTTCAGCAGACGACAGCCAACTAGCTCCTATGACGCCATCCATTTTAGAAGTCGGATGCCGGAGGTCTGATGTCAGAATTTGAGTACTGAATCAGTGCCATTCCACCCCTTATTATCTAGAAATACCCGATCAGTTAATCGTACTGCCTAGTTGAGGACTGCCACCTTGTACTGCAGTACGTATTCGCTTCGGCTGTCGTTAACTGCTCCTTCGTCAAGGGCAAGTAACAACCTTCGCAGGTCGCTGCGCTGGCAAGAAAAAATGACCGATCACCGGGACTGTCCCTACGCTCGATCGGAGGGAAGGTTAACTGATGACACAACCCCCATCCCCTTGTCACGCTTGGGACGGAAGCAAAAAGAACGTCCCTCTGCTTCCAACGACCGATCGCAAATCTAAAGATTAAAAATGTTGACAAAAGAGCACTTCTGGCGTATCGTCGGAATGGTTTCGCCGGAGGGAGAATCCCGCTACATGATCGGGATTTTCACCATAGATCTCCAGATTAAAGATGTTGACAGAAAAGCAATTCTGTTGTAACATAGCATCTGTGAAACACATGGGCCATTAGCTCAGTTGGTAGAGCACCTGACTTTTAATCAGGGT
>DULM01000043.1 GCA_012840405.1 Syntrophomonadaceae bacterium | reverse complement strand
TGATGGGATAGCCCGTATCCATGGGTATATTTTAGATATTGAAAATGGCAAAGATTATATCGGGCAGAGGGTTCTGGTAAAGGTAGATAAAGTTCACCGCACCTATGCCAAAGCCCGCATTTTAGAGCGATAACTTGACAGCAGTGGTATCAGGTGCTAAAATTCCGTTGTAACTGTTGCACAATAAACGCTCGGGGAGGGTCAATCAAGCGCAGAGAATGCCACCCATCAAGCCCGGCGGAAGGAGGAAATATTGTGTTTGCAATTGTGGAAACAGGCGGCAAACAGTATAAAGTCAGCAAGGGAACTGTACTGCGGGTAGAAAAACTGGAGGCTGCTGTAGGGGATGAAGTGGTTTTTGACAGGGTCCTGGCAGTGGATATGGATGGTGATTTCCAGGTAGGAACACCCTATCTGCCCGGAGCACAGGTAAAAGCAAAAGTACTTGATCAGGGTAAGGCTAAAAAGATTCTTGTTTTTAAATACAAGCCCAAAAAGAATTATCGCCGCCGGAAGGGGCACAGACAGCTATTTACTGAAGTTATTGTGGAGGATATTTCTTTAGGATCACAGGCAGAAACAGCTGCTGAATAAGTTATGATCAGGGCGACTTTTTTTGAAAATAAGAGCGGGGAACTGCAGGGCTTTATTGTTGAGGGGCATGCGGGTTTTGCTCCTGCAGGGGAAGACATTGTCTGTGCCGGTGTTTCAGCCCTTGTCCAGACTGCAGTGGTAGGTCTTAAACACTTTCTCACAACTGCCCCGCTGGTGGAAAACAGGACAAAAAGTAAAGATAGTGTTTTTGTCAAGTTAAAACTACCTGATCATTTGAACGAAGGGGATCGAAGAACCGCACAGGTACTCTTGAAAACTTTGGAACTGGGAATGCAGGGGATCGCCGGAGGTTACGGAGAATATCTAGTGGTGAGGAGGTGTCAAAATGTTTGATAGATTTGATCTGCAGTTATTTGCTCATAAAAAGGGAGTAGGTAGCTCACGGAACGGGCGGGACAGTGAGTCCAAACGCCTTGGCGTAAAGAAGTATGGTGGACAATATGTCACAGCTGGAAATATCATCGTTCGCCAGCGGGGAACCAAGGTTCACCCTGGTTGGAATGTTGGCCGCGGCAAAGATGATACCCTGTTTGCCTTGATCGATGGTTATGTAAGGTTTGAGTCTAAGGGGAAAAACAAGAAACAGGTGAGTGTTTACGCTGAGGCTTAATCAATTAACATAAGGGAAAGATACTCCCCTGGTCCTAATGGCCAGGGGAATTTGTTTAAAAAGATCATACTATAGGTAAGCGGCTTTAGAGTATTAAGGAGCCTTCTGACTTCCGACTTCCGGCCTCCGGGGTCTGATCGAGGATGTTCTGAATCAGAATTTCAGAATCCGAGTTTAATAAAAAGCTCATACTGCAGATAAGCGGCTTTAGAGTAGTAAGTAACTTCTGACTTCAGACCTCCGGTTTCCCGGGTCTCATCAAGGAAGTTTTGAACATCAGAATTACAGTATCTGAGTTTAATAAAAGCTCATAGTGTAGGTATGTGGCTTTACAGGATTAAGGAGCCTTCCGACTTCTATTTCAGGTGGGTGTCACATGTTTTACGATTATGCTAAGATCTATGTCAAAGCAGGTGATGGCGGGAACGGTTGTGTAGCCTTCCGTCGCGAAAAATATGTTCCTATGGGAGGTCCCAGCGGTGGAAATGGTGGGAGCGGCGGTAATGTGGTCTTTGTCGCGGACCGCAACCTGCACACACTGATTGACTTTCACTACCGCAAGCATTATAAAGCAGAGCGAGGGGAACACGGCCGTGGCAAAAACCAGCACGGGAAAAATGGAGAGGACCTTATTATACATGTTCCTGTAGGGACTATTATTCGTGATGTAAATGGAGAGTTTTCTGTTGACCTCAAAAGACACGGACAACGGTTTATCGCTGCCCGCGGTGGACGCGGGGGGCGGGGCAATGCGCGTTTTACAACACCACAACTACAGGCCCCACGCTTTGCTGAACGGGGTGACCCCGGAGAGGAGCGCACATTGGAGTTGGAGTTGAAGTTACTGGCTGATGTGGGGCTGATCGGCCTTCCCAATGCAGGTAAATCCAGTTTGCTCAGCCGCATATCTGCAGCCCGGCCCAAAGTAGCCAATTATCCCTTTACTACATTGAATCCCCAATTGGGTGTGGTTGATATGGGAGAGCGCAGTTTCGTAGTAGCGGACCTTCCAGGGCTTATTGCCGGCGCCCATTCAGGTGCCGGACTGGGACACCGCTTTCTGCGCCATGTGGAACGAACCAAGCTGTTGATACTTGTTGTAGATGCAGCAGGTACAGAAGGCAGGGACCCAGTAGATGATGTTCGGGTTATTCTTGAGGAAGTTAGGTTATATAACCCGCTGTTAGCAGATCGACCTGTGGTGATCGCTGCCAACAAGGTGGATCTTCCAGAGGCAAGTGATCATATCCCACAGCTCAAAGAGGCATATCCGGCGTACAAGATATTCCCTATTTCAGCGGTGACAGGATCCGGGATACAGGAGTTGTTGTATGCGGTTGCAGAGATGTTGGAGCAACTAGAAGATGTGGATGAGGATGAGGGAGTAGAAGAGGAAGTCAGGCTGGTCACTGTTGATGAGGAAGATGATAAAAGCTTTTCTGTAATTCAGAAGGACGGCACTTTCGTGGTTCAGGGGAAAGGGATAGAGCGATTGGTTAATCGATTGGATTTGGAAAACCCTGATGCTCTTAGGTATTTTCAACATATGCTGCGCTTAATCGGTGTGGATGATGCGCTGCAAAATCAGGGGGTTCAAAAAGGTGATACGGTCAGGATCGGCGATTTTGAGTTTGAATGGCATGAATAATAAGATAATAATTATGAATTTTATTCAGTAATCTATGTTCAGGGTAGAAGGTGAGGGTGCAGGAATTGCTGACAGGAAAGCAGAAAAGATACTTACGGTCCCTTGCTAACCGGTTGGATCCTATTCTGCAGGTGGGAAAGTCGGGGATCAGTGACAACCTGGTGTGTCAGCTGGATGATGCTCTGACTGCCCGGGAATTGGTGAAAATACGTGTGTTGCCTAATGCTCCTTTAAGTGTTGATGAAACAGCGGCTGTGTTGAGTGAGCGCACTGGAGCAGAGCTTGTTCAGGTGATCGGCCGCAATGCAGTCTTTTATCGTCAGGGAGAGGAACCAGAGATTACGCTGCCATAAAAATGGGAGAGTGGAGGCTTGAAGATGGCCGTTTTTCAACGCGCAAAGATAAAACAAGCCCGCCGTATAGTGGTTAAAGTTGGAACAAAGATCCTCTGCGGGAACAAGGGGCAGATCAACCTCCAGCGTATGGAAAGCCTAGTGGAGGACCTGGCGGCTCTCTGGGATGAAGGACGGGATGTCATTCTGGTCAGTTCTGGAGCCATTGGCGCTGGAGTGGGCAGATTGGGGCTGGCACGCAGGCCCAGAACCATTCCGGAAAAGCAGGCAGCAGCAGCTGTTGGTCAGGGAATTCTGATGCAGCACTATGAATCCTTTTTCTCACCGCGCGGGATAACTGTAGCCCAGGTGCTGCTCACCAGGGAAGACATCAATCACAGGGAACGCTATTTGAATGCTCGTCACACCTTACAGACCTTGATGAGGTTTAGGGCGCTTCCCATTGTTAATGAAAATGATACTGTAGCAGTAGAAGAGATCCGCTTTGGGGATAATGATACCCTGGCTGCTCTGGTGGCCTGCCTGGTGGATGCGGACCTTTTGGTTTTACTTACAGACCTTGATGGTTATTATACAGTAGACCCCCGCCGGCATGAGGATGCCCAGTTGATCACGGAAATAACTGAAATCACACCGGAAATTGAGACTAGTGCCGGTGGGTGTGGGTCAGATTTGGCTACTGGTGGAATGGAGACAAAGATTCAGGCAGCAAAGATTGTTATGCAGGCAGGGATACCCCTTGTGATCGCCAGCGGTATGAAAAAGGGAACACTAGCGGCAATACTGCAGGGGGAATCAATAGGTACCCTTTTTGTGCCCCAGGAAGATCGCATGCAGGCACGTAAGCTGTGGATTGCCTTTGGCTCGCCTGTTCAAGGTAGGGTGGTTGTGGATGAAGGGGCTGCAGCGGCTCTGTTGAAAAAGGGTAAGAGCCTGCTGCCCAGTGGTGTGGTCAGTGCTGAAGGCACTTTTAGTGCGGGAAATGTGATCAGTATTGTTGATCCTGCTGGAAGGGAAATTGCCAGAGGTATTAGTAATTACAACAGTGCTGCATTGCAGTTGATTAAGGGGCATAACAGCAGGGAGATCAGAGAGATTTTAGGCTATCATGATTATGATGAAATTGTCCACCGTGACAATCTCACACTTGTTATCAATGGCGGATAAGCTAGTAGAGAGGAGGCAAATATGATGTCGTTGGAAAGTCAGATGATAGAACTTGGAAAAAGGGCGAAAAAGGCGTCTTATATACTTGCAGGGATTTCTACTGAGGTCAAGAATCAGGCTTTGTTGTCCATGGCGAGAGCACTGGAAGAAAGAATGGAATTGATCCTGGATGCCAATCAGCAGGATATGGATGCTGGAAGGGCAAAGGGGTTGAGTGGTGCTCTGCTGGATCGTTTGTTGCTGACAGCGGAACGGATCAAGGAAATGGCTGATGGGCTGCGGGATCTGGTGGGTCTACCAGACCCGGTTGGTGAGGTTATCAAGATGTGGACACGCCCCAATGGCTTGCGTGTCGGCAGGTTAAGAGTACCCCTTGGTGTGATCGGAATTATCTATGAGGCTCGCCCTAATGTAACTGTTGATGCCGCCGGACTCTGTCTCAAGGCAGGGAATGCTGTTATTCTGCGGGGCGGTTCTGAGGCACTTCAGTCAAACCTTGTTTTAACCAGGGTGATCAGTGCTGCAGCGGTGAGTGCAGGGATTCCTGAGGGTGCTATTCAATTGGTGCCCACAACCGATAGGGAAGCTGCGAATATGATGATGACCATGAATGATTACATCGATGTCCTGATCCCCCGGGGTGGGGCAGGTTTGATCAATGCGGTGACCGCAAATGCTACAGTACCGGTATTGAAAACCGGTGTGGGCAACTGCCACACTTATGTTGATGATGAAGCAGACCTGGAAATGGCTACCAAAATTGTGGTCAATGCTAAAACACAAAGACCTGGTGTTTGCAATGCTATGGAAACCCTCTTGGTAAATGAAAAATGTGCAAAAAGTTTTTTGCCTGCAGCAGCAGCCGCCCTTCGGGAAAAAGGGGTGGAGTTGCGGGGCTGTGAAAAAGTTCGGGAAATTATACCTGATTGCCTTCCCGCTTCTGAAGAGGATTGGGCTACCGAATACCTGGATCTTATCCTTGCAGTAAAGGTGGTCCGTGATCTGGAGGAAGCCATTGATCATATTCATACCTACGGCACCAAACACTCTGAGGCAATTATTACTAATAATTATCAAAAAGCCATGTTATTTGTGCAGAGAGTTGACGCAGCTGCGGTATTTGTTAATGCCTCCACCCGTTTTACTGATGGGCACCAATTTGGTTTTGGAGCAGAGATAGGGATTAGTACCCAAAAACTCCATGCACGGGGACCTATGGGGTTAGAGGAATTGACCTCTACCAAGTTTGTTATCCTGGGGGATGGGCAGATCAGGTCTTAAATATTTATTAAATATTATTTAAAGGGGCAGGAGCAAACTTATGAAGGAGCAGCGATTGGGGATACTGGGCGGCACTTTTGATCCTATTCATTATGGTCATTTGATGGTTGCTGAAGCTGCAAGGGAAAAAATCTTTTTGGATAAGGTTATCTTTATGCCGACCTCTATACCACCTCATAAGCATGGTATAGTAACAGACTTTTGGCATAGGTATCTGATGGTTACGCTTGCTATCCTGGGGAACCCCTTTTTTGAGGCTAGCCGTCTGGAGTATGAGCGGGGAGGAATTACCTATACAGTAGATACCATGCGTCAGTTGCGTCAGATCTATGGTGATGCTGCTGAACTTTTTTTTATAACCGGGGTTGATACAATACTGGACATATTTGGGTGGAAAGAGCCGGAAGAGCTTTTATCACTCTGCAAGTTCATTGTTGCTGCACGTCCTGGTTTAGATTTACACATTGTCAGTGAGATTTTTGGGAAATATTACAGTTCGGTTGTTATACCTATGGAGATGCCTCAACTGGATATTTCATCCTCTGATATCAGAAAGCGTGTCAGGGAGGGTAGGTCGATAAAATATCTGGTTCCTGAGTCAGTTGAACAATATATCATTCAGCAGAAGCTTTATTTATAAACAAATAACTCTGTTATCCATATGAAGAGGGATAGAATGCAGGAGTACGAAAAAGCAATTAGGGAAAGATTGTCAAAAGATAGGATGGAGCATGTTTTAGCTGTGCGTGATTGTGCAGCAGAACTAGCTGCTATTCACGGAGTTGAACAAAAAGATGCTGCACTGGCGGGTCTGCTTCATGACTATGCCCGGGATATTCCTGCTGATCAACTGCTCTCTATGGCGCGGGCGAGAGGGCTGGTTAGCTGTTCTATTGAGGAAAAAGTTCCCCTGCTATTACATGGGGCTGTAGGGGCACAGCTGATTAAGGAAGAATTGGGTATTGATAATCCTCAGTTGCTGGAGGCTATTGCTCTGCATACTCTAGGGGGGCCTGCCATGGGAAGGTTAGCACAGCTGATCTATATTGCTGATCTGATAGCTCCAGGGAGAGATTTCCCCTCTGTTGAGCACCTGCGGGAAATTGCCAGGAATGACCTTGATAGAGCTCTTTTGGAGTGTTTTGCCTCCACCATTGGTTACTGTTTGCAAAGGTTTAAATTGATCCATCCACAAACCATAGATGCCTGGAATTATTATGTTGTTAACAAATGAAAGGAGGAAACTAAAGATTGGATTCAGGCCGGGAAATAGCCATCAAAGCTGCACAAGCTGCAGTTGAGAAAAAGGCGCACGATATCAAAGTGCTCGATCTAAGAGGAATTTTTCCTGTAGCAGATTATTTTGTGATCTGCAGCGGCCGCAGTACCACACATCTGGATGCGATTGCCCAGGAAATACAAGAACAATTAGGAAAATCAGCTGAGGGTTATTTCCGGAAACAGGGAACTCCACAGTCCGGATGGATCTTGTTGGATTATGGCAGTGTTGTGGTCCATATCTTTAGTGAAGAAGCACGCAGCTTTTATGATCTTGAACATTTGTGGGGTGATGCCAGTATAATTATGCAAAATTCTTAGATAAAGTCTTTTTTCTGCAGGAATTGTAAAATATTTCGTCGAATTTTATTTCACTGTGAGATTATATACTGCACAGATAAGGCGTGAGTTTTTTGCGAAACGCTATTCTCAAGCTGATGAATAACAAAGCAACCATTCTCTTTATTATGCTCTCAAGTGCAGTGATCGCAGTATTAGTTTACTTGACCATTAAAATTTACCTGCAGGCTGTACAAATAGTTCTTCCAATTCATGATATATTCCGGTATGTCATTTTGGCCGGGGGAGCTGTATTAGTACTAATAGCTTTTTTGTTGATGTTTTATCTTGTCATCAGCTATAAGAGAAGATATCTCAGTTTATGCAGAGTAAATTCAGAACTAAAAGATCTTCTGAGCAATACAAAGGATGAAACCAGCCGGATATATTTTGCCGCATTAAATGCCCTTACAGCTGCTATGCAGGCGAGGGATAATTCATCCCTGCAGCACCTGGAGCGAGTCGCCAATTATGCTGTTGCTCTGGGTAAAAGGCTGGATATGTCTCATCAGGATTTGGTTGATTTATACTGTGCTGCTTTGCTGCATGACCTAGGGAAGATTGGGATTCCCGAAGACATCTTAAAAAAACCGGGGGCACTAACCAGAGAAGAATTTGCTCAAGTGCGTAAACACCCGGAAATAGGGACAAAGATCCTGGAAACACTGATTGCTTCAGAGAAAATATCATCGATTATACTGCACCACCATGAGTTTTATAATGGGACAGGCTATCCATCAGGATTAGCTAGGGAGGAGATCCCTTTGGGTGCCCGCATTATTGCGATTGCTGATGCCTATGATGCCATGACTTCTGATAGGCCCTACAGCAGGGCTAAAACCCATGAAGAAGCTGTAGCTGAGCTGATCAGGTGTGCCGGTGTCCAGTTCGATCCACGCCTTATTGTCCATTTCCTTGAGGTTATTGAACAGGAAGATGATAGGGTTTATACCCTGTCTAATGAAAGTTTCTTTCATGTCCCGCCTAGCTATATCGTCAATTGAACCGCTATTGTGACATTTTATTTTCCCACCTTAACTGCCTTTCTATCATTTTCTGAGAGATGATTTAAGGTTTTTATCCAATAAAGGTGTAACTGAAAGAACGAAAAAAGTGTGAGTGCCTTACAGCAGCCTTTAAAATAAGTGAATCTTTCCATGTGTTAGGGGCATTTTCTACCACTGAACTTATTGAGACCGGTATTTCTCTCTACCCTGATGTTATCCTTTGGAAAGTCAATGGTGATCCAATACCAGTGATCTCAGAGACCAAAGCCAAGAGTCCCTTAACTCGCCTGGTGATCGTTTTGCGGGATCCAGGGGAGTATAATATGACAGAATTAATCCGTTTGGGTCTTCATGGCTGCCTGCCTCTGCGGTTACTACCAAAACAGATAGTCAGTGCAGTTGAGTTGATACTGGATGCGGGAGTGCTATGTCTTCCACGGTTTGGACCTGAATACCACAACAAGATCAATTCTCAAGATAATCAACCTTTTAGGTTCACTGACGAAAAGAGAACAAGAGGTATTCACACTGCTCAAAAAAGGTCAAACCAACTCGGAAATTGCCTCTGCCCTCTATATTTCCGAGTCTACTGTCAAATCTCACCTGCGCAGCATTTTCCGCAAATTAGGGGTAAACAAGCGCAATGAGGCACAGTTATTGGCCCTTCAGGGTGTTAATACTGCAGGAACAAAAGCTGTGACCGGTTAGAGCATCTGATTGTGCAAAAACTGAATCTGAAAACATATTTAATGCCGGGATTTTCCAGTTTCCCGGTTTTTTTATTTGTATCCCCACTATTTGTATCCTCACTCCATATAGTTCATCTCCGAATTAATCCTTTTGCTGTTTTGGATTAATATTTTCACCTTGATTTTACTCCATATGGTCAGTAGAAGATGATGGGTGAAACGTGATAATCTCTGAGCATGAGGTATGCTTGTTTTTACCAATACATACAAATCACACCAAAATTACGACAATACCTGTAGGGGGGTGATTGGGCAGCTGAGCTAAAATTTTTTTCATCTGTGTTTTAATGCTGTTATTTCAATTATTTATTGTAAGGAGGTCAAGTGATGAAATCCAAAAAGCTACTGATTTTTTGCCTGGTGGCAGTATTTGCTCTTTCTTTGATGGGCTTTGGTTTTGCTAAGTGGTCAGATACTGTGACAATTGGGGCAACTGTAGCAACGGGGAATGTGGATATTTCAATTGAACCGGGAAAAGTTCTTGATGAAGGTGTTGACCCCCAGAAGTGGCCCGAAGCAAATAATTGTGAAAAAAAGGATGTTGCACAGACTGAATTGACAGCAGTCGGCTGCGACAAAAACGAGTTGGATTTAAAAATTACTAATGACTACCCCTGGTACCTGACCGGGTATACCTTCCGCATTAATGGCGAGGGTACTGTGCCGGTCAAGATTGAGGATATAAAGACTAAAATTCAGAGCGACAGATTAGGGTTGAAGGACTTTATTGTGGTGAAAAACTGGACAATACATGTCGTTAACCCTGCCTCCAACGGCTTACCAGCTGAAGATAGGACAATTGAGTCGAATAAGTATACAAACAGTTGGGATGGACTTGTGAAAGCGCTTAAGGGCATACAGATTCATCAGGGTGGATATGTTGAGGTTACAGTGAATTTCTACATTCGGGAAACAATTAAATGTGGTTGGCAAACAAAAATTGCTCCGCAAAAAGCTAATTTGTCTGCTAAAATCGAAATCAACGCAGCCCAGTGGAATGAGGTTAATTAGTCGGCAAAATAAAAACCGTAGTTTTCAAGGTTGCGGGGAGTTTATGAGCACCCCGCAACCATCCTTTATCAGTATTTGTGAGGGAAGTCTTCAATGAGGGGAATAAACAGGAGAATCACTATCCCAGTTGACTGGTGTGTTCTTTTCGGGGCGGTTCTTTTGCTTCCGCTGTTGTTTAGGTATATCGTGCCCCGTTTGTTAACAGGAGCCGCTGCGGCTTATATAGCTAACCCTCTGGCTTGGATAATGATAGCGCTGTGTGTCTTCCGACTCCCTCGACAAAAGAGCTGTGGGAAACAGCGGCTGCAGCCGGCTCTGATTAAGATTGCCTGTGGCATTGCCCTCTTTCAGATCTACTTGATGGTGCTGGCCGGTTTTTTTGATGGTTTCGGCAGAAGTCCATATTCTTTTACAATCAGTGGTATTCTGATCAATATCTTCTATATGGTGAGCATACTGATCGGTATGGAACTGAGCAGAGCCTGGTTGATCAACAGGCTGCTGAGTAAACCTTATGTCTCGGTTCCTGTTCTGCTGGCATTGTTCTATACATTACTTACCATGCCAACAAGTAAATTCCCATCTTGGGGAAGCACTCTAGAAACCTGGACACAGTTTTTCGGCTCCATATTTCTCCCTATTTCGATGAAACAGCTGCTGGCCTCTTTCCTAGCAATGTGGGGAGGGCCTGTGCCTGCCCTGGCTTACAGCGGTTTATTGGAGGCATTTGAATGGTTTTCTCCTATCCTTCCTGATCTTAACTGGGCAATGAAGGCTCTTGTCGGTACAATAGTCCCTTTAGTGGGGTTGGCAATTATCCAGGAATTTTATGCTGTTCAGCCTATCCCCCGGAGAAGACCTGAAAAACATGAAAAAGGATATGTCAGCACAGCAGTCTTCGGGGCGGTGCTGGTGGTGACCATCTGGTTCTCAATAGGTGTTTTTCCAGTACGTCCAATTGTTATTTACAGTGGAAGTATGTGCCCTACATTCGATGCCGGTGATATTGTTATTGTCGCTAAAAAGGATCCTGCTCTTTTAAAAGAGGGGGATATTATTTCTTACCGAATTGAGGATTCACCTGTTCCTATTATTCACCGGATTAAAAAAATAAATAGAGACAAGACGATCATAACAAAAGGAGATAACAATAATCACATTGATCAGCCGATTGTACCAGAACAGGTTAATGGAGTGGTACTGTTTATCGCTCCCAAAGTGGGATGGATATCGATAGCTGTAAGGAATATGTTCATATGAGAGGAGAGGGGTAAGCCAGGTGCGCCAAAGCAAAATAGAGATACACAAAAACCATAGAATCATTATTTTGGTAGTCTTGTGTCTGCTGCTAGCCGGTTCTTTTTATAATCTATATAGGGTATACAGGGAATCGTCCACCGTATCCAAGGATGTTCCGGTATACAGCTACCAACATCAAGGGAAGCTCGATTATCAAGTTAAAATCAAGCCTAACAGTTTGTTCAATGAAAAAACCTTGGGACCAGGTGAATCATATTATACAAATCTTGTCGAAGCAATTGATGCTCATTGTTCTTACAACTATACTGCTGACCAACCGGCTAAATTGACTGTTTCTTATATGGTTGTGGCTGTTGTCAGAGAACCAGAGGTGTGGTCTAAGGAATTTTTTCTTATCCCTGAAACGGTAGTTGAAGGAGAAGGAAAGGAGATTTCTTTCTCTAGGCCTTTTTCATTTAATCTGAAAAATTATGAGGAGTTTGTAAATACTGCCAACCGTGAACTAGGAGTGTATGCTGAGAGTCCTCAAGTTGCTATTGAGGCAAGAATCAATGTGACTGCTGAACAGGTCAGAGATGAGCTGTCACCAACTATGATCATCCCCCTGGGTATGAGTGAGTTTGAGATAACCGGAACAATGGCACCACAGGAGAAGGGGGCTCTGAAAGACTCTGTGTTAGTTCCCAATCCTGGGCTGAGAGGGAAAAGAGTGATCGCGACTTTACTAGCTGTGGTTATTATGTTGCTCTCTGTTCTTTTCGTCCTGCGGACCGAGTCAAAAAAACCTGTGCCGGTGAGTGAGATTGACCGGGCGATAGATAAGCTGTGGAAACAGAATGGTGAGCGTTTGGTAAGGGTAGGGAAAGATTTTATCATGCCTGATCAGCTAATCCCAATTTCCCTTTCTTCAATAGAAGATTTGATAAAAGTGGCTGATGAAACGTGTAAACCCATTATATACCAGGAAAACAGTCATAATCATCATATTCCTACTTGCTATGTTATTGATGGCTTGACCGTTTACCAGCACATGCTTCAGGCTTCTAAACTGTCCAATGAGGTGATTTCTTCTCCTAGAGGCAGTCAAGTAGAGTTTTCTGAAAGCTGACGATTGTTATTCAATCTTTTTATTCCATACACTTCTAGATTTAGCTGCATTTTTTCATATTCCTGCTTATGCAGGGAAGGGGTGTGTAACATGAAAAAAATGGCGTGTTTTCTTTTAACCCTTATGTTGGTGTTTTTTATGATGGATTATGCTTTTGCCAGTTCAGAATTAATAATGAATACTACTGTCCAGACCAGTAAGTTTGGTTGGGGTATCTTGGAGAACACTTTGTCTCAAAGTGATCAGGGTGCAGACCAAACCTGTGACCCCGGACTGGAAAATTTACGCACCGTAGCTGAAAGCAAGGATGTTGGCAAAACTGCTGTGTCAGTAGAAGATACCAATAAGGACGGTCAGCATGACACCTTAAAGATCGAGGTTGGCAATGCTTACCCTTCATATTACAACAGGATCAATATCGGCATCAGGAATTTCGGAGAGGTCGCAGTAAAAAAGCATAAAGCAGTGATTAACTGGCAAGGCAAAACAGAAGTTTTGGATGAAGGGGTAATCTGTTATTTGCATAAAAACGGTAATCTGTCTCAGGGGACCAGCACCCCTGATGATGCTGTACTGGAACTTCGCTGGAGCGGAAGTGGCGGGGAGATTCAAAATCCCGGTGAAGTTATGGATGGTGTGCTTGAATTTCATGTACTGCAGGCAGCCGAGCAAAATCATTCCTATTGTTTTGATGTAACACTGACGACAGAGGCAGCAGAGGTGGCAGACAGTATCGACACTGAAGAAGAGGGAAAAACCGGCAGTAAATCAGAAGATGTTGTAGCAGGGATAATTGATCTGCCGAAAACCGGTGGCAGTGCTGTCTATTACTATCTTGCAGGTGCAGCAATGCTGCTTATTGGTGCTGTCGTCACTATTCTGAGGAGAAAATAAAAGAAAGCACATAATAATAAGGGGCAGGTAGGGTTTTAATTGGCCATATCTTTTTTATCGGCATCGGTTCAATATCTGTGGATCACAGAGCTGTTTCTATCTGTTGCTTGACAACGTTCATGAAAAGGCAGCAGTGTACAATTTGGTAATTGAGTGTCTTATGTAGAAAAAAGAGACCTCAATAATGGTCATCTTTTCAGATGGCCAACTCCCCCATCAAGGAGTGTAAGGTCTCTATGTTGGATATTCCATGTAGTAGCTATTGTTCTATTTCTTATCAATGGATTATGGAAAATTATTAGATCGGGCTGTGATTTGAAAAACCGGTGTTGACATACACCGGATTATTTCATATAATAGGGTTCGGCAAATGCGAGGAACGGGAGTAGTAAACCCACTCCGGCAGGTCTTCAGAGAGCCGGTTGTACGGGGTGTGAGCCGGTGACCGAGCCGGGGGTTGAACTCGCCCGGGAGCAGTACCGGTGAAAGCTATTAGCCGGTAACGCGATGCAAGCGTTATATGCAATTAAAGTGGGTAGATAATGGGGCTGTGGCGCAGCGGGAGCGCGCTTCCTTGGCATGGAAGAGGCCGCGGGTTCGATTCCCGCCAGCTCCACCATTATATTTACCAATCTGGGTGGTACCACGGGAATAACTCCCGTCCCTGAACTAACAGGGACGGGAGTTTTTAGTAGTTGGTAAACGATTTCAACTGCTTGGAATTAATATGCTGTCGAAATAAAACAAACTGAATCGCAAAACATAGACGGATGGTGAGTGGTTTGGATACGAGATATAATTTTCGGCTTGTGGAGAAGAAGTGGCAGCAGCGCTGGGAAGAAAGGGGTGCTTTTCAGGTTACTGAGGATCCTGAAAAACAGAAATATTACTGTCTGGTAATGTTCCCTTACCCTTCAGGAAAGCTGCACATGGGCCATGTCCGCAACTATGCCATAGGGGATGTTTTAGCGCGCTTTTTTAAGATGCAGGGCTTCAATGTTCTACATCCTATGGGTTGGGATGCCTTTGGGCTACCGGCGGAAAACGCTGCTATTAAGAACCGCATACCGCCCGCTAAGTGGACATGGGATAATATCAACAGTATGCGCAGTCAATTAAAGTCATTGGGTCTGAGCTATGATTGGTCCAGGGAAGTAGCTACCTGCCATCCGGATTACTACCGTTTTACCCAATGGCTTTTCCTTCAGCTTTATCATCATAACTTAGCCTATAAAAAGAAACAGGCAGTGAACTGGTGTCCTTCCTGCGCTACAGTGCTTGCCAATGAACAGGTTGTTGCCGGCCGCTGTGAGCGGTGTGACACTGAGGTAGAAAAGAAGGATTTGGAACAGTGGTTCTTCCGAATCACCGCTTATGCGGACCGTCTGTTGGAAGATCTGGAAAAAATCCCGGGATGGCCGGATAAGGTCAAGCTGATGCAGACCAACTGGATCGGCAGGAGTGTTGGTGCAGAAGTCAGGTTCACAGCGGAGAATGGTAAAGAGATTAAGATTTTTACCACAAGGCCTGATACTATTTTTGGTGTTACCTATATGGTTTTAGCTCCTGAGCATCCTCTGGTTGAGGAGTTGATTAAGGATAAACCAGAGGCAGGTAAGGTACGAGAGTTTATCGCCAGAGTAAAAAAACAGAGCGAAATAGAGCGGACCTCTGCTGAAGGAGAAAAGGAAGGCGTTTTTACCGGAGCCTATGCTATTAATCCTATTAGTAAAGAAAAAATCCCTATCTGGGTGGCCAACTATGTCTTAATGGAATACGGTACAGGAGCTGTTATGGGTGTGCCTGCCCATGACCAGAGGGATCTGGAGTTTGCCCGCAAATATCAGCTGCCGGTTAAAGTAGTTATTCAGCCCCTAGGCAGGGACATGGATGCCGCCACCATGGAAGAGGCTTATTCAGAACCGGGTATTATGGTTAATTCCGGAGAGTTTGACGGCATGGACAGTGAGCTAGCCCGTCTAAAAATCATTGAATATATGAAAGAGAAAGGGCTGGGAGAAGAGAAGGTCAATTACCGCCTCAGGGATTGGCTCATCTCCAGACAGCGCTACTGGGGAGCACCGATCCCCATTATCTACTGTGATCACTGCGGAATTGTACCAGTACCGGAGAAAGACCTTCCTGTGCTGCTCCCGGAGAATGTGGCTTTTGAGCCCACTGGAGAATCGCCGCTGCTTAAAGCAGATAGTTTTATTAATACAACTTGTCCGCAATGCGGAGCACCAGCCCGCCGGGAAACAGATACAATGGACACCTTTGTTTGTTCCTCATGGTACTTCTTGCGTTACTGTAGCCCTCATGAGGATCAGCGTCCCTTTGACCCGGAAAAAGTGGCTTATTGGATGCCTGTTGACCAGTATATCGGTGGGGTGGAGCATGCCATATTGCACCTGATGTATTCCCGCTTCATTACCAAGGTGCTTTATGATCTGAATTTGGTTCCCGTTGATGAGCCATTTACCAACCTGCTCACCCAGGGCATGGTATTAAAAGATGGTTTCAAAATGTCCAAGTCCAAAGGGAATGTAGTCAGCCCTGAGGAGATTATTGAAAACTATGGTGCAGATACCGCTCGTCTGTTTATCCTTTTTGCTGCCCCTCCCGAGCGGGATCTGGACTGGAGCGACCAGGGAGTGGAGGGTGCTTACCGCTTTATCAACCGGGTATGGAGGTTGGTACAGCGTGTTGCACCTGAAGTCAGAGAAAGGATGGAGTGGGATGTGGCATCCCTTTCCTCTGCTGAAAAGGATCTGCGGCGTGTTGTCCACAGAACCATTCAGCGAGTAGAGGATGACATCAAGACCAGGTTTAACTTCAACACAGCGGTAAGCGCCATCATGGAGCTGACTAATGCCCTTTATCACTATGTTGAAGGGATTGAGCAAGAACAATGGTACAAAGGGGTGCTCAGTGAGGGGCTCACCACCCTAGCTCTTTTGCTTGCTCCTTTTACCCCTCATTTTGCTGAAGAGATATGGGAGGTATTGGGGAATGAGGGCAGTGTGCATGAGCAGCAGTGGCCTCAGGTGGACAGGGAAGCCTTAAAGGAAGAGGAGATCACTATTGTTGTTCAAATCAATGGACGTGTGCGGGATCATATACAAGTTCCGGTTGGGCTGGATAATAAGGGAATGGAGGAAGCGGTGCTTTCCCAACCCAAGGTTGTTAATCTGATTCAGGATAAAGAGTTGGTCAAGGTGATCTGTGTCCCCAATAAACTGGTCAATCTAGTTGTGAGGTAAAAGTATACAATTCATCAAGCCCTGTAGGTGGGCGCCACTTATTGTTAACGAGTCCTGTATAGCGGTTAGCAGATGATCTCTGACAGGATGTGTTGCTATAATACGGAGGCCCTGAAATTACGGTCTGCAAAGAAGATAGCCTCTGACAGATGATGACTCGTATAGCAGCAATATATAGCAGAAAAAACAGTGCAGTGCTTGATTATTCTTTTTAGCAGGCAGAAAAAGCTCTGCTTGCTTTTTTTCTGGAAAATTCGATCTGCTTGTAAAATTTTAGTAAGACAGCAGGAAAACCAGTAACTGGTATTGAAAGATGTAT
This sequence comes from Syntrophomonadaceae bacterium, assembly GCA_012840405.1. Taxonomy (GTDB): domain Bacteria; phylum Bacillota; class DSM-12270; order Thermacetogeniales; family Thermacetogeniaceae; genus DTU068. The sequence continues at coordinate 5,964 of DULM01000043.1, read as the reverse complement.
ATGGTAACTCAATTCCACCTGGTGAGTGCGCTCTTACAAAAGGGTAGCATAAAAGAGCGGTAATCCAGAAGGAGCGCGCATTGGAAATGCCCTGGCCTCTAACCCATATCCTTTGTTTGTGCTCTGCTACCGGGTGATACACAGTAATGGAAGATTAGGCAATTACAGCAGTGATGGGATGATTAATGGAACTGATTTAAAACTGTTGCAAAGAAGGGAAAGGCGACAGGAGGATCTCTGGGGAGATGTCCAGGCTTTTTAAAGAAAGCAGGTAATTTGTTATGTTAGAGATCGATCGGAAAGTACAGATCTTTATTTTTCTTATTGCTGCAGCTTTAATTTTTACAGGCGGTTATAAGTATGCCATGTGGATAGCGTCAGCTTCGGAAGAAGAGGTTATTAATGGAAATAGTGTTGAAAATATTGATGCTGGAGAGACGAAAGAATTAGGGGTACATGTAGCTGGCGCGGTGAAAAAACCAGGCGTTTATTACCTTTTCTTGGGATCGCGGGTAGAGGATGCCCTTCGCCTGGCTGAACCTCTGGCAGAGGCGGACTTAAACACCCTCAATCTTGCTCGAAAATTAGCTGATGGTGAGAAGATATATGTTCCCAAGGAGGGGGAAGCGCCAGAACAAGCTATGAACGGTGCTGTTCTTACAGAACAAGGGTCAACAGGACAGAAGATCAATATCAATACAGCAACAGCTGCTGAATTGGATACCCTTCCGGGTATTGGCCCTGCTATTGCTCAGCGGATAATCGATTATCGAACAGAACATGGCCCCTTTCGTACGATTGCTGATCTCCAAAAAGTATCAGGAATCGGGGAAAGAAGATATGAACAACTCAAGGACCTGGTTACAATTTGATAATTGTGTAACACACAGCCCAAAGGTGATAAAAGCAGGCAGCGACCTGCTAATTAATTTTTGGGACAGGCAGGAATTTTACAAAAAATCAAGAATAAGTATCTATTGATATCTGTCTGTTTTTAGCAGAGGGCGTTGTTCGGTAACAACGTACTTTGGGGAAAGTAAGGAGGTGATATTCCGGGGGCCGCAGTTGGCGGATGATGGAGCCTGCCAACTGGGTAATGTAATTGGGAGGTTTTTTAATGGTAGTGTAACAGAAATTAAAAACACACTGCCGAATTTTATGTACTAAGGGGGGAAATTAAATGGATATCCAAGGATGGATGTTGGCAGTTGCTATACTGCTGCCTGTTGTAGCTGCAATCCTGGTTTTTCTTATCCGTCAGTATCAATTACGCGGACTGATTGTAATACTTACAGCAGTAGCTCTGATTGTCAACTCCATTTACTTCCTGAAGGTAGGCTTACCAACAGAATATACGCCAGAAAATCCTATTTGGGGCACAATAATCACAGTTCTTGACTATGCAATGCTGTTATTTTATATCTACGCCGGTTTGTCATTAAAGAATTGGCTTGTTCTTATCTTTGCCCTGACTCAGATTATTCCGCTGGCATGGTGGGAGTTTGGCCTTGGTGCCAGTCATGCTCTCGAAGAGATTAAGCCTGCTTTTCTGATCGACAATCTTGCTGTTTTGATGGTTCTTGTTATTTCGATTATCGGTTCACTGATCTGTGTCTATGCTATTCGTTATATGTATGATCATGAGGAACACAAGCATCTAGAAAAATCCAGGCAATCCCGCTTCCTTTTCTGGTTGGTGCTGTTCCTCGGAGCTATGAACGGTCTTGTTTTGGCCGACAATTTAATGTGGCTTTACTTCTTCTGGGAAGTCACCACATTGTGCTGCTTCCAGTTGATTGCACATGACCTTACCAAAGAGGCGATCAACAACGGTGCTCGGGCTTTGTGGATGAACTCCATCGGTGGTACCGCAATGGTGGCAGCAATGATTTATCTCTACTATACCAATGGTGGTAATATTGAATATCTGACCCTGAGCAACATTATTGCCAGTGGTGGTACAGAGGCATTTTTACTGCTGCCTGTTGCTTTAATGTGCTTTACCGGTATGATCAAAGCCGCTCAAATGCCATTCCAGACCTGGTTGCTGGGAGCGATGGTGGCACCAACACCTGTTTCAGCTCTGCTCCACTCCAGTACCATGGTGAAGGCAGGGGTTTATCTTGTGCTCAGGCTTGCTCCTGCATTTAACCCTGTTCTGGGAATGATGGTGGCTGTTTGCGGAGCATTTACCTTCTTTGCTGCTTCAGTTCTGGCCATCAGCCAGACAACAGGAAAACGGGTGCTGGCTTACTCAACCATTGCCAACCTGGGTTTGATCATTGCATGTGCCGGCCTTAGAACTGAGCTTGCCATAGCTGCAGCTATGCTGTTAATTATCTTCCATGCTATCTCCAAGGGTCTCCTCTTTATGTGTGCTGGTACCATCGAGCACCAGATTTGGAGCCGGGAGATCGAGGATATGGAGGGTCTTGCAGAGAAAGCACCCCTTACCACATTTATTACAATTACAGGAATGCTTTCTATGTTCCTGCCGCCCTTTGGTATGCTCCTCGGTAAGTGGATGGCATTGGAGGCTGTTTATGCAGTTCCGCTGGCAGCGATTCTTTTTGTCCTGGCCAGTGCAGCTACTATGGTCTTCTGGGCAAAATGGCTTGGCCGTCTCTTACAGGTGACACCTAAACTGGGTAAAAAGATAGAGTCTCTGTCACTCAGCTATAGCGTGCCGTTGTGGTCACTGTTTGTGGGGATTTTTGTGTTCGGTATTGGCATTGCCCCACTATATGACCGGTTTATCAGAGGTGCAGTGAATAATGTAATTGCTGTTCAGCATGCTTTTACAGAAGGATGGCAGATCGTTTTACCGGATGCGGCTACAGCTCTTTCCCTGGAAAAGGGTGTTGGACTGCTTGGTTCCTATCCGGTAGTAGCATTGTTCATTGTTTTTGCGGTAGCAATTGTTCTGCCTTTGCTCTTTGTCAAATTAAAACCTCAGGAACTCAAGCCTGTTTACCTGTGCGGAGAGCAGGCAGGGGATGTTGATACTGACGAATGGTATGCAGAAGCTGACAATGTGTCCAAACTGGAACTGGGTGGTTATTACTACAAGGGTGCCGCCAGTGAAGAGGCATTGAATACCTGGGTTTATGTTGTTGCCATCGCCCTGTTAGTCATAATGTTTGGTATCGTACTGGGGGTGAGCTTATGAGCGACCAGGTGTTGAACCAGGTGTTGATAGCGATTATTGCGATTATTGTGGCACCATTTATCGGAGGCTTGCTGGCTGGTATTGATAGGAAATTAACAGCCAGACTGCAGGGGCGTTATGGCCCTCCGATTTTGCAGCCATTTTATGACTTCTTTAAATTGCTAGGCAAGTCCAAGATTGCTACCACTAGAACGCAGTTTATATGGCTGATCAGTTACCTGGTCTTTATGATAACTTGCCTGGTGTTTCTTGTGCTGCAGCAGGACCTGCTTCTTCTGGTATTCCTGCTTGGTTTTGCAGGGATCAGTTTTGTCCTGGCTGGGTTTAGTACAAAGTCACCATACAGCCACTTTGGTGCAAACCGTGAATTGATGCAGATACTTTCTTATGAACCAATACTTCTTCTGTTTGCACTTGCGGTTTATGCCCAGAATGGCAGTTTCATGATCAGCACTATTATGGAAAACAGCACACCGCTGTTAGCATCACTGTGGCCGGTCTTTATTGCTGTGCTGGTAGCCTTGACCATCAAGATGCGGAAATCACCCTTTGATATTGCAACTTCGCATCATGGTCATCAGGAGCTGGTTAAGGGGATTATGACTGAGATTTCCGGTCCCTACTATGCCTTAGTTACTTTGACTGAATGGTATGAACTGGTACTGGTGCTTGGTCTAATCGCTCTGTTCTGGAGCAATCCCTTGTGGGTAGGTATTTTGATTGCTTTGGCAGCATTTATCTTGGAACTGTTAATCGACAACATTAACGCACGTTTGACCGGCGGTTTGATGGTCAGAATCTGCTGGGCTGCCGCGTTAGTACTCTGCGTTCTGAACATTCTTTATATCTATTTCATGAGGGGGGTGGCATAAATGGGAATCATTCAAAAATCTCAAATTAAATCACCATGGATCTTGCATTTTTGCAACAGTTCCTGCAACGGTTGCGATATTGAGGTATTGGCCTGCTTAACACCCCTTTATGATGTTGAGCGTTTTGGGTTGGTCAATATGGGCAATCCAAAACACGCTGATGTTTTGGTAGTAACAGGACCAGTTAATTACCGCACCGCTAGGGTGCTGAAAAACCTATATAATCAAATTCCTGATCCCAAAATGGTGATTGCTGTTGGTGCCTGTGCCAGCACAGGCGGTGTCTTCCACAATTGTTACAACATCTTGGGCGGTGTTGATAAGGTATTACCTGTGGATGTTTATGTACCCGGTTGTGCAGCCCGCCCAGAGGCAATCATCGACGGTGTTGTGCTGGCCCTACAAAAACTTTCTAAAGCTGTGGGGGTGGCAAAATGATTGAGAACCTGAAAGAAATCAGCAAAGATACGCTGCTGCAAGAGGTGCAGAAATTCGCTGATGCCAAGGCACGTTTTGTAACAACAGTCTGCAGCGACTTGGGTGATAAATTGGAGGTTACATATTTCTTTAACTACAGCCCCGGTATGGATATGGTAGCTCTGCGCATGGTCGTCGGCAAGGATGAAGAGGTGCCTAGTATCAGCGGGATTTACCTCACAGCTGTGCTCAGTGAAAATGAGATGTTTGAGCAGTTTGGTCTCAAGGTGAAGGATATGGCTATAGATTTCGGCGGTTTGATGTTCCTGGCTAAAGACAGCCCGGTTAAGCCTATGGTTAAAGACAATGCCGCCGGTGGGAAGGGGGGCGAGTAAATGGCACCGCGTACAGTTGCACCATTTGGCCCACAGCACCCGGTACTTCCGGAACCGATTCAGCTGAAAATCACCTATGAAGATGAAAAAGTGGTTAATGTTGTGCCGGCTCTCGGTTACGGTCACCGTGGTATTGAAAAGGCATGCGAGATTAATGATTATCCCAAGAATATCCACCTGTGTGAGCGCATCTGCGGTATTTGCAGCTGCATACACGGGATCAGCTATTGTGAGGTTGTAGAAAGGCTTTGGCCGATGGAGATTCCGCCGCGTGCCAAGTACTTGCGCACCATTTGGTCAGAGATGAGCCGGACCCATAGCCACCTGCTCTGGCTTGGATTGCTGGCAGATGCATTGGGATTTGAAAGTATGTTTATGCAGTTCTGGCGGATCAGAGAAAAAGTTCTTGACCTGTTGGAGATGACAACCGGTACCAGGGTTACCCACTCGGTGTCTGTTGTCGGTGGTGTACGCCGTGATATCAATGATGAACAAAAGAAAATCTGTATCCGTACACTGCAGGAGGTACGCAAAGAAGCTGAGGCTTTGATCAATGTTTTGGCAACTGATCCTACAGTCAAGGCGCGTACTGTCGGAAAAGGCGTTCTCACCAAAGAACAGGCTATCATGCTTGGGAACAATGGCCCCCACCTGAGAGCCTCCGGTGTTAAGGAGGACTGCAGGATGGAAGGGATGCAGGCCTATGGCGAGTTGGGATTTGAACCGATTGTAGAGACTGATGGCGATTGCTACGCCAGGACCTTGGTCCGGGCAAGAGAAACATTGCAGGCGATTGACCTGCAGTTGGAAGCTTTCAGTAAGATGCCAGAAGGGGAAATTTATGTACGGCCTAAGGGGAGTCCTCCTGCCAATGAGGCGGTATTCAGAAGTGAGCAGCCGCGGGGTGAGTGTTTCTACTATGCCAAAGGGAACGGCACCCGCAACCTGGAGCGTCTGCGTGTGCGGACACCGACCTTTGCCAATATTCCGTCTCTACTTGTGATGCTGCCAGGGAGTGAACTAGCTGATGTGCCAGTTATAGTTCTGTCAATAGACCCCTGCATCAGTTGTACTGAAAGGTAGCCCGGAAATTTAAAGGAGGTGGAGCACT
>DULM01000042.1 GCA_012840405.1 Syntrophomonadaceae bacterium | reverse complement strand
GCGCCGAAACCCGCCTCTGCGGTAAAAGCCTTCGAAAATATAAGTCCTAGTGCATGGGGTATCAGGTCATAATTAAGGATCATTATAACTAGTCCACCTAAAACATAAAACACAGCCATGAAAGGAACCAGAACTCCTGTCGCTTTTCCGATGCTTTTAATCCCACCGAGGACAACCAGAGCAGTTAAGATAGCCAAAATAATTCCGGTAAGCCAATTAGGAACACCAAAGGTGTCATGCATATTCCCTGCAACTGCATTGACCTGTACCAGGTTGCCGATACCGAATGCTGCTACAGCACCGAACAGGGCAAATAGCCAGGCTAGCCATTTGCACTTCATCCCCCGCTCAATGTAGTACATCGGTCCCCCAGCCATTTCCCCTTTTTCATCAGTTATGCGATACTTAATCGCCAGCACAGCTTCGCTGTATTTGGTTGCCATGCCAACAAGTGCTGTCACCCACATCCAAAAGACAGCACCTGGGCCACCCAGCACTACAGCTGTGGCAACACCTACAATATTACCAGTACCTATTGTTCCTGCAAGAGCGGTCATCAAGGCTTGAAAGTGTGAAATATCACCTTTAGACTTGCGGTCCTGGGCTGATGGTGAGAAAGCAAGCTTGAGTGCATAGGGAAGGGTAAAAAACTGCATAAATTTGAGCCGTATAGTCAGAAACAAGCCCGTGCCCACCAATAGCGCCAGCATCCAGGGCCCCCACACAAAACCATTGATTGCACCAATTACCTCAGAAACACTCATCCATAAATCAACCCCCTAACTACTAAAATATCTTATATTATACCAGGAATTTCTGTATAAAAATATATTTAAACAAAAAAAAGTGACAGATTATACTGCCACTCGAATGAATATTCAGTGCTCTAATAGGACCTTCTTCTTCTGAGAAGTTCTCGAATTAATAGGATCGCAATCAAAGACCTGAACAACCCTCTCTCAAACTGTTTGACAGTTATCTCCTCATCTGCAGAAAGGTTTTTCATCTCTGCCATAACCCTGTGATAAATACTGTCGGTCATTTTTTCAACAGCTTCCCTGGTGGGATAAGGGTAGAGGTCTGGATTTGAACTATTGTCATACATTTCACACATCTGTTTGACATATGGATATACTCGATAGTAGACCTCTGGATACATAGAATCCAGCGGTTCGTAATTATACAACTGCAGCACCCCCTTTTATTCAAGAATAACAATCATACTGGTCAGCTTAATTGGCATGAAAATTTATTGAGCTGTTACAACAAAAGTTCCCAATAAGGATATTTTTACCTTTATTATATTGCTGCTGTTAGAAATTGTTACTTACTAAGAGCAGGTGAAAAGGCAGATTTGATCAAGTATAATACACATAGCAGCCCGAAGAGGAAAAGGAGGAAAAGACATGATCCAAGTCATTACAGACAGTGCAGCAGATCTGCCGGCAGAAATTGTAGAAAAGCATAATATCACAGTTGTTCCCCTTACTGTATATATCGATGGAAAAGAATATGCAGACGGTATTGATATTTCAACAAAGGAATTTTACGAAAAAATGGCCAAAACAAAAGAATTGCCGAAAACATCTCAACCATCAGCAGCAAGTTTCATCAAGGTTTTTAAGGAACTAGAGGCCAAAGGAGAACTGCTCTGTATCAATATATCATCCAAACTGAGCGGTACTTATCAAACAGCATGCTTAGCCAGGAAACTATCAGGTGTTAATGTGGCTGTTTTTGACAGTTGGGCGGCTACACTAGGCCAGGGGCTGCAGGTTATCAAGGCCGCTCTGCTGGCTGAAAAGGGCATGTCCCGGGATCATATAATTCAAATTTTGACAGAGTATAAAAAAGGTTTGACCCACTATGTGCTCCTGGATACCCTGGAGAACGTTGTCAAAGGAGGCAGGTTGAGTAAATTTCAAGGCTCATTGGCCAAACTGCTTAATATCAAAGTTTTGCTTACAGGGGTTGATGGGGCATTAGTAACCCTTGAAAAAATACACGGCAGAAAAAAAGCATTACAAAGAGTGATGGAAAGAATGGGTGAAAAACTGCGGGAAGCAAAGGATATTCCCACAAGATTGTTCAGCATTTCCCACTTCAACAATCTGAAAGATGCTGAAATGTTAAAAAGCCAGATCATGAAGAACTTCAATATAAAGGAAGAACAATTCATCGTTAATGAGATGGGCTCCACCATAGCTACCTATGCCGGAGAAGGGGGCATGGTGATCTCTTTCTAACTATTATCCTTAATTATCATTGGGAGTTCACAGGCTGTGGCTGGTGAAAATACAATCTTCCTTGATCAATAGTGTAGGTAATCAGCCCCTGTTGATTGAGGTAGGTGAGGAAAGCCGAAACCGTGGTCTGGATAACGTGATACTCCAACAGATTTAAAACAATATTATTGCTCAGGCTGATTTCTTTTACCAACTGCTCCCTGCTTAAAGGCTGCTTTAATAAGGCCAGTATCTGTTGCTGGAACTTTTCAATATTTGCTAGATTATAACTAACCAGGTCAGGCAGGTCCTTGCTGGCAATTACCCCTTCCTCATGGCTGAGCAGGAAGTAGTCAGCATCGATCTCCGGAAGAAAGTGAAGGGTTTTAATGCTCCCTTCCAGATCAAAGAGGTAGGGAAGGGAATACTTTATAATAACCTGCCTGCTGAAGATAGAATCACCTAAAAAACACACCCTATCAGGGGTTACAATTCCAATCTGCCCTCTGGTGTGCCCAGGGAGGGGGATCACCCTAAAGGGTTTGCCGCCTAGGTCATGGGTTCCAGGTTTTAGGTAATGATCTACCGGAAATGACGGAGGTGCCGGATCCAAATGCTTTAAGGGACTGGCCGAAAAAAAGATGGCCCCCAGGAGATAAGGGTGCTCCATAAAAGGCCTCTCTTGCTCAGAGGCAAACACCTTACACTCCGGATATGTTTCCTGAAAATAAAGGTTGCCGCGGCAGTGATCCAAATGGGTATGGGTATTTATTATATAGCGGAGATTAAAGTTATTTTCCTTGAGGATCTTATCGATCTGATGTGCCTGTTTGTCGGTAAAACAGGTATCGATCAAGAGACAGTCCCTGTTGTTAAATAGATAGACCCCTGCGTTGGTAGGGGCTTTAATATAATAGGTATTTCCATTTATTTTTAACAGTTCCATTTGACAACACCCTTTTTTATCATACCAATTCATACAACAAAGAACAAGAACTAAAAGGAAGGGAAGAAATTGCTGAAAACTGTTCTTTTTGATCTCGATGGCACCTTGATCGACTCCATACCTTTAATCAGAGCAAGCTTTGTACATACCTTTAAGCAACTGGGCATTCCCTGGGGGAAAGGAGAGGTATTAGGCACTATTGGTTTACCTCTGCGGGATGTAGCCAAACATTATGCCCCAGGAAAGGAAGAACTTTTTCTAGATGTCTATGCTAAATACCAGCAAGGAGTACAGGAAGAAATGCTACACCCTTTCCCAGGGACAATTGATTCTCTGATCCAAATACGAAAAAAAGGCTACCTTACCGGTGTGGTCACTTCCAAACGCCGTAAACCCACCAGAGAAAGCCTGAAGATAACAGGGCTGACTGATTTCATGGATGTTGTAGTAACAGTAGAAGATACCAAGCAGCCGAAACCCCACCCAGATGGCATATTGAGTGCTCTGAAGCAACTGTCAGTCCTTCCCGCTGAAGCTGTTTACATCGGGGACAGCATCTATGATATTATGACCGGCAAGAACGCCGGTACAGCCACCATCGGAGTTAGCTGGGGGATAGCAGCAAAAAAAGATTTAGCAAACCAGCACCCCGATTTCCTGGTAGACAGCTGGGAAGAATTAATCACAGCTATAGACAAACTATGACCGATCACCGAGAAATCCCCCAACGCAACGAGCAGGGTTTTCCCTGCCAGCGCAGCGACCTGCGTAGGTTGTTACTTGCCCTTGACGAAGGAGCAGCTAACGACAGCCAAAGCGAAACATGGATGTTGAGCTAGGCGACTATGCGCCATGGATGGCGTCATAGGAGCCGATTGGCTGTCGTCTGCGGATAGTATACGGGCAAGTTAAACCGGAGCTTATGTCGCAAGCGGCAGGGATAAACCGAACGTTCAGAGGGACGGGTTGACTGAGTAGGCTTGTGTCAGGGGGATGGGGGTCGTAATCATGCACACATGCCACAGCAGTGAAAGTGCCTGTCCCCTTGACTCATAGGAAGCAAAAAGAACGTCCCTCTGCTTCGGCAGGGATAAACCCAACGTTCAGAGGAACTGGTTGCCCTCCGGCGCAGTACCCAAGTGCCACAGGTAAGCTATTGTTTTGGCGTTATTTCAATGGCAGAGGTTAAAGCCATCAAAAGTTCCTGGCCGCTCCTGCGGCGGCGTAAAGAAAGAGGGCTGACAGTTACCGCATTAAGAGGCACTGCATCGAAAACACCATCAACAGAAGGGTAATAGTTACTATAATAAGCAATGGCATGGATCACATAGTATTCACCCCTGTGCTTGCCCAGATAAAGCATCACATGACCGGGAAAATAGAGGATCGCTCCGGGAAGCAGCAGATCCAGGACACAACTGCGTTCCCTCCTATCCGCTCCCTGCATGGAAATAACCTTCCCAGGGATAGTTGCCTGCTCCCTAGAGTTCCGTGGGAACTGAAAACCGAAGCAACTGTATATATCCCTGATAAAAGCAGAGCAGTCCCGTAAATTAAACATCCCTCCCCATCCATAGCGTTCCCCCAGCATCTTAAATGCCTGCCCGATAACCGCTGACCTGGTATAAGGCAGATACCTCTTTGCCACATCACTCCCACGGGGTATCAGTGCCAATTT
>DULM01000041.1 GCA_012840405.1 Syntrophomonadaceae bacterium | reverse complement strand
TTCTTTTCCAAACTTGTAGGGACTTCATTATGCTCTTCTATGCTTTCCTATCCCCCATTTGCTACTTGTTTTTCCTACAGCTGTAGTGGCAGGAAAAGCCAGAGATTTTATCAAATAATTGAGTAGCGAACAGGAATTTATTGAGGAGGTTATGAGGTGCCTTCACATCTGGGCTGGGTTGACTTTACAGAGGCTGACCGCCAGCGGATGCTGGATGTGATCAGTCTTTTCCGTGAGCAAGATACTTTGGATGAACTGGGCATCGGATCCATTCGGGACGCTTTTGCCAATTATTTTTTCCCTGGAACAAGCACCATTCAGACCCGGGCACGCTATATGCTCTTTGTACCTTGGATCTATTTAAACCTAGAAAAGAAACTGACCCGGCCCAGGGAGGTGACTCCAGCGGAGGTTGCTCGGATTGCACGTAATGATGAGGTTAAATTGATCTATGCTTTGCTTGAATCAGATGATACAACTGGCCTGATTGGCAAGGAAGCAAAGGAGAAGCTCAAGAGAATGCCTAGTTCGGTTTATTGGGGGGGACTAGGCACGTGGGGTATTCGGCTTTTTCCTGGTTCCCAGGAGCAGTACCATCAATTCTTATGTTCATCACAGAGCCGCAGGATAAGTCTCATCTTGGATGATAATGGTGACCCGGTAGGGGGATATCAGGGAGAGAACTGGGACCCAGGTATTCCGGATCCTCCCAAGGGTTTTCCCGGTAAGGCGAGTTTTGCCTTGACCCGGGAGGAAGCCACTTTTTTAAAGGACCGCATTATCCTGTATCACAAAGACAGTGTTTTGGCTTATATGGTCACATCGGACAAACAATTTACGGAAGATTTTTTATGGGAAAGTGATCTGATAACAGAACTACCACACCACTTGCAACAGATTGTTTATGATGCACGAAATTTTTCCGAACTGATGCATGGAGCGGCGCTTCTCTACAATCTGATGTTGGCTGAAAAGAGAGGAAATCCAGAATGGGTGGAAAAATACGAAACCCTTTTTAGAGATTGGGCAGAAAGAATCTCTTTTCGCATGGGTGAACTCCAGCTTTGGTACAGCAAGTTGGAGATATTTTGGCGTTCCCAAGCTCTGGAGCAAGCAAAAATACCGCGCCGCACTAAGCTATTTGTTAAGGGATGGCTGTATCATGTATTTAATGAAAGTTGTTTGCAGGATCTAGCACTTAATATCCAAGTTCGGGAATTAATCATGCTGCGGGAGATACAGTTGAAAAAGGGCAGGGCAAGGTTTACCAACCAGCGAACACTGGATCTTTGGGGTGGTGCCTCAGGTACCAACCAGTTGGATTTCCGCTGGTCTAATGCCACGGTCATAGCTAATGACATAATACAGGGTTACTACTACGGAAGTGATGAAGATGTTTGATCCCAATACCAGGTGTGTTTACCTGGCGGAACTCCGTCCTCCGTCTGGCTTCAAACTTGATCGGGCTATTGCCACTACTTTTTCTCTCGACCTGTTGGCTTTGCTGATGGCTCCTGTATCCATGGTTTATAGTGATCTACAGGACCGGGAAGCCCCCCTCCAGAATCCTGTTGCTCTATTGGAGTCATTGAGGCAGACTACAGGGCGTTTTGCGGTATTCTGCCAACAGGGGCGCATCTTGGTCCCGCGGGCAGATACACTTCTTTACAGTTACTTGGAACGGGCTGTTGTTGAGGTGCAGCCCCCGGGAAAGGGAGTTTTTCATCCTAAAGTGTGGGTACTGCGTTTTTTGGGGGAGGATGATGGACAGCAGGTGGTGTTCTACCGCTTTCTCTGCCTTTCGC
>DULM01000040.1 GCA_012840405.1 Syntrophomonadaceae bacterium | reverse complement strand
AGTAACCCGGACTAAGGCGGCAAGCTCCCTCCTTCACAGTCCCCAGTGTCCTGTGTGCCAGAGGAGCACAATGCAGCCCAGATCTGGATAAGATTCCGTATTTTTGATCCAGCAGAAAGCTTACCTCCCCACAATCTCTACCCTTGATATTGAAAGAAACAACAGCTGTCTGCCGCCTGCTGTCACAGGGCCCATAGAGGATCACCCCTTTAATCTCTTTAAGGCCCTGCACTAAATAATCGGTCAACTCCTGTTCATGACGGCGAATTTTCTCAAGCCCTGTTTCTTGAATAAACTTGACCCCTGCACACAGCCCAGCAATACCAGGTGTGTTGGGAGTGCCGCTCTCTAACTGATCCGGCAGAAAATCCGGCTGGTAGATCTGTTCTGACAGTGACCCTGTACCCCCCTCAATCAGAGGACGGATCTTAAGACCTGGCCTGATATACAGCCCACCAGTACCCTGGGGGCCAAACAAACCTTTATGCCCCGTGAAGGCAAGAAGATCAATTTTTTGTTCCTCAACATCAACAGGCAGCACTCCAGCACTTTGAGCCACATCCACCATAAACAAAATACCTTTTCTGCTGGCAAGCTTACCAACCTCTTCAATTGGCATAATGGTGCCAGTAAGATTGGAGGCATGGAGCAGACAGATCAGACGGGTTCTGTCTGTAATAGCCTTCTCCACTGAACAGGGGTCCAAACTCCCATCAGGAGCACACTGCACAACCGTTATTTCCACACCCTGCTTTTCTAAAGAGTAGAGAGGCCGAGCCACAGCATTGTGCTCCATACTGCTGGTCACTACATGATCACCAGGCTGCAAAATCCCCTTAAGCCCTATATTGATGGCTTCGGTTACATTCTTTGTAAAAACGATCCGGGAACTATCCTTGATATTAAACAGTTCTGCCAGGGCATCACGTGCCTCCAGCACAATCTGTCCTGCAGCTATGGTTCTGCTATGGCTACCTCGCCCCGGGCTGGCCCCGATCTGCCGGTTAAATTTATCCACCGCCTGGTAGACAGATTCCGGCTTAGGCCAGGTAGTAGCTGCATTGTCTAGATAAATCTCCTCTCTGTTATCCAAGCTTGATCATTCCCCTGTCTAACCGCTATTAGTTGTTTGATACCTGTTTGCTGAACAGTACTCCTTATAAAGACCAACACTGCTAGAGCATATCAACAATCACTGCTTTGCTTTTATATTGTTATCCATTGGATCTATTATATCCTGCTAGTTTATTGATAACTTTTTTTTATATATAGAGCAAAGAAAAAAACCGGCAGATAACCGGTTGTTAGGCATGGTAAAATGCTACAGTTCAAGAAGGAGTATTATCGACTAGATAATCTTTGAGAAAGCGGTAAAATGATTCCATAACAGGGGTTAATGCCCTGTCATGTCGGGTGATAAAGTACAATCCCCTTTCCAGTGAAAGATCGTCAACCTGTAGCAGAGCGATTTCCCCGGTCTGAACCCGTTTTTCCACAGCAAACTTAGAAACCAGGGAGATACCGAGCCCAGCTGCCACTGCATTGACAACCGCTTCAGTACTACCCAATTCCAATTTTATATTGAGCCTGTCAAGGGATATACCCTTTTCCTGGAGCTTTTTTTCGATAACCTGTCGGGTTCCAGACCCCTTTTCTCTGAGGATAAAAGGCTCTGCCACTAGATCTTCTACGTCTACCATTTTCTTTTCTGTTAAGGGATGGCCTTTAGGTGCAATGATGACCAATTCATCCTGATAGATAAGTTCCTGCTTCAGTGCAGGATTATTTATTACTACACCGATCACCCCTGCTTCAAGTACACCATCTGCAACCATCCTGGCTATATCAGTACTATCAGCAATCTCCAGCTTGACATTAAGCTTGCTATAAAAACTTTGAAAACGGCCGAGAACCGTAGGCAAGATATATTCTCCCGGTATTGTGCTGGCACCCAATAACAGGTCACCGTGCAAATCATTTGTCAATGCTTGTACCTCAACCAGGCTTTCTTTAATTGCTGCCAGAATCCGGCAGCAGTGTTTATAGACCACCTTACCTGCTTCAGTTATCTCCACACTGCGGCTTGTGCGGTAAAGGAGAGGCACACCGTAATACTTTTCCAGAGCATTCAGCTGTTTGCTGACAGCAGGTTGGGTTAAATGCAGCACCTGCGCCGCCTTGGTAAGGCTTTTTTTCTCAACAATAAGAACAAAAGTCTGCAACCAGGACAAATTCATAATAATCACACTCTCTGTCTGGTTTGTTATTATTCACTTTATTTCGATCATTATTTACCAGAATACTAATATTGTATCATATATAAAGATTTTCTTCGCTTATCAAAGCTTATTATCCTTTTTTCACAACAAAAAAATGCTTGCGGCTTATAAAAAGAGGCTTCTTTCATCAAGAGCAGAGCTTTTTCCTAATTGTCTAGCTCTGTTTGATCACTTACAATTATTCAAGAGGTGATCTTTTTGCGTACCGGCTATGCAGATCTCCCTTTACACGGAGGACAATGCCCCCGCTGGCTTTTTGAGCGGATGGTCAAATTAGGCCGCTCTGTGCTGTTGATCATCGCCCAGGAGGAAGGAACAAAAGCTATCTTATCTAAACTGTCTGATCCCTACTGGTTTCAGGCCTTAGGCTGCCTGCTGGGTTTTGACTGGCACTCCTCAGGTCTAACCACCACAGTCTGCGGTGCATTAAAAGAAGGATTGCGTGGCTGTGAACGGGAACTAGGGCTGTTTATAGCTGGGGGAAAAGGTAAAACGTCCCTTAAAACACCCCAAGACATTATTAACTACGCTGATAAGTACAGCCTATCTGTAAATCCTGATCAACTGATCTATGCCAGCAAGATGAGTGCCAAAGTGGATAACACCGCAGTTCAGGACGGTTATCAGCTTTATCATCATACCTTTATTTTCACCAGCAAAGGGGATTGGGCAGTTATTCAGCAGGGAATGAATGCCAACACTAAACGGGCTCGCCGCTACCACTGGTTGGGGAGCCAGGTGGAGGACTTTGTTAATGAACCCCATAATGCCATCTGCTGTGATCAGCGGGAAAAACAAATCTTAAACCTGGTGGACCGAAAAAGCGATGACAGCCGACAGACAATCACCTCTCTCAGCTGTGCCAAACCTGAAGAAATAACCAAAGAATATAAAAAACTGATTCTCCCTGCCCGCCATTCCCTTTATGAGAAAGATATCCAGCCCAAAAATCTGGAACGGATCCTGCTCAAAACATATGAACAGCAGCCTGCCAGTTTTGAAGCTGTCCTTTCCATACCAGGAATTGGGCCTAAGACTATCCGCGCCCTTTCCCTGATCTCTGAACTGGCCTACGGAGTGCGCCCTAGTTATGATGACCCGGCAAAATTCAGCTTTGCCCATGGAGGGAAGGACGGTTATCCCTATCCGGTAAATAAAAAGGTTTACGACCAGTCCATCTCCATTCTGGAGCAGGCTATCAAGGAAGCTAAATTGGGAAGGGAAGAAAAGCTAAAAGCATTCAAAAGGTTGCAGTACCTAACGACTAAATAAAATCAAAAACCAGGTATCCCCTTTTAGAATACCTGGTTCTTTCCTATCAGCAAGCAGTCCTATAAGCCGGGTTCTGTGCCTTCGTTTCCGAAGGTGGTGATCATCTGTCTTGGACACCGGTTACCCGATGTCTCCAGCAACCTACCCGGAGGCGGAGCGGGCAACTCCATTGCCTCCCTATTCGGTCTTGCTCCGGGTGGGGTTTACCTGGCCGGCCAGTCACCTGACCGCCGGTGCGCTCTTACCGCACCGTTCCACCCTTACCCAGCGCTGCTGGGCGGTTTACATTTCTGTGGCACTTTCCTT
>DULM01000238.1 GCA_012840405.1 Syntrophomonadaceae bacterium | reverse complement strand
TCCGTTGTTCAAGTTTTCCGGCTGTTGTTTCACTGAAACTTTCTCTTAACCCCTTAAATGCCTGGTTGATTAGATCAACCAGTTCCTTTGCCCCATCATCCCCTAGTTTTGTACGAAGAGTTTCAGGGATAATGAGAATTTCAGCCAAAGACATCACCGCCCTTCACCTCCCATTTTATACATCAGACTCAGTACGGTCAAGAAACGGTCCTCTAATCATCGCTTATCTCTTCTACAAAAAATTCGACAACCTTGCAGTCATTGACTGCGCCTTCGATGCTCATTTCCTCTGCTATGTCTTCGTCCACACAAAACTTGATTGTATCTGGTGTTGGCATTTCTGTGTCGTCAAATTCTGTTTCAATTCCGATTAAGACTTTTGCTTTTACTTGATAAAGAGGCATGTGAGCTTATTCCTCCCTTCTTAAGCCGGAAAACCGGCAAAAAAATATGAGCGGCACTTACCGCAAATAACTATCCAGAGAAATAAACCCCCAGCTATACGGGGGATTTTTCAAAAACCTTCTGCTAAAGAACTTTCAATATCTAACACTTCTCTTAATTTTAAGCCCAACCAAAAGGCGGGGGGCCCGCCTTCTTTCAAAACCTCTTCAGCTAGACGATAGGCTTTTTCGGCTTTTTCTAGCTGAAGATCATGTTTCGTAACCTTACCCTTAGCAATATCAACCTGTTCCTGCATCTGCCGGGTTGACCATTCGTTGTCTGCGGCCACCGCAAGCCAAAAGTCGGGGTCGCTTGTATTGGCAGCTATGCGGTGATGCCGCCAGGACAGTGAGGGAATCCTTTTGGTTTCATCAGGAAAAGCTCTGAATGTTTTCGCCAGTTCCCTAACCTGTGCCGCAGAACAGCCTAGCCATGAAGCAGTTCGCCTGACAGATACTCCCATTCCTTCGGTGATGGCTAGGCAAACTGCTCCTTTTGTCCATCTGGTATCATCTTCGCTTTCCTGCACTGATATAAATAACTGAATCAGCTCGTCTAAAGTATATGTGCTGGAACCTGGTATTTCGACCTTTACTTCTTCAGGAACAGGCCAGCCTATGCGTGAACAGACATCTTCAATAGATAATCCTTCACGCTTGGCTACAATAGCCACAAATGCTGGATATAATATCTTGCCATCGTGTGCCGCACGATGGCAGTCAAAACACAACTGAATTAAATTCTCTGGAATATCTGATCCGCCTATGCTGCGTGGCCTGATGTGATGAGGTTCACCTGTAGCTTTTTTCCCGCAGTATTCGCAGTAATTTTTGCGACACTCTTGAATATTTTTCTTTGATTTTATGCGAACAGGTTTAGGTATCAAAGTTTTACCCTCCTTTTTTTAGCGGGCATATACCCGCGATTTTTGTAAGCGGCGTGTGCCGCAAAGAAAAATAGACTTCAGAAAATAAAAAACCCCTGGCTTTAACCAGAGGATTTTATTTATATTGGGGGGTACGCGCGTGCTAGGTACGAAAATTGCCGACAAATTCTGGGCACACTATGGCTTAGTGTCAGTATAACATGACGTTCCGTCTGTTGTCAAGTATCGAATGTTGAAATTATATCATCCAATACGTCTGTTTTTATTGCCGTTGATTTTCCATCTACAATAGCGTTTATTGTTCTTCTTTTCTTTTGCAGAATAGATATTATCTTCTCATCTATGGTCTTAATTCCATCCACGTTCGCAATTAGACACCAGGCAGTCACGCTGGATTTCTGGCCGATTCTGTGCAGTCTGTCAACCGCCTGATCGAAGTCCGCTGGTCTCCAGGGGTATTCTAGGAAGGCTACATTTGAGGCCGCTGTCAAGGTTAACCCAACACCTGCCGCTTCGATAGAACCGATAAATAAGCGGCAATTAGGATCGTTTTGGAACCTATCAACTTCACTCATTCTGTCTTTTGTGTCACCTGCTACAACAGCGCACCC